>NZ_VOZB01000026.1:0-6429 GCF_013420005.1 Acinetobacter sp. YH12040
GCTTACGCGCCTGCGCAATGGCTGCGTCTGGCGCCAGATACCGGCCTCCATCGGAGAAACTGTCCGAGGTTATGTTGACGATGCCGAAAATGATGAGCGATTTATTCATGGGGGCTTCTATAATAATAATAATCGAGCATGAGTCTCATACGGATGCTCGGGTCGAAAGGGAATCCCCAGGCGAGTAACCTGTTTGCGGTGATCCATTAGCTGCAGGAGCAGAAGAGCATACATCTGGAAGCAAAGCCAGGAAAGCGGCCTATGGAGCTGTGCGGCAGCGCTCAGTAGGCAATTTTTCAAAATATTGTTAAGCCTTTTCTGAGCATGGTATTTTTCATGGTATTACCAATTAGCAGGAAAATAAGCCATTGAATATAAAAGATAAAAATGTCTTGTTTACAATAGAGTGGGAGTGACTGGCACTCACAGGCAATGTCTGGCACTGGCTGGCATCACAGCTGAGACTTCAATATCTCGCAGTTGAGCGATAAACTGTATAAAAACACAGTATCGCAAGGATGCGGATCATGCCCCAAGTGGCGGCCAGGATGGCCAGCCGGGACGAGAACACTGGTCGTTACCAGCGTCACCGGCCCGAGCAAACCCTGCTCTATCGGATCGTCGAAGAATACTACCCGACGTTCGCTGCCCATTTGGCGGCGCAGGGCAGGGAACTGCCCGGCTATGTGCAACGCGAGTTTGACGACTACCTCAAATGCGGCCGTCTCGAACACGGCTTTCTGCGGGTGCGTTGTGAGTCGTGTCACGCTGAGCACCTGGTTGCGTTCAGCTGCAAACGTCGGGGCTTCTGTCCTAGTTGTGGCGCACGGCGTATGGCCGAAAGCGCCGCGCTACTGGTCGATGAGGTTCTGCCCGTACAGCCCATGCGCCAATGGGTACTCAGCTTTCCCTTTCAATTGCGCTTTCTGTTCGCCAGCCGGCCGGAGGTCATGGGCCGGGTGTTGGGCATCGTTTACCGCGTCATCGCCACGCATCTGGTCAAGAAAGCGGGCTATACCCACCAAGCGGCCAAGACCGGTGCCGTCACCCTGATCCAGCGCTTCGGCAGTGCACTGAACCTCAACATTCACTTTCACATGCTGTTCCTCGATGGCGTGTACGTTGAGCGTCCCAATGGAACAGCCCGGTTCCTCTGGGTCAGGGCGCCGACCAGCGCCGAACTCACCCAACTGGCGCACACCATCGCCCATCGGGTCGGCCGCTATTTGGAGCGGCAAGGCCTACTGGAGCGGGATGCTGAAAACACTTACCTGGCCTTGGATGCGGTGGATGAAGATGCGATGACTCCACTGCTGGGGCATTCCATCACGTATCGCATCGCCGTGGGGCCACAGGCAGGGCGCAAGGTGTTCACCCTGCAGACACTGCCCGCCTGCGACCCGGAAGATCAGTTTGGTGACATGCCCGGTAAGGTTGCCGGTTTCTCGCTACATGCCGGCGTAGCGGCCAAGGCCCATGAGCGCAGCAAACTCGAACGGCTGTGCCACTACATCAGCCGCCCGGCGGTGTCTGAGAAACGGCTGTCGCTCACGAAGAATGGCAACGTGCGCTACCAGCTTAAGACGCCGTACCGGGACGGCACCACGCATGTGATCTTTGAGCCGCTGGACTTCATCGCAAGACTGTCGGCGTTGGTGCCGAAGCCACGTGTGAACCTTACCCGGTTTCATGGGGTGTTTGCGCCCAACAGCAAGCACCGCGCCCTGGTTACACCTGCCATGAGGGGCAAGGGGAGCAAAAAGGTCAAGGTATCGGATGAGCCGCCAACACCCGCTGGGCGGCGAGCGTCGATGAAATGGGCACAGCGGCTCAAGCGTGTATTCCAAATCGACATCGAGACTTGCAGCGAATGCGGCGGTGCCATGAAGGTGATTGCCTGTATTGAAGATCCGGTAGTGATCAAGCAGATCCTCGACCATCTGAAGCAAAAAGCCGAAACCAACGAGTCCAGCCCGTTGCCCGAGAGCCGGGCACCACCGGCTGGCCTGTCGCCGGGTCTGTTTACCTGACCCGTCCCAAACGATTCCGATCACGATGCTGCGGTAATTCAGCCGCGGCAGGGATGCGTTATGCCGGCGGCTTGGGTTGGCCCCGGCTGTCGGGAAAAACGGGTGAATTTTCGGCGGGATCGATGGCTACACGGGCCGGATTCAGAATCACCCACTGGCAAAGCAGGCCGTCATTCGCGGTCTACAGTGGCTGGACTTGGAGAAAAACGGCGTTTATTCTTCCTATACTCTTTTATATCTGATAATTGCAGATTAAATTCAGATAATAAAACATTTACAATATTTTTGAATTGAGTTTCAGAATAAAAAGCTTTATTATGATGTTTTATTCTGGATAAACGCTCTAGTTCCCAATATCTTAATAATGACAATTTACCACCATCATATTCCCAAAGTGAAATATTTTGGTCGTGCCTTTTTGTATCTGTTTTATAAAAATTGGCATACTTGTTTATCTCTACATATGCAAATAAGTAGTAACCTTTTTCCAATTAAGTACCCTTTTATTTAATATCTTTGAGTTCTGCTTCTGTGGACTTTTTCTAATTTTGATTGTTCTTTTAAAAGTTTTTGATAAGAACCTTCTACGAGTTTTTTCTTGTCTTGGCATACAAACTGCTTATATGTATCGAACATTTTAATCCATTGAATATATGTCCAATCGGAAAAATTTAGTTCACTATCTAAATTGATAATTTTTTTCAAACGTTTTTGCTGTTCATAAGAAAAAATATTTTTTGTTTTTTGTTTAAAATTTAATCCTGGGGCAGTATACATATATGATAAAAAATCCCAATATTCTAACATTGTTGCTTTTTTTATATCACAATATTCTTTTTTATGGAAATGCACAAGAACTATAGACACGTTGGGTTTTGGTTTAAAATCTGAAGGCAAAAACTCATAAGCCAGTTTTATATCATATAACGGTTTGAACATAAGTGATTTTAATGTGTCTTTATAATATGGAGTGCCTGCGTATTTTAACATTGCTTCGTACTGCATTATAATATACATATCTTGTGGCGGGTTGATTGCTGTTAGTAATCTTGTTAAGATTTCTCCCGTCATATTAAACGGTATATTAGAAAAAACTTTATAATTGCCATCAGGAAGTTTTATGTTCATAAAATCTTGATTGATAAGTGTTAGTTTTTCACTATTCAAGTTTTGCTTTAAAAATTGATACAAAGAGGTGTCTAATTCAATTGCAATTACACTTTTACTTACTCTTAATAAATGTTCGGTTATTATGCCTTTTCCCGGACCTATTTCATATACAATGTCAGTATTATTTATATTGCTATTTTCAACAAGGCTACTAACTAATTTTTTATCGTGTAAGAAATTTTGTGAATCCCTAATATTTCTTTCCATAAATTCCCTTTAATTGCATAATCTTTAATAGTTTATATAATTAATTATAAGATGAAACGTACAGTTTGTCAACTATTGCCATTTAAATTGGACATATAGCAAGCATACAAAATAATGGTGTTTTTACATATAAAAAACTACTAATACTGGTTACAAATCTTAAACCAAATAAAAATTTGCATAAAAAAAGATGTGATGATTATTAAATTCTTCACAACTTTTATATGTTAATATTTAACCAAAACATTAGATTTTAATATGTTTAGTATTTTACTCTCATACTGGCACCGTGAAGTCTACGTCAATTCCCCAAACATTTAGAGTAAGTGCAAAAAAGCCATTTTTAAAATTTGTTTCGGACAAGTAAAAAGTTTTAGGCTCATCAATTCCCCAATAATATATATCTATATATTCTGCATAAAGAAATTTTTGAGATTCTTCATCGTATTTTATGCCTTCGACACCATATCCCTCTTGAAACCTATAATCGCCTAGTATATTGACAAATTCATGTGATAGATAAGGTATTGCATAGTTTTCATCATTGTTATCGTAGACAGCAATTAAGAGTTGGAATTCATAAGTATCATCATTAGAGTCGATTGCATTAATCGTTATCCATTGTAAACCGACACTTGTGTTGTCATATACAAAATCCTCACCTATTAAAACGGTAATAAACTCATTTGAAATTTCATTAAAATCGTAGAGATCGTAAATTAGTACCTCAAAATCTAATTTTAGACCCGAAAAATCCAAATCCATTGGCACAATTAGTAATGGATTTCTGTTGATTGAACCATATGAGGCATAGCTAACACCATAGTCAATTATGTCAGAATAATCAGTTATGTCAGAAAGATCCATATCGGCTATATTAATTATAACTTGTGAATCATGTATTACATCCCCATCTTTAGCAACTAAAAAGGTTTTTGAGGTGAAATAATCTTTTTCATCAACAGTATATTTGATAACTATAAAGCCGTATCCTTCTGTGTCAATGTCATAAGAAACAACCATATCTTTTGTAACTTGAACATTAGAATGTTTGTGGTGATTTATATAATAAATTCCTAGATATAAACTTAGTTTCATGTCGCTTAAGACTTCTTCTAAAGTGGAGCCTAATTTAACGGATTCAGAGTCTATATCAATTTCAATTTTATTATTAAATGCCAAGTTTTTTGAAAAATCATCGCTTGATATTTCATCTAAAATGGTTTTAATTTTTATTTCAAACTCATAACCTTCAATCTCAATTCTTGTATTATGAATGCCTTCATCCAATATTGTTTCTTGATCTTCATCAATTATGTCCTCAAAGCGAACAGTGTTAAAATATCCATTATCGTAAACTAGCACTATATCAGAAAAAAGCATACCTGCATTATATTCATTGATCTCTTCGTCTTCGATTGCGGTATAAAAAATTAGACCATAATTTCCATTAACATCTTTAGTTGGAGAGAGGTTTATAACTGCTAAAACCTCAAATTCCTCGTCATCTGCAACAAACAAGTCTTCGCGTATTAATGCTGCGTATTCGTTAAAGGCAAAAATAACATCTTCCGATATTTGGGTAAATAGAACAGCTTCCCAATTAGAAAAATAAGCATAAAAATCTTGAGTGCCTTTATTTATTACAAGCCGAATTTTCTAAATTACCTAAAGGAGGTAAGGTTCTTTGCTTAGCCGAAGGTGAAGGTCGCAATGCTGTGTTTTTAGCCAAGCAAGGTTATGACGTTACAGCGGTTGACCAGTCTAGCGTCGGCTTAGAAAAAGCACACAAATTGGCGGCTGAACAGGGTGTAAAAATCACCACAGTGGTAGCCAACTTAAATGAGTATGATTTAGGCGTAGACGCTTGGGATGGCATCGTTTCAATTTTCGCTCATGTGCCTCTTGAGTTACGGTTGAAATTGCATAAGCAGGCAGTGGCTGCATTAAAAGAAAATGGCGTCTTTATGCTAGAAGCCTATACAGCTGCTCATATTGACATGGATGGAGTGGGTGGTCCTCCTGCCTCGCAAATAGATATGTTTATGTCGCTTGAAGGGTTGCAGCAAGAACTAAACGGTTTGGATTTTATAATAGGTGCTGAAGTAGAGCGTGAAATCTCTGAAGGAAACTATCACCAGGGTAAAGGAGCAGTCGTTCAAGTGGTTGCCTGTAAGAAATAGTTAGTTAAATAGTAAGTTCTAAGGAAAGTAATGAGTACGTTTAAGCAATGGGTAAACCGTCTTTTAGGAGACGTAGGAACCGTTTTTTACCTATCAATACTCTTTATTGGTTTGTTTTTAATTGCCACAGTCAGTAACCCTGATGGCGTTCAAGAGTTAGCGCAAAAAGCACTGGATGCGACCGCTGATGACTTTGGCTGGTTGTACTTATTAGTGACCAGTGGCTTTGTCATTTTTACACTCTGGTTGGGGTTGTCACGCTTTGGCAGTATTCGCCTCGGGCCTGATGACGAGGCACCCGAGTTTAGCTATGGCTATCGCAAGGATGCGGATCATGCCCCAAGTGGCGGCCAGGATGGCCAGCCGGGACGAGAACACTGGTCGTTACCAGCGTCACCGGCCCGAGCAAACCCTGCTCTATCGGATCGTCGAAGAATACTACCAGACGTTCGCTGCCCATTTGGCGGCGCAGGGCAGGGAACTGCCCGGCTATGTGCAACGCGAGTTTGATGACTACCTCAAATGCGGCCGTCTCGAACACGGCTTTCTGCGGGTGCGTTGTGAGTCGTGTCACGCTGAGCACCTGGTTGCGTTCAGCTGCAAACGTCGGGGCTTCTGTCCTAGTTGTGGCGCACGGCGTATGGCCGAAAGCGCCGCGCTACTGGTCGATGAGGTTCTGCCCGTACAGCCCATGCGCCAATGGGTGTTGAGTTTCCCGTTTCAGCTGCGTTTCCTGTTTGCCAGCCGGCCCGAGATCATGGGGTGGGTGCTGGGCATCGTTTACCGCGTCATTGCCACGCACCTGGTCAAGAAAGCGGGCCATACCCACCAAGTGGCCA
>NZ_VOZB01000027.1:0-3091 GCF_013420005.1 Acinetobacter sp. YH12040
GAATGCATTATCAATGCTTTTGACTTTGCTTTTGCTCTTGAAACGACACGAGCAAAGCGAGTGCCATAGCCTTTGATTTTTGATGCTCTTGGGCTTTTAATATCTTTTAAAGCTTTTAAATGCTTTTAAGCGAGCCGAAACGATTGCTACACAAGGCTTGTAGAGGACATATAGCACCATTTCCTCTTGTATAAAGCACCATTTCCTCTTGTATAAAGCACCATTTCCTCTTGTATAAAGCACCATTTCCTCTTGACTTAACACCATTAGCATTTTAAGGTGCTATCAAACCAAGATACATCTATGGTGCTAAATTGAAAAATGGATTAGTAGTGAAAGACAATGCGTTAATGAATGCCAGTTATAACTTAGAAACGTCTGAACAGCGTTTAATATTGCTTGCAATTATGAATGCTAGAGAAACAGGGCAAGGAATTACCGCAGACAGCAAGTTAGAAATACATGCTAGTGATTACGCAAAACACTTTAATGTGTCTACAGATGCTGCATACAAAGTATTAAAAGATGCTGTAAATAATCTGTTTGAACGTAAGTTTAGCTATGTTTCGGAATATAAAAAGACTGGCAAAACAGGCATTGTGCGCTCACGTTGGGTTAGTCGTGTTTTCTATGTTGATACGTTAGCGATTTTAGAAATCACTTTTGCCCCTGACGTTGTACCACTTGTTACTCGGCTTGAGGAACACTTTACAAGTTATCAACTTAAACAGGTATCACAGCTTACAGGTAAGTATGCAATTCGATTATACGAACTACTAATTGCATGGCGTGAAGTGGGTAAAACTCCACAAATTGAACTATCAGAATTCAGAAATAGAGTTGGTGTTGAGGATAATGAATATCAACGTATGGAGCTGTTTAAAAGGCGTGTCTTAGAACCGTCTATCAAGCAGATCAATGAACATACCGATATCACTGTGACCTATGAACAACATAAAAAAGGTCGAGCTATTTCAGGCTTTTCATTCAAATTTAAGCAGAAGCAACAAGCAAAGAAAATCGAATCTAAACGAGATCCTAATACACCCGATTTCTTTATCAAGATGACTGACTCACAACGCCATTTATTTGCTAATAAAATGTCTGAAATGCCCGAAATGGGGAAATACTCACAAGGTACAGAAAGCTACCAACAATTTGCTATTCGCATCGCCGACATGCTTTTACAACCTGAAAAATTCAGAGAGCTTTATCCAATTTTAGAAAAAGCCGGATTCAAAGAATGATTGAAAAAGAGATAACAAAATTTGAGAAAGAGATTTTGCTACAAGACAAAATCTCTCAGCTCGAAAATGAACTAAAAGAATTTTCTGATCTTCAAAAAAAAGCATATAGCGATCGTCTGCAGAAAAGCATCATCGGATTAGAAAATAGAATCCGGCGAATAAAGAAAGCGCTTTATACAACTTGAAAAGTTGTCAGGGGTCCAGGGGAGGATTCCCCTTGCTCATGAACTTTCAAAAGCCCAAAGGCGTTTTGAAAGTGGAGTGAGTCCACTTCGCTATCGCAAAGCTCAAAAAGCTCTGCTATCGTGTGTTTTTTGCGGTGTCGGATTTCGCCCATGTCATTTGCTATTTTGCGTATTCAGAAACTCAAATCATTTGCCGATGTTGGAGGCAGTCTTTCGCATAATTATCGCAATCGAGAAACGTTAAATGCTGATGATGCTCGTACACATTTGAATGAGCATGACTTAGATACGAACGAAAAATGCATGTCAGCGATCCGGGACCGAATCCCCGAAAAAAGACGTAAAGATGCAGTTTTGTGTATTGAGCATTTAATTACAGCGAGTCCGGAGTGGGATGGCTGGGGAACTGAAAAAGAAACCGCATTTTTTGAGCAGTCGAAAAAATGGCTCGAAAATAAATACGGTAAAAATAATGTCGTCAGCACTACCATTCACCGTGATGAAACAACCCCTCACCTTGTCGCCTACGTTGTTCCAGTGGACGAAAAAACGGGGCGATTGAATGCTAAAAAATATATCGGTGGATCTCGACATACACTTTCACAGATGCAGACTGATTTTGCAGTTCAGGTAAAGGATTTAGGGCTTGAACGAGGAATTGAGGGAAGTAAGGCAAAACATACGTCTATTCGTGAGTACTACAACGATGTAAACAACTATGAACCTGAACCCAATATTGTACTTCAAGCACCTGAACCCAATGGAATGTTTGAGAGTAAAACACAATATGCTGAAAGAATTATTGAATCTGTGATTGAACAAATCGAACCAAAATTAAAAGAATTAAATTTATTAGCAAATCAAACTAGATCAGCAAAAAAAGATGCACAAAATGCACTTAAAACAGCCTCAGAGGCTCGTAAAGCACTTTCAGATTTACAAGAACATGTAAAACCCTATCTGGACGCACTGGACGGCCTGGACCAAACATGGAAAGAATATTTTGATAAAACTTTGCGAGCAGCTAAAGAACAAGTGCTAGAAAAAAGGAAGCAATTGCAAGTTGAAAAAGAAAATGAAGAACTATCACTAAAACTAAAAAAAGAAGAAAGAATATTTCAAATGGAATGGAACAATACATTTGCTGGTTTCAATAAAGAACAAATCAAGAATTATGAATATCAACTTGAGTGTCTTGAACAAGATTATCCTGTTGAATTTTATAGACAAATTCAAATTAAATCATTGCAAGAAAATCTTATTTTGAATCCAAATTACAAGAGATACAGTAAAAATGAGTTCCATCAAGAACCAGAACAAAAAGTACAACCGACACAAAAAAATGATCAAGAAAAACGATCTGGCAATGATTACGATTCACCACCACCATTTTAAAATGCTCTAGAACGAAAAAAAACGGGGTTTTTAGCCCTACTTGGTCTTTTCTGCATAAAAGTATAATTGAAATAAAAAATGCTCTTAGAACGCAAATGAGAGCATTTAGCGAGTGTCTACGAGCGAAGTATTGATGCTTTTGCTCTTAAAAAAGCATGAGCATAGCGAATGCATTATCAATGCTTTTGATTTTGCCTTTGCTCTTGAAACGACACGAGCGAAGCGAGTGCCATAGCTTTTGATTTTGCCTTTTGATTTTGCCTT
>NZ_VOZB01000028.1:0-2581 GCF_013420005.1 Acinetobacter sp. YH12040
ACACTTGTATATTAATATAAATATCAATCACTTGAAAATTTAGCCATGACTAAGAAAAAGCAAAAAATCGGCTTTTGTAATAAGTTGGTGAGTTTTTAAGCAGATCTGTAATATTTTGCCAGTAAATTTGATTAAAAAACGATCAATTTGGCAATCAGTGCCCATTTCATCGGCTTTCAGGATCCGAAACTATCCCCAATGGCTGTGGATAAAATTTAGGCTATTTTGTACGCCCTGGCGCACAACAATCTCGGCTCTTTGCGGCTACCAGGAACAGTGGAATTTTCCTATGATGAACTCATCAGGAACAGGAAGTTCCAAACAACAAGAATAAGAAAGATCGCACCAGGAGCGTGAGGTAAGACAGGAGTCATACCTAGCAACCCAATATGAGAAACCCCGGCAGGATGCTGGGGTTTTTTATTGTCTGCATTTAAGGTCTAATCAGTCTTAGCCAATTCATTTTGGTTGATAAGTTTAATCAGCGCATTTTGAACAAACTCATCAAGTTCAATCCCTTTTTCTTTTATGATGGTTTCTATCTTTGCTAGCGTTTCACTTTCTAATTCGAACTCGATTTCTGCTGATGTTTCCATGAGTAAATCATAGTTATTTTCGACTATCTTTTTAAAGGTTTCTTCTAGATCTTTTGTTGATGGAATATTGAAAGATAAGCGTAATGAGCTATTGATAATTTCAATATGGGTATACCCTAAATATTCAGTACTTTTTCCCACAAATCCTAAGTGCTTCATAAAAAACCTTAAATAAATATAGTAGAGAGCTGTCTAAATTAAGCCAGACTCTCTTTTACAAATTTTGGATCAACAATAAATAATCGAATAAGGGATGTTGCTGCTCCTGATGGTCTTCTCGCACCTTGTTCCCATGATTCAAGAGTACGTCTTGATACGCCAAGAATCTTAGCAAACTGATCTTGTGTTAGTTGAGCCTTTCTACGAGCTAACGCTACATCTGTCTCAGTGATTACGGTTCTTTTCGCTGCATTACTAGTAAGCATATCGTCGATGCCTTGTAATATTTCAGCTTCAATATCCCTAGTTGCTTCAAAAGCCTCAAGTTCTTTTTCAGTCATTAAACGAGTCATTTAGTTTCTCCACTAATGCTTGAAGAGTCTTCTTACTAAGCTGTACAGTTTGCTTTTTACTGTACAAGGTTAATAACCAAATCTCTCCATTTGCTAAACGATTAAAGTAGATGACTCTGACACCACCACTTTTACCTCTACCACCGCTAGTCCATCTAATCTTACGAATACCACCTGCATTAGGCTCTACATCTCCTGCTTCAGGATTTAATGCTAAGAATGTTTTGAATTCCTCATATTCTTCCTGAGTCCAATAAACAAGACAGTATTTAGTAAATAATGGAGTCTCACATATTGTATACATTGATTGCATTCATACTACCTTGTAGTAGTTTATTTTATACTACTTTGTGGTATTTTTAAATGATAATTCTTAGTTCTCAGGATTAAATGCCTATTTAAGTGATGTGCTGAAAAGGTTGCCGACACATAAAGTGACTCAGATTGAAGAATTGCTACCACACCGCTGGAAACCTGAACCGAATTAAAAAATAGGCATGGGGTTCAGCGGACGCTTACGTTCAATTCGTATAACCACCATTATGTTAAATAGAATCAAAAAACCTCCAATAAAATCGTTATAGTATTATTATTTATTGAGTAGATAAGAGAATTAAATTAGTGAAATACTCAAATGAACAAATAGTAAAAGCACTCTTACTTGCTCCTTTACCTTTACTTTTTTTAACAACAGTCCTGTTTATCGCAGTGAATCACGAATACAGCCTATACTCGATTTTCGTAGTTCTTGTAGGACACGGTCTTATTTACTTGGCTTATTGTATTTTGACTGTGCCTTTTAGCTACATATTCTCAATTCTTTTAAATCGTTATAACAGACTTAATTTATTAACCATCTGTATTACCTCTCTAATTATTGCTACTCCATTTTTTATTCTTTTAGGATGGGGGCATACTGGAAAGATTGCTGAAGATTGGTGGAAGATGTATACCAATACATGGGCTAGCTTTCTGGCTCTATTTCCTGGCTTATGTTATTGGCTGTTTTTAATTAACTTAAAAGATAAAGAATAGTTATGAAAAAAATATTATATTTTAATTTTTTAGCGATTATTTTGACTTACGTATCTTTGCTTTATCAAAAAAATATATTAGTTGCTCGCATAGTTGTAGATAAGCTTGAAAAAGTTAAAGTCATAGCTGGGGGATTTCCTCTCCAGTTCCTTATAGATGGTGAAACCTCTCCAGTCGGAAGTATAAGTATCAATCCTTTATTTATTTTCATCGGCATGGATCAATTTGTTTTTCTCAATTTTTTTATTGATTATTTATTTTGGATAAGTATTTTATTTGCTTTTTCTATGATTGTGAAAAAGTACAGAATTGTATAGATCTTCTAAAATTAACATAATACACGTTATACGAAGTTGAAAAATTGAGACTATAGCCTTAATTTTTATGTATTTTTTTAATTTAACACCTAGGCCAGTGCCTAGGTTTTTTCTGTTATTC
>NZ_VOZB01000029.1:0-2180 GCF_013420005.1 Acinetobacter sp. YH12040
ACCGCCATCGTGTCGTGATCGGCAAGGATACGCGCCTGTCGGGCTATATGCTTGAACCCGCGCTCACAGCCGGTTTCACCTCGATGGGCATGGACGTATTCCTTTTTGGCCCGCTGCCGACAACGTAATAGGAAGAATAAACGCCCTTTTCACCCAAGTCCAAATTAATTTGCCGATTCCATAATCAGGGTGTATTACAATTCCATAGAGTTTTTCAATCCAGGTGGTTTAGCTGATAACTTAACGATTGATCAGCTTCTTCGTGAAGATTACTCGCCATGGGCGCGCAATAAAAGGATATCTGCCACGTTCAAAGAAGCGCATTTTATTGAAAAATATGGGTCAGGCATCAAACGAATCCAAGAAGGCTTCGCATCCTATGGTCTGCGTCCCCCTGTCTTTGAAAATTTCCAGCACGGTTTTCGAGTTATTGTCTCATCAAAGCTACTTTTCGAATCTAATGAGGGAGTAAGTGAGGGAGTAAATCTACTATTTAATCAGATAAGAACTAATCCAGGAAAGCGTGCACCATTTTTAGTAAACGAGCTATTAGTTCCTGTCAAGATAGTAGAGCGGTGGCTCAAAATCTTAAGAGATGATCATAAAATCGAGTTTCGAGGAGCTCCTAAAAGTGGAGGATACTGGCTAAAATAGAAATCAATGATACTCTTAAGTGGCACCAATCGAACTCCTATTTTAGCATTTAAAAAAGTATCCTCACATCATTTTATTGAACAATACCTAAGGCTGCTCTGGCGGCATTGATATGATTATCGTCGTTGCACTCTACCGCAAAAGCGCCATATGCTAATGGAGCTGCAGCAGCCCTCTCTATAGATTGTTCGTAGAGCCTATCCCATATCGTTCCGCCTTGTTTAGCATACTCCGTTATCAAACTCTTCAGGCTATCCTCTCCAAAAACCGATACGTGACCAGAAAAGTCCAGTGCAGGATCACCCATATGCGCAGTAGACCAATCTATGATACCAGAGGTCTTACCTTCCTTCGAGGTTAAGACATGCCCTGCATAGAGATCGCCATGGATGAAACAAGTGAATTCAGGCCACAAAGGGTCATTGTCCAACCATCTACGGTATCTGTTTTCCAACGGCTCGCTGATACCTATCTCAGATTTCACCAAGTGGATACGGTCAGCTATTTCGGTCCTCAATTCACTTGGAGTCATTATTTTCAAGTTGCTCTTTCTCACATCGTCAGCTGTAATACGATGTAATTCGGCCAATGATTTTGCCAGAGACTCCACATAAGCTATGCTATCGCGATCTATGTTCCAAGAAACCTCATGTGTTATCGCATCGAATGTCAGAGCAGGCGCATCCTCCAGTAAAGGGTAGGCTATTAGGCGCTCCGATACAATTTTCCAATCAGGGACATTGATCGACAGGTTTCTTTTGGCTAAATCCAATATTCTACTTTCATTTTCGATTTGTTCAAGCATATCGCTTCTTCGAGGTATACGGAGTACCCAGTTCTCACCGTTTACTTCCTTTACAAAGGCAACTCTAAAGTCGATGCCCATCTCATTGACGCTCATCTCTTCCGAAATTCTCAGCCCATGCTCTAGGGCTAATGTTTGCATATCTTCGATTGTCATTTCTATACTGTTTTCTTTTATTAAATTGGTACCAGTTCCCCCGACAGGACATTCTGAATGTCATATACAGGTGTAACACTTTACCCATATTCTTTTCGTATGGATAACACTTCCCATCAGGGAACAAAAATCTGATACATGAATTAATTGTGAGACAGTAGACCTACTGTCGCATTGAAGCCATCTCGGCGACTATTTGATTAGGAAAACCAAGGCTTTGCCATCATAGCCTTATCATAGAAGTATAACATAGTTGTAAAGATAGAAAATTATTTTTTATTCATCCATGATGTTATTATTTTATAATAACATCATCTAAACATGTCCTGTCGCTCTTTTGTGCTGTGATATTTCATACCTATTAACTGCTTTCGTTTGAATTATACGACGTTCTACTCACAATAGGGCAAGGGTTACTCATTCCGTAGGATGCGGTTCACGTATAGGAAGAATAAACGCCCTTTTCACCCAAGTCCAACAGCTTTGGACCGCAGTTGACTCTTTCGACACCCCTGCGATGCAACCCAATCCGGCTGACGGGGAGCCAGCAACGCTGAAAATTTAC
>NZ_VOZB01000030.1:0-2167 GCF_013420005.1 Acinetobacter sp. YH12040
GTAAGCGTCCGCTGAACCCCATGCCTATTTTTTAATTTGAGTTGGATTTCCAGCGATGTGGCAGTAATTCTTCAATCTGAGTCACTTTATGTGTCGGCAACCTTTTCAGCACATCACTTAAATAGGCATAGGGATCCAGCCCATTCAGCTTTGCTGACTGGATTAATGTCATAATATTGGCTGCTCGCTGACCGCTGCGCAGCGAACCTGCAAATAACCAGTTCTTACGTCCCAACGCCCAGGGGCGCATCTGGTTTTCCACCCAGTTATTGCAAATCGGTAGATTGCCATCATCCAGATAGCGGCTTAAGGCTGGCCAACGCTTCAGAGTGTAATTGATGGCCTTGGCGGTAGGAGAACTCGATGGCACTGTCAGATGATGTTGGTTGAGCCATTCATATAGTTGTTGCATCACTGGTTGACTATGCTGTTGTCGGTATTCGCGGCGGTCTTCCGCTGTACCATCGGTCTTTTTCCTGAGTTCTGCTTCTATCGCATACAGTTTCTGAATCAGCACTAAGGCCTGTTCAGCGACCTGACTTTTCCCAGTTACATGCAGTTCATGGAATTTACGACGTGCATGGGCCATGCAGCCCACCTCTATGACCTGGCCTGATTTAAAGCGTGCTTTATAACCACTGTAATCATCACAGACTAGATAGCCCTGCCAGCCTTTCAAGAACTCTGCAGCATGCTGGCCTGAACGACTATCCTGAAAGTCATAGATCACCGCCTGAACTGGATTGTACTGTGTGGTGGCATAGGCCCAGACATAACCTTTCTTCGGTTTTTTATCATTCTCACCCATCCGCATGATGGTGACTGGTGTTTCATCTGCATGCAGCACCTGCTGTTGTAGTACCACCTCTTTTAAGGCATTGGCCAGAGGTTCCAGTTCCACACCGCAGCGACCTATCCAGTCAGATAAAGTTGATCTAGAAAGTTCGATTCCCGCCCGCTGATAGATCAGACGTTGACGGTACAGCGGCAAATGATCGGCATACTTCGATACCAGCACATGGCTGAGCAATTCAGGTGAAGCAATGCCTTTATCAATCACATAGGCGGGCATCGCTTGCTGAGTCAGAGTGTCACACTGATCACAGACCCATTTACCACGCACATGCTGTTCCTTATAGAACTGTGCCGGTCTGAAATGCAGTTTTTCACTGATATCTTCGCCGATACGACGTAACTGGCAGCCACAACTGCATTGGGTTGATGCAGGTTCATGCTCAATACGGATGGTGTGTAGATGATCTGGCAGCAGTCGACGTTTAGGTTTGTTGACTGTGGCTTTCTGTGTCGCTGCATGGGTTTTATCTGCATTTAATCGTTCTAATTCCAGATCAACGGCTGCGATATCTTCTTCGACCGCCTCATCCCACAGATGGATTTGTTTTGCGGTGAGATGTTCGTTTTTACTGCCGAATTTATGCTGTTTAAACAGCGCCAGTTCATGCTCGTATTTTTGATTGAGAATAGAAAGATGCTGAACTTTAGAATCTAATTGCTGATTGGTGACTTCAAGATGTTGAACTTTGGCATCTAATTGTTGATTTGATACTTCCAGATGTTGAACTTGAGCATCTAATTGTTGTTTATCTTCTGCGAGTTGTTGATGCTGCATCGCCAACTGCCGGGTGAATTCCAGCAGTTGTTCATGGGTCAGTTGGCTTAAATCTGGCAGCGTATTCATGACCGCAGTATGCCTGAGGTCATGAGAAGAATGAAATAGAACGTTTGGAGGATGGCAGAATAGCCGAGCTTGGTTTAGAGCATCGTGACCACCTGCTGTCGTCCAATGCGCTGCCAAGGCAAACCCTGGATTAATGCCTGTAACTGTTCCGGGTTGAGAGCTACGCTTTCACCCTGGTGAACTTTAGCCCAGTGGAATTTTCCCTGTTCCAAACGCCGGGCACACAGCCAGATGCCCAGTCCATCATGTACCAGCACTTTCATGCGATGGCCACGTTTATTACAGAACAGGTAAGCACAATGCGGTTTAATGTAGCCAAAGGCTCTCACCACCTGAGCCATGACAGTATCCATCCCTGCTCGCATATCCAGAGGTTGGGTAGAAAGCCAGATTTCATCGATACGGATCATGTTGCCAGCACCTTGAGTAATTCTGCCAAGGCAGGTATTTCTGATACTTGCCATTTCA
>NZ_VOZB01000003.1:0-398395 GCF_013420005.1 Acinetobacter sp. YH12040
AAAGTGGAATATGCCTATTCGCGACTGGCGTTTAGCCATGAGCCGCTTTATTATTGAATTCGGTGACCGCTTAAGCAATCACCTTTAAATTTATGAAAAGCAATTACACAAAATTATTTACAGGCTCAGTTCTATTTTTTAACAAAGCCTGCTTCTTCAGATTTTGGATACTTTTGGGTGAGCTTGGTTTTGAGCTGCGTTGCTAAATTGCTATTTCGATCGACATCTTTTGCAATGCTATACAGTTGATATAACGCTCTAGGCGCGCGGGTCGATTCAGGGTATTGATCTACCACGATACTATAGTTCTTTTTCGCTTCCGCGTAGTTGGTCGGTTCAACAGCAAGGTTGAACTCAGCTAGCCAAAAATATGCATTGCTAATATAGACACTGTTAGGATTATTCTTAATAAAGTTTTTCATCGGTGCAATGGCTTTTTTCGCACCACCTTGTTTGTATGCATCTAAAGCAACGGTATATGCCGCTTTCTCGAGCTCAAGTGAGTCACCACCTGCATTTACAGGTTGGTTTGCAGATGAGCTTAATGTTGCTTGGGTCGTAGGTTGTTTAATAGGTGTAGGCGCTGTATTAGCTGTTACTGGGTGCAGTACCTTGTTGGTTATCCTCCGCGGCCTCTGTGTCTCCACTTGGATCTACTTTTTGTTGGAGTAGTTCTAAACGTTGATCTAAATCTGCATAGCGGTTTGTAAGTTCACTTTTTAATTGTTCGATAATATTGTCTTGCTCTTCCATTTTACCGCGTAAGCTACGCAATTCATTTTCAAGCTGTTGGTTCTTCTGCATAAGCTGCCAATTCAAATTGGTTGGAATAGAGGTAGAGCCAGCACCTGTTTGAATGGCCGTATTATTTGCTGTATACACAGTACCATTATTAGCGCCACTCAAACCACGAGATTCAATTGGAATATTTGCAAATAATGCACCTGAGCAAGTCAATGTAAGGGCACACAATACATGCTGTTTAAACATCATAAAAATTCCATGTAGTTACAAGCATGTCCGTATAGAATAGTTTTATTACAGACAGCTTTAGATAAAACGATAACCACATTAAAAACGCCAAAGATCTGAATTGCAATAAGCTTTTACAATCTTGTTGTGTATTAAAGTAAAAATATAGTGATGAAGTTTCACGTTTTCTACATCATCGACCATCATATTGATTTATAAATAATCAAACAGTGTTTTCTACTCAGGAATTCTTGGTTTTAGGCTTGCATGTTTATTAAAAATCTCTATACTCTGTTCTTGCAATGGTAGCCCTGCCGGTTACTTCGCAATTGTACTCTACAAACCCCGCCAGGACCGGAAGGTAGCAACGGTAGTAGAAATATGATGTGCCGAAGTCTTGCTGGTAGGGTTGCCACCAGTTTCAATAATAATAAATTAAACGTCCTCTCATTTTTTCAATCCTATATTATTCTTTATTTTAGTTTTATTAATTCTTCATTTAGATCTATATTTTTTTTATTCGTCATCAAATTCTTTACGTGCAATCACTTTAAAAATCGTATCGAGATCAAAGCCTCGATATTGCAAAAAACGTATTTGTTTGGCTTTTTGTTTTGGATCACGTTCAACAGCTTTGCCAAATTTTTTTATCTTGAGCTGGTAGGCTTCAGTGACCCAATCTGTTTCTTTTAATTCATCCTGAATTAATTCACTGTCTACTTTTTTATTTTTTAACGCGAGCTTTATACGATTAGGGCCTTTACCTTTACGTTTTTGACTCGATAGCACCATCTCTGCTACACGCTGATCGCTTTGATAGTTCTCACGTGCGAGTTCTTCCACCAAGTGTATGACTTCTTCACGACTATCCGCATACAGTGCTAATTTTTCGATTAAATCCGCTTTTGAGTATTCTTTACGTGTGAGTACTGCAAAAGCGTACGAGCGTAGACGAGAGCCGCGCAGTCCCGATTTTTTTTCAGCATGAATATCTTTACCATTGGTGTCAAAATGCAACGCAGTGTGATCGATCACCGAAGTATTGTCATGTGAAATGTCAGTTTGTACAGCATGATTTACGCAGGTAGTTTCTTCAGCTTCTGCAAACTGTTGTTTCAGTGCTTCATAATCAAGCAAGAGTGGAAAATGGTCTTTAGTCATGGGGTCATTTTAATACAAATTTTGAGTGCAAAACAAAACGCCCCGTAGGGCGTTTCGTCTGCTATTAAAGTATGCTGTAATTAAGCATCTAAAAAGTCTGGTTCTTCTTCGTCTTTGTCTTCTACAGGTGCTGTACCCGTAGTCAGAAGTTGTTCACGAATCAGTTTTTCGATAGTTTGCACAAGTTCAGGGTGTTCTTCTAAGTGGCGAATGGTATTGTTTTTACCTTGCCCAATCTTGTCACCTTGGTATGAATACCAAGCACCTGCTTTTTGAACAATTTCTTGTTGTACTGCGAGGTCAACAAGCTCACCTAAATGGTTCACACCTTTACCATAAAGAATTTGGAAAATCGCTTCACGGAATGGAGGAGCCATTTTGTTTTTCACAACTTTCACTTTGGTTTCTGAACCAATGATTTCGTCGCCTTCTTTCACTTGACCAATACGGCGGATATCTAAACGTACAGATGCATAGAATTTAAGTGCATTACCA
Organism: Acinetobacter sp. YH12040; assembly: GCF_013420005.1. NCBI lineage: Bacteria > Pseudomonadati > Pseudomonadota > Gammaproteobacteria > Moraxellales > Moraxellaceae > Acinetobacter > Acinetobacter sp. YH12040. Next base: position 2,629 of record NZ_VOZB01000003.1, read on the forward strand.
CCAGTTGTGGTTTCTGGGCTACCAAACATTACACCAATCTTCATACGGATTTGGTTAATGAAGATCACCATACAGTTCGAACGTTTCGCATTACCGGTAATTTTACGCAGTGCTTGGCTCATCAGGCGAGCTTGTAAGCCCATGTGTGAGTCACCCATTTCGCCTTCAATTTCGGCGCGAGGGGTCAGTGCAGCTACAGAGTCGACAACGATCAGGTCAATGGCACCTGAACGTACCAGCATGTCTGCAATTTCAAGTGCTTGTTCACCATTGTCTGGCTGTGAAACAAGTAAGTTATCAATATCTACGCCAAGTTTACGTGCGTATTGAGGGTCTAATGCATGTTCAGCATCGATGAATGCACAAGTACCGCCAGCTTTCTGACATTGTGCAATAGCTTGTAATGTCATAGTCGTTTTACCAGAAGATTCAGGACCGTAGATTTCTACGATACGACCTTTAGGCAAACCACCAATACCTAGTGCGATATCTAATGTTAAAGAACCTGTAGAGACAGCTTCAACTGCCTGCACGGTATTATCACCAAGACGCATAACGGTGTTTTTACCAAACTGCTTTTCAATTTGGCTTAAGGCCGCATTTAACGCCTTGCTTTTATTATCATCCATCTTACAACCTCAATACGATGTCACGAAACAATATACTCAAGTGGATGTATTCAGTTTAAATCTGTTCCACGAGGGTATAGTGACAGAAATCATCCTTTTGTTCTATGAAAATCACAACAGGTGCGACATGTTGTGACGCTTTAACTTAATCATCATTATAAGACCATTGCTGGTCAAACTGTTGATCATTTTCTCTTTTAAATTTACCAATATCTCGACGATCTTTTTTACTTGGTCGATGATCTGGCCGAGCTAGATTATGCAACTTTCTTTGGGATGCGAGCAATTCCCGTTTTGCAATACTGACCTCAGTTTCATCATAAAGCAGCTGAGCGGTGGGGGCAGGCCCACGAACATCCGACAGTGCTTTCACCACCACGGTTTTTTTCTCAAGGCCTTGGGCAATGGTTAATTCCATGCCTACACGAACTTCACGAGAAACTTTAACGCGTTCGCCATTATGATGAACTTTACCGCCTTCAATCGCATTTTTGGCAATAGAGCGTGTTTTAAAAAAACGTGCAGCCCACAACCATTTGTCTATACGCATACCAACCGCATCTTCGGCTAGATTAGATTTACGCATATTTTTTCTGTTCCTCGACTTGCTCAGTCGTTTGAGCTTCTAAAATAGGGATTAAATCTGTTAATGCGGACAGCATTGGGTAATTGCAAGTCTCACGAGGCGCTTTGGCAGATGAAGGCTGCTGAATCGAATAGAGCTGTTCAATCCCAAAAAGTTTTGCACCATTAAGTACTTTTTCTGTGTCATCAATGAAATAACAGTTTTTTGCATCGAAGAGATGTTTGCTTGCTAATATTTGCCAAAACTCAATAAACTCTTTGGCATGACCGAGAGTCTCTGAACTGACGATAACATCGAAAAAATCACGAAGACCGGTTTCTTCAAGTTTGAATTGTAAGCCTGCATAGTCGGCATTGGTCGCAAGCCAAATAGGATAGCCATTTTCTTTCAGATAGGTGAGTAGCTCAATGCAGCCTTCGCGTTTAGCCACTTTGGCTTTTTGTTCTATTTGCATTGCCAAAACATCAACACCAACTTGTGATGTCCAAAAGCGAGAGGAGTACCATTTTAGGGTATGATTATGTTGTTGATAAAAACTAAATAGCGTTTGCTTGCTTTGTTCGAGTGAGCACTGATGCTGTTCAGCATAGCGAATTGGCAGCAGCTCATTCCAGATAAAATCATCATAAGCAAGATCGAGTAAAGTACCGTCCATATCAAAGATGATCGTCGGCTTTTCTGAGTAATTTGGCATATAAAGGTATTCTATGTTTAAAACAACAACAGCACCGCAAGACCCACTGATTTTGCAGTTGGTTCCCATTGTGACACAAGCTTGCGAAATTTTGCGAGAAGAATATCAGCGTTATTGCTCAGGTGCAGATTTTGATGTGGAACGTAAAAGTGATGATTCACCTGTAACGCAAGCTGACTATCGTGCAAATAGCTATATTACCCAAGCTTTATCCGTAGTTTCTAACTTGCCTGTATTGTCAGAAGAAGGTGATAAGTCAGAGCGTATGCAATGGCAAAGATTTTGGCTGCTTGATCCTTTGGATGGTACCAAAGAGTTTTTACATAAAAGACCTGAATTTACCATTAATTTGAGTTTGGTTGATGGCGCCAATACCACCTTTGCCATATTGGCGATCCCGGGGGAATATAGCGTATATATTTGCCCCTTTGCGGGACTGCCGTTGAAATATGATAGCCAGTCAACTGCATGGTATGAATATGTTGAAACCTCTGAAGAGAATGTCGTACATGTTGGCTTGAGTCAGAGTGCTAAAAATAAACCGATTTATACGGACTATCTAGACGCTTTAGAAAAACTCACTCCTTATCAGGCCTACCATGCTGGTAGTGCATATAAGTTTTGTATGATGTTAGAAGATCGAGTGGATATTTACCCGCGTTTTCATCCTACCTGTGAATGGGATACCAGTGCTGGACAATGTTTAATCGAGCGTATTGGTGGTGGATTGGTTGATTTTAAAGGTCGCGCATTTTTATATAACCAGCGCAAGACTTTATTAAATGGTGGATTTATTGCATTTAAAAATGCCGAAATGAAAGAATTGGCCTTAAATGCTTTGGCAAACATGCCTGACAAAACTTGAGCTAAATCGGGTTCATGCTATAGTGTCAGCACACTCCGTTAAATCTCCTGCATTTAAGAACTGTCAATTATGGCCCTAGATTTGCTCCCTCCTAGTATGTTGAAAGCAATAGACTTATTGCCGGATGAAAAGACGCCTGTAACATTGTTTACACGTCATTCCATTCGTGAAGTTGTACAAGGACAAGGCTTGGCCGGTTATGACTTGCAACTGACCCATCAAGGACGTGATTTAGCCGAAGCGTGGGGCAGCTATTTGGTTGAAAATACCGATCGTGTCATTCAGCACTGTATTTCGAGTCCAATTCAACGCTGTGTGGATACGGCGGCATTGATGATTCAAGGTGCGGATAACGTCACGATTGAACCGAATACCCACCATATCGAGATCATTGAACAAGGATTATTGGTCGAGCCGGGGAGTTTTGTGCTCGATATTAAAAAAGCAGGACCATATTTTCAAAAGCAAGGCGCTTTGGGCTTTATCAATAGTTTTGTGAATAATGCTTTGCCGGGTATGAAACAGCCCATTCATGGGGTGGTAGATGTATTGGAGTTGATTTACAACACTCATCCAACCAATGATTATGGGCTGAGTCTAGCGGTGAGTCATGACACGATTTTGGCTGCAATTCTTGCCATTATTTCAGGTAAAAATATCGTGACACGCGAAGACTGGCCGAAAATGATGGAAGGTTTATTTGTTTGGTTTGAAGGAGATGTATTCCTTGAATCTAAACTGAAATGGATTTGGCGTGGTGAACTAAATGAATTAAATATTCGTGAATTTCAGCAAGCTGAACAGCAACTTTAAGAAATTTTGCTAATAATAAAAAAATTTAAAAAAGGCATCCTATAAATGGATGCCTTTTTTAGCTGCTTCAATATTTCACTAAATAAAAGATTAAATATTGGCTTTAATTCGCGCAGGGTATTGATTTAAATCAATAGTTGAACCGTCATCACTATAAGGCCAGCGGCTAGTATTGACAGGGAGATGCTGTTGGTGGATTCGACTGTATTTGTCAGCGGCAATCAATGTCGCAATGTCATGATCTTTAATGCTATACGCTTGCACGAGTTCAACGGGATATTGTGTGCGTTCAAAAAATTCAGCTTCTGTTTCCCCTTGATGCAGTGCAAAAATACGTTCTACAGCTGGTAAGTACACGCCATATGCTAACCATGAGTCTACGCCTTGAGAGGCTTGAATCTCTGCGGTCGATTTCATATTTGAAATGACTTTACCTAAAATGTCTTTTTCACCTTTCGATGTAAAATATTCAATATATTGATTTTCTGCTTCTGCAAATTTTTCTAATGATGGCAAAAATTGGTTAATCGACATTATTATCCCTCTTTTCATTTGTACAGCAATGGCTGCCTAGGATGAAAATTAAAATACCATAAAAAATATATGGGATTAAACCATTTCTTAAAATTTTATTTACAAAGTTTCTAAAAATATCCTGACAATTTCTGTCGGGAATATACGATTGTATTAACAGGTCTACATCTTAATTTTAGTTGAAAAGTGAAGTACCTGTCACATTAATAATGATTCTACCAATACAAAATATTTAGATTTTATTTGAATTGTTAATAAGTGACAAAACACGGCAATTGAATGATTAAAAAAAAGAAAATAGCATTAAATTTGTTCTAAATTGTTGATTTATATATTTTATGTAAGTCTCTTTATTGGATTCTTTTGTGGCTAATTGGGGAATAGTAGTGAAAAGTGTGATAGATTTTTCATATAACAAATTATCAATTTGTATTGTGTCATTAATGTTAGTTGCTTGTGGTGGTGGAGGCGGTGGTGATAGTTCAAGTGGTTCTGCATCAACTGCAAATTATCCAGAACCGACTCAAGACATAGTCGATGATACCAGTATTGGCTTTTATGACTACGATGCAAATGATGCTGTTCGTGAAATACGAAATGATTTAGTCGGCAACTTTTCAGCGCAAGTTCAATTTGGTCAAAGTCATGTCGTCGATCCGAATGCGAACGAAGCCAAGAAAATGCCACGGTTAACCAGTGAAAAAGAAGCGCTGCTTATCGTGACGCCAACACTTGATATGCAAAACATCAAGCAACTCAAAGTAGAAATCTATCAAAACAACCGCTTAATTCGTACCGCGACATTGGATGATCCGACGCAAATGCCTGTTTCAGACCAGAGTGGGCAAAGAGGTCGTCCAGATGTTTGGTACAGTAAACGCGCGTGGACCACGAAACTCAATTGGGATGAAGTTAAACCCGGTCTAAGATTAAAATTTATCGATGCAAATAAAGTCAGCGGTGAATTGGCTGAGGATAAAATCGATTTTGCTGCACCAGGGGAATTGGTTTTAAATAATATCCGTGTTGGTATGTTGGCAGATAAGCCAAATTCTACCGGCCACTATATGCTACTAGAGCCTGAAAAAGCGGGCACAGATTATTTCCAAACCATTCCTGCAGCAGAAATGACTGTTGCACAATATGATGATATTCAGTTAACACGTGCAATGGTATCTTCAGGTGTTATTTATGACAGTAAAAGTGCCGGAGATGGTGGTGTTTATGCAGGAGACATGCGTGAGGATGTCGGTAAATCAACCTTTAGTGTTGGTATAAACCTTGCTAACTGGGGTATTACCAGTGCATCTATGGCCAACCAAAGTCAGCCACAATTAACCCAAACAGTAGTTGTCCATCATACGAAGGGGAACTATGCCAATGGTGTGCATACTCATGGACTGAGTGGTGGTAATGGCATGCTCACGCTTTATGATTCTGTAGGGAATGAATTTAGCCATGAAATTGGCCATCACTATGGTTTAGGACATTACCCTGGTCAGGTAGGTGACAATCTATTTTGGGCTGCACATCATGCGGACAGTGGATGGGGTTATATTGCCAATCGCAATATGATGCGCGGAAATCTATCATGGACGGCGACATGGAAGTGGGATGGAGCGAATGGTATCCCAAATTTTAAAAATTTGTTTCCGTACGGAAAAGATGCCATGTCCGGCGGGTATCCTGATAGTAATGTATCACGCTATACACACTATACGGGTTACAGCACATTCCTGAAAATTCAACCACACTTTGACCGTTATGTCTGGGATGAAACTTCGCCTACCGGCTACAAAAAGTGGAACAAAACTACTCGTGAAATGGAAGTCGCTCAACCGAAGATGCCAAATTCTACGGCTCCGGTTTGGTATAATGCAGATCAAAATTATCCACGACCTCGGGTATTTGGGCAGCCTGTCATTACAATTTTAGGTGGCTATGATCCTGTCAATCAAGTCGGTTTGTTATATCCTGCGGCACGCTCAAACTGGGGTAATGTTTATGATCTAACAGCTGCCAATACGGCCTTAGACCAAGCGGCATGTTGGTTGAATGTGCAATACACGAATAAAGTCAACAATATTGCTTTAGCACCTGCACGATTAGGTAGTAATGCCAATAAACTGCATGTCAATTTAGCTTTGGCAGATCAGCCACAGAAAGTTGATTTGTATTGTAAAAAAGCAGGTGAAGAAGCCAAGTTATTAGCAAATATTGATATTCCAGTTTACAGCACAGCGATCAAGCCGGCCGTCAAAATTGGACGTCAGCATGGTTATAGTGCTTTGCGTGCTATTGAACTTCCTCAATTAGAAAGTGCTTTGGAAGCTCAAGCGGCAAAAGCTGTTGTTGCACTTAATCCAACCGAAAAAATGCTGTATGAGTCATATAAAAATGACAAGTCATTGATGAATAGTGTGGCGCGTCAGCAATTAACCCGTTATGAATCGCAACAAAACACCGCATACCGATTAAATCGTTGGATGAATGTGTATGCGCAAGACCTAACCAATCAAGTGCCTGAGGCGCAAAGCGCGCTCGAAGCATTTATGAAAAAGCTTTCAGTCACTCAAGAAGGTTTGTTCGAGCAGGCGACATTGATCAAAAATGGTAACAACTGTTTGAAATCTGAAACCTTAACTGATGGAACATTAAATTTATACATCAGTGGCCCAAGCGGTTGTACGGCGGATGATACTGAACAGTGGGTATATGATGCGATTGGTCGTATACACAGCAAGTCAAATCCAGATCAATGCATAACAGGCAACGGTGGTTCAGCTAAAGTGACGCTAGAACGTTGCGTGTTAAACCAAACCAACCAAATTTGGACCATGGACCCTGCGACTACAACGATTCGTCAAAGTGGTCAATGTATGGATTTAAATACGGGCCGTTTGCAGAATAACCGTGCGGATTTAATTCGATATGGCTGTACCAATGGTGGCAATCAACGTTGGACAAATTTGACAGCAAGCCAAAACTTATTATGGACATATTTATCAGCGACGAATATGAAGCTGATTAATAAATAATCTGTAGATAGAAAATAAGGTCCAATAAGGACCTTATTTTTTTGCTTTTAAAAATCTTTAGGCACAAAAAAAGCCCTAAAAAGGGCTTTTTTTATCGCAACAAATTAGTTAGCTAAAGCTTTAACTTGTGCATTTAAACGGCTCTTATGACGAGCAGCTTTGTTTTTATGGATGATGCCTTTATCAGCCATACGGTCGATTACAGGAACAGCTTTTTTGTAAGCTTCTGTAGCGACAGCATAATCACCAGCAGCAATAGCAGCTACTGTGCGTTTAAGATAAGTACGAACCATAGAACGTAAGCTTGCGTTGTGTTGACGTGCTTTAACGTTTTGACGAGCACGTTTTTTTGCTTGAGCAGAGTTTGCCACTCGTGCACTCCTTGAAATAGATTGGTCTGGGCGGGCTGAAATTACATCTGAAAACCAACATCAGAAGAACTATCACCAGCCCGTAAACAAGTGCCATATTGTGATTAAACTAAGCGCTTAAGTCAAGTCTTGACATGCTTTGACAACATTTTAGATGCAGAAAAATTTTAAAGAAAACGTTAGATTAGTCTAAAGTTATTGAGATTGTATGAAAAATGACTAAAAGTATAGAGAATGCAATTGTCATTGGGGCAACAGGATTGGTCGGGCGGGAGCTGGTTCGTCAGCTCAGTCAAAATACAGGATGTAAGAATATTACAGCTGTGGTACGTCAACGTAACCACGAACTGAATGGACTGGCAAAAGTTCAACAATTGGTGATCAGCGACTTTCTTTCCCTGACTCAGGAAGATGTGCGAGATTATAGTCATGCCTTTAGTTGTTTGGGCTCGACGATTAAAAAAGCAGGGTCTAAAGATAATTTTTATCAAATTGATTTTAGCATCAATGCGCATTTTGCTGAATTATTAGAATATACAGACACACATCTGATCATTGTCAGTGCAATGGGCGCAAAAGCCAATTCCGCGTTTTTTTATAATCGAGTCAAAGGTGAATTGGAATATTATTTAAAAACCTTAAAGTTAAATCAACTTTCGATTTTAAAACCTTCGCTGTTACTTGGTGAGCGTCATGAATCTCGACGTTTAGAAGATGCGACACAGAAACTTTATATGCGCTTTTCGCATTTTGTACCTGATCGTTTCAAATTTAAGCCAGTGACAGCACAGCAAGTGGCTCATACTATGGTCGAGGCGGCACAAACTCAGACTGAAAAGTTCGAGATTTATGATAATTTACGCATACTAACAATTAAATGAGGGAAATACCGTGTCTACAGTTCCATTCGTCACTTGTGATTTACTTGATGATCATCCAGACAAAGAATTACAAGTGGTGATCCCATCAATGGATGGTAAATTCTTTCAAAGTTATGGTGCACGAAAAAGTTTTGGCGGTCAGGTGGTGACGGTCAAATGTTTTGAAGATAACTCTCGTGTTAAAGAATTATTGGCAACCGATGGTACGGGTAAAGTATTGGTTGTGGATGGTGGCGCTTCGATGCGCTGTGCCTTGATGGGCGATATGATTGCTGAATCTGCAGTCAACAATCATTGGAATGGTGTCATTATTTACGGCTGCGTGCGTGATGTTGATGCGATTGCAGAACTTGATTTAGGTGTGCATGCTTTGGCTGCGATTCCACAAAAAAGTAACCGCAAAGGCGTGGGTGAAACAGATATTCCATTAAGTTTTGGTGGTGTAAACATTCAGTCCGGTGATTTCATCTATGCTGACAATAACGGCATTGTTGTTTCAAAAGAGCAATTGGTTGCTCTATAAGTGTGTTTGAATTTTTTAGTCGTGAAATGAAAGCGTGATTTTTGCTCATACACGACGATATAAATGTGAAAAAGTAAATACAAACATCAGCTGAGGGCACTCGGCTGTTGTATAAAAAATACGAAATAAAAGAAGAAAGGAAGAAAAGTATGTTGTTGCATCAAATAAAAGTGGCGCAAGCGTTGCTCTCAGGCGTAGCAGAGGGCGGACGTGGTACAAATGGGACGCCTTATCCGAAACAACCTGAAAAAGCTCTTAAACTGTACGAATTTGAAGGTTCTCCGTATTGTCGTCGTGTACGAGAAGTACTAACCACACTCAATTTGGATTATGAGGTCTACCCATGTCCCAAAGGGGCTAAAAAATACCGTTTAGACGTGCAGAAATTGGGTGGTAAACAACAATTTCCTTTCTTGGTGGATGACAATACTGGGGATCGTTTGTACGAATCTCAGCAAATTATTCATCATCTATTTAAACATTATGGCAAAACAGGCCAAACGCCTAAAAAATATGCCAATTATCCTAAAATTCCGTATGTTGCCTATGTTGGAACCTTAATTAATGGGGCTCAAGGCGTGTGGGTGCAGCGTAAAGTCATTCATCGTGATGCTCCAACTCAACTCTTAGAACTGTGGGGTTTTGAAGCGAGTCCGTATACACGCATTGTACGTAGCGCATTTTCTGAAATGGAATTGGCATATACCTTTCATAATGTGGCTAAGGAGCGTTGGCAAGATCAGGGATTAGCGGTGATGCGCTTAAAACCGGGTAAATATGTACCCCTGAAAGGTGGTAAGCGTGAACAAGTGTTAAAAATCATGGGGAACAATATTCAAGTGCCATATTTGAAAGATCCTAATACTGGTGTAGAACTTTTTGAATCTGAAAAAATTGTAAAATATCTGAAGAAGCAATATTTGAGCTAATCTCACTCAAGTTTAAGCTAAGTGCAGTGTATAGTCAGACTGATGGCTATACACATATTGTAATGTTAAATGGATTTAAAATTAGAAGAAAAATGCATCATAGCTGCATCAATTGAATTAGAATAAATTATTAAAAATAAGAAATTTACTTAATTATAGGGATATCCTAAAAGGATTAAACTCATTAATGTAAAAGACATTTCATTTTTTCGGGGGAAGTAAATCATGTCACCACAAGAAGTCATACTACCCGTACCGGTGCTCGTCGTTGAAGATGAGGAAATTATTCAATTACGTTTACGTCAAATTTTGACAGAGCTGGGTTATAAGCGTGAAGAGCTTATCTTCACCAAAAATGTTAAAGAATCTATTCAAGCCGTAGAGACCCAACCGATATCCTTAGCCTTAGTTGACTTAGGTTTGCCTGATGGTAGTGGTATCGAAATTATTGAAAAAATACGTTCCCTCGAAAGTAATACCATGATCTTGGTTGTCTCTGCATGGAGTACACAAGAAAGCTTATTTGCCGCAATTAAAGCAGGTGCAACGGGCTATGTATTAAAAGAACGTGATGATGCTGAAGTACTTTTATCTATTCGGAGTATTTTACGTGGTGGGGCGCCGATTGACCCATTTATTGCACGAGAAATCCTTAAACAAATATCCGAAGCCGAAGCGCCAAGTCCAGAACAAACAGTCGCCGATGAAGCAGACTTGAACCTCTTGACCAGTCGTGAAAAAGAAATTTTATGTTTGGTTGCTCAAGGTTTGAGTAACCGTGAGATTGCTGAACAGCTTTTTGTTTCACGCTATACGGTAGAAAGCCATATTAAACATATTTATCGCAAATTAGCCGTAACGAAACGTACCAAAGCCGTGAGTACAGCAAGATCTATGGGTATTCTATAATGCGTAAAGGAGGATATTTTGTATTATTTATCCTCTGTTTAGTATGGGGGAGCTTGAGTCATGCAGAGCAAGTTTTCCCTGTAAATGATCAATGTAATGTAACTGTGAATAGCATTTCACGGGTGAAGACACCATCCAATCAAGAATTACCCAGAACGGGATGGAAAACCACGCAATTACCTGACCGTTGGAAAGAAGATAAAGACTGGGAAGGTTATCAAGGTGGTGCTTGGTATAAACTAGACTGGTCTTGGTACTGTAAAAATAATGCCCGTTTGGCAGAACCCATCGTACTATATATTGATTATATCATTAATACGGGTTCAGTCTTTCTGAATGGCGACTTGCTGTGGACCAATAAAAATCTTCAAGAACCGATTTCTAAAAGTTGGAATGTTGCGCGCTATTGGATTTTACCGATAAGTGGAATCAAACATGATCATAATGAAACTTTGATCTATGTGTATGGTTACTCGAGTTTAAATGCTGGCTTGGGCCCAGTAGTATTTAACAATGTAATGGCAACGGTAGAGAAAGCCGAAAAAACAACATTTACACGTCGGACCATATTACAGTTAAATATTTTTCTTTCTGGGGTCTTGGGTCTAATTTGCTTTATCATTTGGTTGATGCGTCCTCGTGATACCAGTTTTGGCTGGTTTGCGCTTTCAACAGTGTTGTGGATTTTATTTCTCAGTAATGCTCTGACTACTGAAACCTTTCCATACCCAGATTCGGTTTTTTCTGCCAAAGCTAATCTGATATTTGTAATGCTGTACTTTCAGTGCTTTAGCATTTATATCTTACGCTTTCTTGGGCGTAAGTTTCCACGAATAGAACTGTCATTTACAATGTTGACTGCTGCACTGATTGGTGTGGTGTGTATTTGGCCATTCGAACAAAATGCAGATATTTCGAGCCTTATTTTCTTTTTGTATTGCACATTCTTTTTTATCACTTACCTCTATCTGTGTAAAATTAGTTTCAAAGAACGAAGAAGGGACTATATTTTATTAGCAATCTGTTTGACTGCGATAATTGTGATAGTCATAGCTGACATCACGGTCTTGGTACTCTTTCCAAAAGAAAATTTTACACCTTTATCACCCTTTACTTCACCGATTATAACCTTATTTATAGTGGTGATCTTGGGGGCGAGACTCAATCGAAATATACAGAAAATTGAAAAATATAATGATGATCTGGCATTTGAAGTTCAGAAAGTCAGTGATGAACTATGTAGTAGCTTGAATGATAAACATCAGCTTGAACTGAGTAATGTACGCCTGCAGGAACGGATTAAATTATCGCATGATCTGCATGATGGTCTGGGCGCATCCATTGTGCGCTCGATGATCTTGGTTGATCAGTGTGAAAGTAATATTCCAAACAGACAGTTCTTGTCGATGTTGAAATTATTGCGCGATGATTTAAGGCAAATTATTGATAGTGGATCATCTTTAGACAGTAAAGTGCCAGATTCACCTTTGCTCTGGATCGCACCTGTTCGACATCGCTTTAGTCAGTTGATGGATGAAATGGAAATGAATGCCAAATGGTGTATTCCTTCGCAGTGGGCGATCAAACCAACGGCAATTCAGTGTCTGACTTTAATACGAGTGATTGAAGAAAGCCTGACCAATATTGTGAAACATAGCCAAGCAAATCATGTCAATGTCACGCTGTCACAGTTCGAAAATGGCGCATTGTTATTAACTATTGAAGATGATGGCGTCGGTTTTGATGTTGAGAGTGTTTCAAATCATGGCATGAGTATCGGTATGCGAAGTATGAAAATGCGTGTGGAGCGTATAGGCGGAAATTTCAAAATTCATTCTCAGCAAGGCTGTACCATTATTCAAACAGAAATTAATTTAAAATCAGCTGCATAAAATAATATGTTGAAATAATAAAAATGATGATCAATTCGATATTAAGTCATCTAAAGCGCATTGCATTCTTCTGCTGTGTCACTTTTATCGCAGCTTGTGATTCGCAGGATCAAGCGCCTAAACCAGGTGAGTATGGGCAATTTTGTTCCAACAAGCAGTGTTAAGCTCCGAATAAATTCAGCAATTACTCACAGAAAGTCAAAGCGATACAAATGCATTAAACACTAAAAATTTTGCAGTGGATTACACGGCGACATCGAGCCAAACCCATATCGTGCAGTCTTGTTGGTCAAAGGTAGGGCAATGACCAGTGGTGAGGTATCCGTTAAATTTCAAATTGATAACTACAATGCCGCTATTCAACAAACCTCAAGCAATCTCATGCAAATGGATGCAGGTATTGATCGGGTTGAACGATTAGAAACATTGGATGCATGACAAGATTTTATCTTTGTCATGGATGGTGCGCCTTATTCAGTCAATGCTGCCATTGATCCAAATAGTATGACCAGTCAACTGAGTTTGTTAGAGTCGAGGAATGTGGAGTTTCAAAGTATTGAATTACAAATTTGGCAAGGCAAAGGTAGTCAACGGTGTAATGCGCTATCTGTGGTTTATTGGATTTGTGTTGTTGATAGTATGGGTTTATCGCGTCATCGTGGAGAAAAAAGCCGATCAAGTCGAAGTTTTTTTAAATCGTAGAAAGCGAAAATAATGCTATTCAGCAGTATAAAAAGGGAGCATGACGCTCCCTTTTTTATTGATTTTATTCAGCTTCTGTCGGGACGAGCATGAGCACAGATTCATTTAACAGCATGGCAATATCTTCTAAGATATCAGCATCATATAAAGATTCGTCTAGCGCTAGACTTTGACCATCGGCAATGGTTTTTAAATGCACTGCAAATTCGTCTGAGATACAGATTCCTTCGCCATTTGCCCAAAACAAAATATCACCGTCTTGCTCTGTATATAGTAAGCGTGAAGCCGGTTCTAACATGAGTTGATAGCCTTGATCTAAGGCCTCTTCAAGATCACCAGTGCCGATTTCTTCGGCTTCAGGAATATTGTCAGGATATTTAGGTTCTGACATTAAGCTCATGATTGCATCTTCAAGTACGGTTGAATTTTGCAATTGTTCAAATAACTTTTCTTTTAAATACTCAAGTTCATTTTCAGTCACTTGGCCAATCGCACTGATTTGGTCACGTAAAATGTCAGTTAATGGATTTTTAAGTAGAGGATTGTCTGTGAATTTGTCTGTCACTCGATCCATCATTTCAGTGACATTTGGCATGCGGAAGCCAAATGAATAGGTCAGACATTCATCTTCAGCTACGCCATAGTGTGACAGGCCTGGTGGCACATAAAGTAAGTCGCCGGGAGCAAGCACTTCATCAAAATGTACGTCCATTTCTGGCAGTAAGCGAAGTGGTTGACCTTCTACAAATGCAGTATCTGCATCACACATCTGACCCAATTGCCAACGGCGATGACCATAGCCTTGTACGAGGAAGACATCGTAAAAATCAAAATGTTGTCCGACAGAGCCGCCTTTTTGTGCATACGACACCATGATGTCATCACGACGCCATTGAGGAATAAATGAAAACTGCTTCCAAAGCTCGGCTAGGTCAAAAGAATAATGATCGACAGCTTGAACCAATAAAGTCCACAGTTTCGGCATTTTTTGAAAATCGGCTTTAAGTAGTGGAGAAGATTTTACTGTCCATTGGTTAGGATCACGATCTTTTTGTTTGATGAGACGTGCAGTGACGTTATCTTCTAAAGCCAATTCTAGAACGTCTTTCGGTTCAAGTATTTGGGCAATTTCAGGGAGTGCATTTCGAACCAATAATGGTTTTTTTTGCCAATATTCGGCAAGGAATTGTTCAGCGCTGATGCCGCCGAGGATGTCAAGAGAATGAGCCATAGCTAAATACATACAATTTCAATGGATATATTGTCCCTTGAGATTCCAGTTTTTAGCAAGGCTCTATTTCATTAAATTATTTCGATTAGCTTGAGACTATTTTAAAGGATTGTCTTTGAGATATTGCATGACTAATTTTTCAACTTCCAAATCATAGCTATTGGCAGCAGCCGTGGTCGCTGAAAATTTCATGAATTGCTCAAAATGTGCATTGGTGTCAATTTTAGTATTTTCTTTATCAGACATTAATTTGAAATGATTCGGCATGACTTTTGCCATCATTTCAACATTTTCGGTTTGTAGTTTTAGAAGTTTTTTCACTTCAACTGTTTGTGGTTGAATGCTTTCAAATTTTTGTTTGCCTAGAGCAACCAGTTTATTGATTTGTTGTTCTGGCGTGTTACTACCACCGGTTTTGGTTTTAGTGCCTAGTTGTTGAATGATTTGCTCCTGCATCGCAGCGCCTTGTTGTTCTAATTCAGCATAGATGAATTTATATTGAACCCACTCATTGACTAAGTTTTTGTTGTATTGCTGAGAGTTGGTCACAGTTTGATTCACTGTATTGGTATGACCGTTTGTCGAACAAAATAGAAGGCTAATGCTAATGAGGCTAGATGAAATTAAATTAAACGTTTTCATGTTTTCAGTTCTTGGTTGTAATAAATAAGTAAGTGACTTTTTAATCATTAGCCCATAAAGAGCTAATGATGTGTTTATTATGCTGTAACAAATAAAGATTTTAAAATTATGGGACTAAGATCTTAAGCTCACGCAAAATATTGCAGAGTTTAATCATCGGCATACCCATGAGTGTAGTTTGGTCTTGCCCGATCATTTCTTCAAATAAGCTAATCCCTAAACTTTCACATTTAAAACTGCCAGCGCAGTGTAACGGTTGTTCAACCTGAACATAACGTTCAATTTCAGGCAAGCTTAGTTTGCGAAATTTCACTTTATAGTGCTCGACAAGGGTTTGTTCAAAACCTATCGATTTTTGTTGGACACTGAGTGCCGTACTGAAATAAACGATTTTGTCAGAATTGGCTTGAAGCTGCTTAATGGCTTTTTCATCGCAAAGCGGTTTACCGATAAAAATATCTGGTGCGCCTTCGCGCCATGCGACTTGGTCAGAACCAATCACAATCGCGTCTGGGTGCTGGTTTGCAATCGCTGAAGCTTTTTCAAATGCCAGTCGCTTTGCTAACTCATCAGCGTGGTTCTCACCACGAGGTGTTTCGTCTATATCTGGTACGATTGAGTGGTAATCAATCCGTAAACGGTCCATTAGGTCTTTACGGGTTTGGCTGCTAGAAGCCAAAATGATTTTGGGAGTACTCATTACACTGCATATTCCATAAGTACATCAAGCGGTACATAAGACAGCGCCGCTTGGTGACACGCTTGTATTTTAATAGGTGGGGCAAATCCTTCTTGATACGCTTCCACCCAGCGAGTCACACAGATACACCAGAAGTCACCAGGTTGTAATCCTGGAAAACCAACTTCGGGTAAAGGTGTGATTAGGTCATTGCCAACTTTTTGGGAAAAGTTTAAAAATTCAGATGTCATTTGTGCACACATCGTATGCTGACCAAGGTCTGTTGTTGCTGTATGGCAAAAGCCATTTCTAAAATATCCGGTAATCGGATCAAAACAACAGCTTGCCAAGGGTTCGCCTAAAACATTTAAACGATTAATATTTGGGTCTGGATGAATCGACATAAGCGCTGAATCTTTATAAGGCTTTTCGCTATCATAACAAAACTTTGGCTCGACATAGCTTTTCTGCAAAAGAAGCTAACGTTTTTCTGCATAATCATTTAAAATCGTCGCGTTTTGATATCAATAAAAGAGAGTAATGCATGAACTTTCAGCGTATGACTGACCTAGATTTGGCGGGTAAACGTGTTCTGATCCGTGAAGATCTTAACGTACCAGTTAAAAATGGCGTGATTACAAGCGATGCACGTTTACGTGCGGCGTTGCCAACAATTAAAGCAGCTGTAGAAAAAGGTGCTGCTGTAATGGTGTATTCACACTTAGGTCGTCCTGTTGAAGGTGAGCCTAAAGCAGAGCAGTCTCTAGCACCTGTAGCCGCTTATTTAACAGAAGCTTTGGGTCAAGATGTTCAATTGATCACTGATTATTTGGACGGTGTTGACGTTGCGCCAGGTCAAGTGGTTTTACTTGAAAACTGCCGTTTCAACGTAGGTGAAAAGAAAAACAATCCTGAATTATCTGCTAAATATGCAGCACTTTGTGATGTTTACGTTATGGATGCATTTGGTACGGCTCACCGTGCAGAAGCATCGACTGAAGGCGTAGCACGTTGTGCAAAAGTGGCTGCTGCAGGTCCTTTACTTGCTGCTGAGCTTGACGCGCTAGGTCGTGCACTTAAAACTCCTGCAAAACCAATGGTTGCGATTGTTGCTGGCTCAAAAGTTTCTACTAAATTAGATGTATTAACTTCACTATCTGACATCTGTGATCAATTGATCGTGGGTGGTGGTATTGCCAATACATTCTTAGCTGCTGCAGGCTTCAATGTTGGTAAATCACTTTGTGAAAATGACCTGATCGACACAGCAAAAGCCATTGCCGCAAAAGTATCTGTACCACTTCCAACAGATGTTGTTGTTGCTGATGCTGCTGAAATTGATTTTGCAGACTTCCTTGGTTCATTAGCTGCTGCTAAAGCTGTCGTGAAAAAAGTTGAAGATGTAACAGACAACGACATGATTTTGGATGTAGGTCCTGAAACTGCCAAAGCATTTGCTGAAATTTTGAAAACTTCAAAAACTATTCTATGGAATGGTCCAGTAGGTGTGTTTGAAGTTGATCAATTCGGCGAAGGCACTAAAGCATTGTCTTTAGCGATTGCTGAATCTGAAGGCTTCTCGATCGCGGGTGGTGGTGACACGCTTGCTGCAATTGATAAATATGAAGTTGCAGACAATATTGGTTACATCTCGACTGGTGGTGGTGCTTTCCTTGAATTCGTTGAAGGTAAAACTCTTCCTGCTGTAGCAGCGCTTCTTGACCGTGCTTAATTTAGTATTATCAATAAGATAATACAGTATTAAAAAAGGTTGGCTTCGGTCAGCCTTTTTTTATCGCCCATTCATTTTGCCGTCATCAAAGTGCAATATTTCTGCAATAAAATTCATCGCAACACCTAATTCGCAGTAGTAGGAAACAACGATGAACTTAAAACTTGCACTTGCTGTACTTTTAATCGCACCATTAACTTTGACAGCTTGTGCTAAAAAAGAGTCTGCACCAACGGAATCAGAAGCATCTGCTGTTGCCGTAGATAATGCTCAAACAACGCCAGAACAACAAAAAGCCATTGATGAACTTGATAAGCCAGTATTGGATGAAAAGAACCAAGATGTTCCTGCTGAGATTGCAAATGCACCTGCAGACGAAGCAACAGCTGACACTGAAACAGCCGCTTCAGCAGCAGCAACTCACTAAGATTGTTGACTTTATTTAAAAAGTCCCTGCAAATGCAGGGATTTTTTTTTAAATAGTGTTATTTGTTGCTGAATTGAAATGATTGAGCATGTAGAATATGCGGCATTACCTGGGAGGATATTATGGCTCTTATTTCATTGCGCCAGCTCTTGGATCACGCCGGCGAACATGCTTACGGCGTACCAGCATTCAACGTAAACAACTTAGAACAAATGCGTGCAATTATGCTTGCAGCAGATGCAACAAATTCACCTGTAATCGTACAAGCATCTGCGGGTGCGCGTAAGTATGCAGGCGCTCCGTTCTTGCGTCATTTGATTTTGGCAGCAATCGAAGAATGGCCACATATTCCTGTGGTTATGCACCAAGACCATGGTACTAGCCCTGACGTATGTCAACGTTCTATTCAACTTGGCTTCTCATCAGTGATGATGGACGGTTCTTTAGGTGAAGACGGTAAAACGCCAACTTCATACGAATACAACGTAGACGTGACTCGTCGTACTGTTCAAATGGCACATGCGTGTGGCGTTTCAGTAGAAGGCGAAATCGGTTGTTTAGGTAGCCTTGAAACTGGTATGGCTGGTGAAGAAGATGGTGTAGGCGCTGAAGGCGTACTTGATCATTCTCAGCTTTTAACTTCAGTTGAAGAAGCGCGTTCATTTGTAGCTGATACCAATGTTGACGCACTTGCAATTGCAGTGGGTACTTCACACGGTGCGTACAAATTTACTCGCCCACCTACAGGTGACATTTTAGCGATTGACCGTATTAAAGAAATTCACGCTGCGTTACCAAATACACATCTTGTAATGCACGGTTCAAGCTCTGTGCCACAAGAATGGTTAGCTGTAATTAATGAATTCGGTGGTAACATCGGCGAAACTTATGGTGTTCCAGTAGACCAACTTGTAGACGCAATCAAACACGGTGTTCGTAAAATTAACATCGATACTGACTTACGTCTTGCTTCTACAGGTGCTATGCGCCGTATGATGGCTGAAAAACCAGCTGAATTTGACCCACGTAAATTCTTCTCTGCAACTGTTGATGCGATGAAACAAATTTGTATCGATCGTTATGAAGCATTTGGTACAGCGGGTAATGCTGACAAGATTCGTCCAATTTCTTTAGAAAAAATGGTGAGTCACTATAAATAATTTGTCTTGAGATAGATTATTTTTGAAGAAAAGCCCACAATTAAGTGGGCTTTTCTTTGATTTGAACTTAGAAAAATTGCTTTAAATACAACTCAAGAATAAGAGCGTGTCATGGAATTGATCTTTGCTGCCGCGATTTGCAGTGTTCTCGTTTCAGTAATTCTAAAACTCTGTCGTGATCGTGGTTTTAACCCTGCACAAATGATCACATGGAATTATGCATCTGCGAGTATTTTATGTTTTCTATGGTTTAAGCCGGATCTAGCGCATATTTCGATTAATAAAACGCCGTGGGTTTTAATTGCGGCTTTGGGTGTATTACTGCCGACAATTTTTTATTGCTTAGCACGCTCACTGCAAACAGCGGGTATTTTAAAAACCGAATTGGCTCAGCGCTTATCTGTTGTGCTTTCTCTTAGCGCAGCCTATTTTATTTTCAGTGAATATTTTAATGCCATTAAGCTCATTGGTATCGCACTTGGTGTACTTGCGGTATTGCTGATTTTATTTTCACAGCGCAAGGGAAGCATTGATGGAAAGCAGGGTATTTTATTTTTATTAAGCGTTTGGGCAGGCTATGCACTGATTGATGTGCTATTAAAATTTGCTTCAGGTTTGGGCATGCAGTTTGCGGTGACTTTAAATTTGGTGTTTATTTGTGCATTTTTACTTTCGAGCATTTATAACATCGTACAGCACGGCAGTTTGGGGCAGACCAAAAATATCCTCGCTGGATTGGGCTTAGGTCTCTTAAACTTTGCTAATATTGCACTGTATGTGAAAGCCCATATGTTGCTTAAAGACACACCTGCAATCGTGTTTGCTGGAATGAATATTTTGGTCGTGGTTTTAGGTGTGGTTGCGGGCCTTATCATCTTTAAAGAAAAATTGAGAGTCGCAACCGTATTTGGTTTGATTGCAGGGATCATGAGTGTGGTTTGCTTAGCATATGCCATGTCTGTCTAAGATAACTTTTAGCAAAAACGATCGGGTGTTGTAGCAAATCATCCCACTCAGCCACGCCCATGAGCAGTCCTTGATCTCGACAGGTCGGACACTCAGGGCAGTGATGATCAGTATATTGATAAGTATGCAGATACATTTCATGGCAATGACCGCATTCAAACTTCATCGGCATTTGTAGTAAATATGACATGTCCCACCTCTGCTTGAATTGTTTTTTTGATTCAAATTATTCAGCAAAGTTCAGACCAATTTATAAATATTATATTTTCACATTGTTGCTAAATATGTCGTTATAAAAAAGCCCTCGATTTGAGGGCTTTTAGTTTTAGATGCATAGTTAACGTGTGAGTTGTTGAAAACGTTGTAAGGTATTTTCAAAATAACATTTACCCACTGCAACGGGGTGTTTTAGGAAATCTTGAGTTTCAATCGTGCCTTGTAACTGACCCGGTTGTTTACAGTTTGGGCAGTTTGGATAGCTATGGAGCATATCGCCCGCATATTTTTGTAAATAAACCGTATTGCACGCTTCGCAATGAAATTTCATAGGTAATTTTATAGCTGTAGGCATAGGGAGAGACCTGAGTATATTTTGAGCAGAATATACTCGATAATTGTTTAAATAATAAGTCCCGAAATGACAAAAAAGAGGCAAAATTGCCCCTTTCGTCGGTTTTATGGAAAGCTTAGAGGTGTGTAAAAATTTCTTCAGCATTCAGACGTGATTTAGGTAATTTCGCATTGAAATCATTTTCACTTCGATAACCTAAAGTCATCAGTACAGAAGGAATCAAGTTTTGTTCAACTAAGCCCAATTCTTCAGTGATGATCGCTTCGTCAAATCCACCAATCGGTGTTGCATCGACACCTTCAATGCCTGCTGCCAAAAGCATTTGACCTAAAGCAATAAATGTTTGGTTTTCAGCCCAACGTTGAATATCACCTTTTTCATTACGATAATAATCGACATAACCTGTACGGCTGTCTTTTTGACCTTGTTTGGCTTTGTCATCTTTAAAGCGACCACTACGATCATCCTGATTTAAAAGATTATCTAAATGCTCTGCAGTGATGTCTGCCTTAGTACAGAATAAAATCGTATGTGATGAATCTAAAACTTTTGGGGCATTGTAGGCATATTTTCCTACTAAGGCTTTGGCAATGCGTTGTTTGGCTGCATCATGATCTGCAATAAAAAAATGCCAAGGCTGAATATTGATGGAAGATGGTGTTAAACGGAGTATTTGTAATAAACGCTCAAATTGTTCCTGTGGAATTTTTTTAGCAGGATTATATGCTTTCGTGGTATAGCGTTGTTTTGATACGTTTAACAGATCCATCGAATATCTCCAGATATAGTTTGCTGTAGTTTAGCGGATAAATGGACAAATGGTCTAAGGAGAAAATTTTCCAAGGATAGATCTTAGTCGTATATGCTGTACTCATTGGCTAAAAATTAACAGATTTAAGCTGTATGAAGTGCGAATTAGAGTTATATAAAATCATAAGATAGATAAATGCTATTGGTAGTTTTTGCCAAAAGGCGTTTAATCAATTGTAGTTAATCATAGTTTAAGCATGAGACAGCAGCGATGGATTACACCAATCATTTCAAGAAAAAATTAAAAACCGAACAGCAGATTGGTTTGTGGGTCGGTTTAGCCGATGCTTATGGTACTGAAATAGCTGCAAATGCAGGTTATGACTGGTTGCTCATTGATGGTGAGCATGCGCCAAGTGACTTGCGGACGACATTGTCGCAACTGCAAAGTATTGCAGCATATCCTTCGCAGGCTGTGGTTCGACCTCCAATTGGTAGTGTGCAATTAATCAAACAATTGTTGGATATCGGTGCGCAAACCTTGCTCATCCCTATGGTCGAAACTGTTGAACAAGCTCAACTTATGGTTAAGGCAGTACGTTATCCACCTGAGGGTATTAGAGGCGTTGGTGCAGCATTAGCACGTGCAACACGTTGGAACAGTATTCCTGACTATTATGCAAATGCACATGAAAATATCTGTTTACTGATTCAGATTGAGTCAATTGAAGGGATTAAAAACTTGGATGAAATACTGAAAATTGATGGCATCGATGGGGTGTTTATTGGTGCCGTGGATTTGTCGGCGACGATGGGTTATCAAGGGAATCCGAATCATCCTGAAGTACAAAAAACCGTGATTGATGCGATTCAGCGCATACGTAAGGCGGGTAAAGCTGCAGGTATTTTGTCGACACAACATGATGTGACTCAGAAATATATCGAGTTAGGCACAGAATTTGTTGCCGTAGGTGTCGATACCAGTGTGCTCATGAATTCGTTACGTGAACTTTTATCGAAATACAAAAATGATACCCCAGTTACGAAAACAGAAGGTGGTTACTAAGCGATACAGCCTTCGTTATATTATTCACTGTATGGATAATTAATTTACTCGATGGTTAAAATTTTAATTCAATAATTTTAGCAAAAGTAGTGGCTTAGAGTATATGTAAACTCTACTTTTGCTAATCAAAGCGCAATATTGTATACTTCTGCTTAACTCGAAGCGGGTAATGTTCCTGCTTATCTTTTTTATTTAGCTGATTGTGATTTATCTGTATTCAAGCTTCTGACTTGAATCTTATCTTTGTAACTACAGAATTATTATTCCAAACCCGATTGATTAATCTCTTTGTTCTGTCACAAAAAGCTCACATGTTGAGTAAATCTTTTGAATATTTTAAATACTTGGCAAACTGCCAAAGCTGTAAATGGCGATGAAATTAATGTGAAATTGGTGCCTTTGAAACGTCAACAAAATACCAATGCTGGTTTAATTTGGGTTGATGTTGGGCAAATGATTGAATTAGAAACAGGCGAGACATTTAACCTGAATCTAGATGGCAAAAGCTTCTATACTGGCCCAAACCAGCTATATCGCTTAGCTTAAATGAAAAAAACAGCAGATCATCTGCTTTTTTTTTGCCTAAAAAAGCGGCTTAAGCCATTTCAAGGTGTTGATGCTTATTCGCAACTTGAGCTTGGTTTTTATATCGGTATTGCGCCGCACGGTGGTTGTCGGGCAATTTCGCGCCTTGGCCGAAGAGTTTTTCACGCAAGGTTCCGTCAGCATATTCTGTTTGATATACACCACGACGTTGTAATTCTGGTACAACGTATTCCACAATATCTTCAAAACTCTTATGCGCCAATATGTAGGCTAAGTTAAAGCCATCGATACCAGTGTACTCAATCCACTCCTGTAAACGGTCTGCCACGGTTGCTGGAGAGCCGACAATAACAGGTCCGTTACCGCCGACACTGGTCCATTTTGCAATTTCCTCAATCGTCCAAATTTTATCAGGATCTGCCTCTACATAAGATTGCAGCATAGATTGAATGGCATCGGTTTGAATGTATTCCACTTGATCTGTTGGTTTAAACTGAGAAAAGTCGACACCTGACCAGCCAGAAGCCAGGGTCAAGCCGCCGTCATAGCTGCCATATTGCTGATATTCACGGAACTTAGCTTGGGCTTTTTCATCGGTCTCATCAACCACTATGGCCAGCATGGTATAGATCAGGACAGAATGGGGATCTTTGCCTTCTTTTACTAAATTATGCCGAATACCATCGGCCAGTTTTTTTACTGCAATTTGAGTCGGTGCCGAGATGAAAACACATTCCGCATTTTGACTAGCAAACTGTTGTCCGCGTGCTGAAGCGCCAGCTTGATATAAAACCGGTGTACGCTGGGGTGAAGGTTCGCAAATATGAATGCCAGGAACAGTAAAGTATTTTCCTTCATGTTGAATTGGATGCACTTTGCGGTGATCAGCAAAGATACCATTTTGTTTATCGCGCAGCACGGCATCATCTTCCCAAGAGCCTTCCCAAAGTTTATAGAGAACTTCTAAATATTCATCTGCAATGTCATAGCGGTTGTCATGACTGACTTGGGTTTTTAGGCCTAAATTTTTAGAGCCGCTTTCTAGATATGAAGTCACAATATTCCATCCGGCACGGCCTTTCGTCAGGTGATCTAAAGTGCTCATACGTCGTGCAAAAGGATAGGGGTGCTCAAATGAAATTGAAGTCGTGACACCAAAGCCTAAGTGCTTGGTGACAGCTGCCATTGCAGGAACAATTTGCAAAGGATCATTCACAGGTACTTGGATAGCGCCAGTCAGCGCATGTTCAGCAGAACCGTGGTAGACATCATAAATACCCAAAACATCTGCTATAAAGACACCATCAAATTTTCCGCGTTCTAAAATTTTAGCTAAGTCGGTCCAATATTCTAGGTCTTTGTATTCTGTAGAACGGTCTAATGGATGACGCCATAGACCGGGTGACTGATGTGCAATACAGTTCATTTCAAAGGCATTGAAGCGAATATTTTTAGACATGATTTTTTACTGGGTTATTTAATCTCTTGCATAAGAGGGTATATAAAAATACAGCTGCATTTATTAATAAAAAGTCAAAAACAAATCTGAATAAATGCTAATCATAATTTTTGAATACTTCATATATTCATATGGATAAGCAGATATTTTTTTGTTTGGTACGGCTTATAAAGATTTTGTTTGACAATTAAAAATGTAAATTCCATGTCATGAAAACTGATTTGTTTTGATGATAATTCTATAAATAATCAAAATAAAAAGTGCTAGCTTATTTGAATAATATCTAAACTGAGCATTTTAATAATGACTTCAAAAATTGAAATTAAACTAAAAGAGGCGCAAAACATTCCGCGCGATTTCTATCAATCTAGCGGTTTAGCGCATATTATTCGATCTGATCAAGAAGCTATCGATGTTGCTGAACAGTTAGCTGTGGAATTTACAAAAGAATCAGCTAAACGCGATCATGAACGCCGCTTACCTTTGCAGGAAGTACAGCAATATTCAGCATCAGGTTTGTGGGGCATTACTGTACCGCGTCAATTTGGTGGTGCAGGAGTGAGTTATAAAACCCTTGCAGACGTGGTCAAAATTATTTCTAGTGCAGACTCATCCCTAGGACAAATTGCTCAAAACCATTGGGCCTTTGTCGAGCATATTCGTTTGGATGCAAATCCATCACAGCAAGAGTTTTTCTTTGATCAAGTCTTACAAGGTAAACGCTTTGGCAATGCATTTTCAGAAAAAGGTTCCAAAACAGTTGCAGAATTAACAACAGCCATTGAGTTTAAAGATGATCATGCGCTCATTAATGGTCAAAAATTCTTTGCAACAGGCGCTTTGCTTGCACATTGGATACCTGTGGTTGCAGTGAATGATGGAAAGCCTTATGCAGCCTTAGTACCCCAGCATACGCCGGGTTTAACCATTATTAACGACTGGAGTGGTTTTGGACAAAGAACGACAGTCAGCGGTTCTGTACTGTTGGACAATGTCAAAGTGGATTTAAATCACATTGTACCCATTCATCAAGCTTTTGAACGTCCAACGGCTGCGGGCGCTATTTCTCAATTCATTCAATCTGCTGTCGATGCTGGTATTGCGCGCGGTGCGATTAATGAAACGATTCAATATGTGCGCCAGCATGCACGTCCTTGGATTGATTCGGGCTTAGAAAAGGCGGTGCAAGATCCGTATACGATTGCCAACATCGGCGAGTTGAAAATTAAACTCCGAGCTGCAGAGGCAGTGTTGGCTTTGGCGGGTGAAGCGATAGACCGAGCCGTAGAAAACCCAACAGAAGAAACGGTGTCAGAGGCAACACTACTGACAGCAGAATCTAAGGTCCTGACGACTGAAATTGCGTTACTTGCAGCGAATAAACTATTTGAACTCTCAGGCACACGATCAACATTGTCTGAGCTGAATTTAGACCGTCATTGGCGTAATGCGCGCACACATACTTTGCACGATCCCGTACGTTGGAAGCTGAATATTGTAGGCAACTACTATTTAAATGATGTACCACCGCCGCGCCATGCTTGGAGTTAAGAGGAGAAGATTATGACGATTCAAAATAATAAACAGCCCTTATCTTTAGGTGCTGACTATGATCAAGTGGCCGCTAAGTTCCGTCCGATTTTTCAGAGAATTGCAGAGGGCGCTTTGGCGCGGGAACAAAATAGGAAACTGCCATATGATGCAATTTCATGGTTAAAACAAGCTGGATTTGGTGCGGTCCGTGTACCCGTGGCTTTTGGCGGTGAAGGGATTTCACAAAAACAGTTGTTTCAGCTGTTAATTGAATTGGCTAAGGCCGATTCTAATGTTGTACAGGCATTAAGAGGTCATTTTGCTTTCGTAGAGGACCGTTTAAATGCGCAAAAAACACAAGATCAAACGGTTTGGTTTAAGCGCTTTCTGCAAGGCGATTTGGTCGGTAATGCTTGGACAGAAATCGGAAAAGTTGAAATTGGAGATGTTGTTACCCGAGTTACTGAAAATGCGCAAGGTCAGCTAAGGGTCAATGGTCAAAAATACTATTCTACCGGAACAATCTTTGCAGATTGGATCGATCTATTCGCTTTAGATGAAACAACGAATCAACATGTTATAGCCGCAGTTTCAACACATGACGCTGGCATACAAGTATACGATGACTGGGATGGCTTTGGCCAAAAAACCACAGGCAGCGGCACACTGAATATTCAAGATGTCAGCATTGATCGTGATCATATTTTGCCGTTCGATCAGCGCTTTAAATATCAAACGGCGTTCTATCAGGTCGTGCATTTGGCAACGCTGGCAGGTATAGCACAAAATGCTGTGGACGTTTTCAGTAATGAAGTCCGTGAACGCACACGTATTTACAGCCATGGTAATGCTGATTTAGTTCGAGATGATGCACAAATTTTACAAGTGATTGGTAAGGCGTCGGCACAGTCTTATGCAGCTGAAGCAATTACACTTCGTGCAGCAGAAGCTTTGGATGTCGCATATTTAAGTCATTTTCAGTCTGATACCCAGTTGGATCAGCAAGCGAATGACCGTGCGGAGCTTGAATCCTCTAAAGGGCAAGTGGTCATATCAGAGTTGGTACTAAATTTGAGTAGTGAATTGTTTAATGCCTTGGGCGCTTCAGCAAGCTCGACAACTAAACAGTTAGATCGCTTTTGGCGTAATGCTCGTGTAGTGTCATCGCATAATCCACTTATTTATAAACAGAAAGTCATTGGTGATTGGGAGATTAATCAAACGCCGCTACCATATGTATGGCAAATTGGTAATAGTCCAGCAGTTAAGCAACCTGTCATTGCTGCTTAATTAATATCTGAAGATGTTCACTGTGGATGAAAGTAGTCCATAGTGAATTCCTCGTGAAATTATTTTTAAGTTTAAACCTTGTTTTTTTAAGATTTTAAATGACGTTGATCTGCTATATGTAGGATGCAGTTCAATTGATAATCTGTTGAGATAGTCTGGTAAAGGGCTATGTCTTGATATCTGGATGTATTGTTTTAACCAAATATGACGGCAGGTTTAACTAAAGCCTAAGGGTTAGTAAGACCATTTTTTTAATTTTAAATCACTCACAGATGGGTTTTCACCAACCTCTAATATTTGAGCTTGTTCTGCGCGCCAGTCCCCTAAAACGATACGTAGTTTTCCATGCACATCATGTATTTGGGGCCGGTGGGTATGTCCATGAATCAGTAGATCGGCATGCTCTAAAGCTTTTTCTACAGCTTCGGCATTTACATCCATGATTTCATAAGATTTAACTTGCTTGGTTTCTGTACTTTTTTTGCGGAAGCCATTGGCGATTTTTTGTCGAATGCTAAGCGGTAAGATTTTTAAGAAACCTAAAAGCAAAGGATTACGAATTACTTTACGAAACTTTTGGTAAGACACATCATCGGTGCAAAGTAAATCGCCATGTTCGAGGCGAATTTTATAGTTGCCAATGTGGAGATAATCCACGTCTTGTAATAATTGACCGTGAAATTTATCTAAAAACTTTTGACCCAATGCAAAGTCACGATTACCCACTTGGAAATAAATTTGATTTCCCAACGCAGTAAAATCTTTAAGCGCTGCAATGATTTCGTCTAACCATGGGGCAGTAAAGTCATCACCAATCCAAGCATTAAACCAATCACCTAAAATATACAGCTGGGTATTTTGAGTTTTGTATTGTTCTAACAAAGCTAAAAACCCCCGAACGAGTCGAGGGTGTTCAGGTGACAAATGTAAATCAGCGATAAACAGATAGGTCACGAATCTTTTCCTTATTCTAAAAATCCCTCCCAGCCTCCCTTTGGAAAAGGGAGGAGTTCCGACATTTATTTCATATTGAAACTCCCTCCGTTATTAAAGGGACTTGCGCAGCAATGCTACTCAGGGAGAATTTAAAAATTATTCAGAAATGATTTTAGCTGATTCGATTACAACGTTCTCTAGAGGAACGTCTGCGTGGTAGCCACGGTTACCAGTACGAACGCTTTTGATTGCGTCAACAACGTCAAGACCTTCAACTACTTTACCAAATACTGCATAGCCCCAACCTTGCGCTGTTTTACCAGTATGGTTAAGGAAGGAGTTGTTTTTAACGTTAATGAAGAATTGAGCTGAAGCAGAATGAGGTGCTTGAGTACGTGCCATAGCGATCGTACCAACATCATTGCTTAAACCGTTGTCAGCTTCGTTTTCAATAGAATCACGAGTTGTTTTTTCTTTGAAGTTTTCATCCATGCCGCCGCCTTGGATCATGAAACCATCAATAACACGGTGGAAAATCACGCCGTCATAGAAACCATCGCGAACATACTGTAAGAAGTTTTCAGCAGTTTTAGGTGCTTTTTCAGTGTTAAGCTCAAGAACAATACGACCTTTATTGGTGTTTAATTCGACTTGAGGAAAACTCATTGTGTAATCTCCTGTACATGGACATGAAAGCCATGGGTTTTTTGGTTGTGAGAAGCATAAGCAAACTGTAAACTACAAGGCAAGTAAAAACGTTACTTTCTTTGTTAAAAATAAAGAAAAGCGTTTTAATTATCCTAATTTTATCTTTATAGAAGTGATTTTATTACCATGAAGCCAAACGATGTTGTTTCATCCCTGCCTAACAATCCGACAACCAAGAACAATGCCCCTGTCGAAGCTGCGCAGCAGGAACAACAGCCAGGCTTAGATTTTGTACGTCAAGTCATTACAGATGATTTATCTGCAGGTCGTACCGAACAAGTTGTAACACGTTTTCCACCAGAGCCAAATGGCTACCTACATATTGGTCATGTAAAAGCTATTTGCCTAAACTTTGGTATTGCTCAAGAATTCGCAGGTCTATGTAACCTCCGTTTTGACGATACAAACCCGGATGCCGAAGAGCAAGAGTATGTAGACGGTATTGCCAATGACGTGAAATGGCTAGGTTTTGAGTGGAACGGCGAGCCACGTTATGCATCAAGCTATTTTGATCAGCTTTACACTTGGGCAGTTCAATTGATTGAACAAGGTGATGCTTATGTGGATTTGCAGAGCCCTGAAGAAATCAAACTAAACCGCGGTAATTTTGTGGAGCCGGGTAAAAACTCGCCGCAACGTGATGCTAGCGTAGAAGAAAACTTAGCGCGTTTTGAACAAATGCGTAATGGTGAGTTGGGAGAAGGTCAGGCAGTACTACGTGCCAAAATTGACATGACTTCACCTAACATCCATATGCGTGATCCTATTTTGTATCGTATTTTGCATTCTGAACATCACCAAACTGGTGATAAATGGAAAATGTACCCAATGTACGACTATGCGCATCCATTATCAGATGCCATTGAAGGGGTTACGCATTCACTGTGTACACTAGAGTTTGTTGATCACCGTCCATTCTATGACTGGGTTGTCGAAAAAGTTAAATCACCATCTGTACCACATCAGTATGAATCAAGCCGCCTAAATGTAGATTACACCATTACCTCTAAACGTAAATTACGTAAATTGGTTGAAGGTGGTTTTGTGAATGGTTGGGATGACCCACGTATGCCTACCGTTGTGGGTATGCGCCGTCGCGGCTTTACCCCAGAAGGTCTGCGTGACTTCTGTAAACGTGTAGGTGTAACAAAAGTTGATGGCAGTATCGTAGATGTTGCAATGCTTGAATACTGCATCCGCCAGTCTCTAGAAAATACTGCTGCTCGTGGTATGGCTGTGTTGAATCCACTCAAAGTGACTTTAACTAACTTGCCTGAAGCAATGGATTTGGTGCATGCACGTCATCCAAATGTAGACATGGGTGACCGTATCATTCCGTTGACTCAAGACATTTACATTGATCGTAAAGACTTTGAAGAAGTTGCGCCTAAAGGCTTTAAACGTCTGATTCCGGGCGGTGAAGTGCGTTTACGTCATGCGTATGTGATTAAGTGTGATGAAGTGATTAAAGACGAGAACGGTGAAGTGGTTGAATTGAAATGTTCAATCGACCCTGAAACTTTAGGTAAAAACCCTGAAGGCCGTAAAGTGAAAGGTGTTGTACATTGGGTTTCTGCAAGCAAGGGTATTGCTGCGGAAGTTCGTATCTACGACCGTTTATTCACTGAATCAGACCCTGAAGTGGGTGATGACTTCCTTGCAAACTTAAATCCAGAATCACTTAAAGTGGTTCAAGCGGTCATTGAGCCTGCATTGGCAGAAGCAAAACCTGAAGATCGTTTCCAATTTGAACGTGAAGGTTACTTTGTTGCAGATCAGTTTGATCATACAGCTGAAAAACCAGTGTTTAACCGCATCTTAGATTTGAAAGACAGTTTTAAACCGGGTAAATAAAATCTTAGTTTTTAAAGGGATTCATCTTTGAATCCCCAATAGGTTAAGATCAAGTAGGTTAAGATTAAGCTCAACTTCGGTTGGGCTTTTTTCATTGTTGAGATGGTTCATTAAGGCAGTACAGAGGGGCAATAAGTGATCATTCGAAATAAAAATAATAGCTTTAAACTTTTATTTGCATGGCATGGCACGATACTCCCAAAAGTCATGCCTGCTTTAGCGGTCGTGGTGAGTTTGTCTGCGATTTTGGTGTATCTAAGCGCTGCACACTACCTGAATACGCCCGAAGTTCCAGCCATCGGGTTTACTATCTTTGGGGTAATTCTGTCGATTTTTTTGAGCTTTCGAAATACTGCCTGTTATGACCGTTGGTGGGAAGGGCGCAAGCTTTGGGGCTCATTGATTGCCAATACACGCCACATGATTCGGGATAGTCATGTCCTTGAAGATGAGCAAAGAACCGTGTTGATGTACCGCATCATGCTGTTTTGCAATTTGTTACGTGATCGCTTACGCTATGAATCACAAGATATTGCACATTTTAAAGACGGCGTAGCTTTGACGGATCAGCAATGGCAGCAATGCCGAGACAATATCAATGCACCACAGTATTTACTTGAAATTATTCAAAAAGATTTAGTCAAAACTTATAGAAAAGGCCAGATTACAGATATTATTTACAGCACGCTTACACGTCATACTGTAGCAATGGGCGATATCCATGCAGGCTGTGACCGTATCATGACCACACCATTGCCATTTTCATATTCGGTGCTTTTACATCGCGCGGTGTATTCATTTTGCCTGATTTTGCCATTTAGCCTAGAGGCCAGTTTAGGGATTTGGACACCTGTTATTGTGGCTTTGATTGCATATTTATTTTTAGGTTTGGATGCGTTAAGCGCAGAGCTGGAAGAGCCTTTTGGCTTGCAGGAAAATGATTTGCCGCTGGACTCGATTGTACGCAATATTGAGCGTGAAATGTTTAGCAGCCTAGAAGTTGAACTTCCGCCGCTGATTAAGACATTTAACAGTAACTTAAGATAAGTTCTTGGCCTAATTTTTAGATAAATTGGGCGATACGTACCAAGCATACTGATGCTGAAAATAATCGTCCAAGTGTCGCATAAAAGCCTGTACTTTAGGCGGAACAAAATGTCGATGCGGAATTACCACATAGATTGCAGTACTTTGAACAGGGATCTTGGGTAGAACTTGGATGAGCTGGCCAGATTGTAAATCTTCATCCACATGCCAGATGGAGTGGTTTGAGATGCCTAAACCTGCAAGTGCTGCTTGGCGTACGCCTTCACCTGAGTTGATATGAACTTGTCCTGAAACAGGTATATTTATGTTGTGTTGATCTTGGACGAATGTCCAAAGCTGCGAAACACCCTTAGGGTATTTCTGTAAAATGCATTGGTGTATAGAGAGCTCTTCTAGGGAGTGAGGTTCGCCATGTTGTTCGATATAGCTAGGCGAGGCACACAAAATACTACGGTTTAAGCTGAGCGGTTTAGCAATCAGTGATGAGTCTTCTAACTGTCCAATACGTATCGCAACGTCGATACCTGCGGAGACCAAATCTAAATTTTGATCGGTCTGTTCAATATCCAAAGTCAATGTTGGATGCAACTTGGCAAAGGCTGCAAATACTGGCCCCATGATACGATTTCCAAAAACTTCTGAACAGGTGATTTTTAATGTGCCACTGAGTTGTTGTGGTTCAGGCTGAAATTGGCTCAGGAGAGAATTAAATTGTTCGAATAAGGGAAAACCTTGCTGCAATAAAACAGCACCTTCCTGTGTTAAATGTAGCTGCCGTGTAGTGCGATGAAATAAGCGCAGCCCTAAACTTTGTTCAAGTCTGTGTAGACGGCTACTAGCGACAGAAACAGAGAGATTGGCTTCTTTGGCGGCTTGACTGATTGAACCCAGTGCCGCCATTCGTGTAAATTAAGTCGAAATCTTCAGTTAGCATTATCAATATAATCAAGAAAGTCTTTCTCGATATTCAGGGTTTTTCTGATAAATATCTGTGCCTATTCTGTGTATAAATCAAACACAGGAAATATCTATGAACTATCACAATCTAGGACAATCTGGCTTACAAGTATCAGAGTTTGGCTTTGGTGCAGGTACATTTGGCGGGCAAGGCCCAATTTTCTCTGCATGGGGGCAAGCGAGCTTAAATGATGCTCAGCGCATGATTGATCTCTGTATTGATCAAGGCGTGAATTATTTCGATACCGCAGATGCTTATTCAAATGGTGCCTCTGAGCAGATGCTCGGTGCATTACTTCAATCAAAACGCCAAGAGGTGATTATTTCCAGCAAAGTGGGTATCCGATTGAATGATGGAATCAATCAAGGTGGATATTCTAGAAGCTATTTAATTCAAGCCGTGGAGGCGAGTTTAAAGCGGTTAGGCACAGATTATATCGATGTGCTGCAGCTGCATCAGTTTGATAGCACGACGCCACTTGAGCAGCTGATGCGCAGTTTAGATGACTTGGTACGTAGTGGAAAAGTTCGCTATATCGGTGCATCGAATTTTTCAGGCTGGCAGCTTATGAAAGCACAGTCGATTGCCCAACAGCATGGCTATGAAAAGCTAAGTGTGCATCAAGTCTATTATTCTTTGATTGGACGTGACTATGAATGGGAGTTGATGCCTGCGCAGCATGATCAACACATTGGTGCAGTAGTTTGGAGTCCGTTGGGCTGGGGGAGATTAACAGGAAAATTTGATCGTGAGCATGCGATTCCAAAGCAAAGCCGGCTGCATGAAACAGCACAATTCGCACCGCCAGTTCAACACGAGAAGTTATATGCGGTGTTAGATGTAATGCAAGAAATAGCCATGGAAACAGGGCACTCTATCCCGCAGATTGCATTGAATTGGCTGAAAACCAGACCGACAGTTTCTAGTATTTTGATAGGCGCACGTAATGAACAGCAACTGTTGGATAACCTTGCGGCGAAGGAATGGTCATTAAGCGTAGAGCAGTTAGCCCGATTAGACGCAGTCAGTGCAGTGTACCCACCTTATCCATACTATCCCTATTGGAATGGGCAATTTACAGAGAAGAATCCCACGCTAGTGACATCAGCATTTATTACAGAACATACAGCATAATAGGGCAATAACAATTCAGTGGTAGGCAATGATCAGTTCTCTGTGCTATCACTGAATAAAATTAAAATATGAAGGAATGCTGATGAGTGTCGTGATTGAAACCCAGATGTTAATTCGTAAGTCCATCAATATCGTATTTAATGCTTTTGTTGATCCTTTAATAACACAGCATTTTTGGTTTAGTGCATCGAGTGGCTATCTAGAAGAAGGTAAAACCGTGCAATGGACTTGGCAGAAATATAATGCAGTCGCCGATGTAGACGTGCTGAGTATTAAGGAAAACCAATTAATTCAAATACAGTGGGGAGAACCAAAAACTCAAGTCGATTTTATTTTTGAGCAGATTAGCCCGATGGAAACCTACGTTCGTATCAAAAATTCAAAGATTCCTCTGCAAGGTCAGGCATTGATTGATTTTATTATTGATAGTACAGGGGGTTTTACAACGGTTTTGGATGCAGCCAAAATTTATTTAGAACATGGCCTGCAAAGCAATTTGGTTGAAGATAAATTTCCACCTTTTAGCAATGCGAACTTTTAGCAATGTGAAGAGTGACCAAAATTAAGCATGACCTCTGATACGCCGTAAGGAAAAGCTTGTGTATTAGCGCAGGATTTCTAAGCAATGTGCTGATGTATAGAAATTTGATAAAGCCACAGTTCAACGATGCTGCAGTGAATTAACGATTCTTATGTTCTTCACGCTTTAAATAGGTATAAACCGGCATTTGCATTTTGGCTTTTTCGCGCAGTTTCTTTTTGATATAGAACACCAGTGCAAAGCAAGTGGTGGTCACGGTCAGCATCATACTGCTCATAAAACTCATCAGAGAACTGACATAGCCAATCGTGGTGAGTCGGTTCATCATACGGAATACTTGTGGACTACTTTCAACACCAGTAATGGCCCATGTGCATAAGTGTTCACAGTTATTAATAATCAGATGATAGTTGTTTTCATGCATGCGAGAGCGCATACGACGCACCACTTTACGACCTTTAAATTTTGGATTGCTATATGACTGAACGATAATTTTTTTGCCGTGGCTGAATTTTTCGATCGAAGTCATTTCAATTGGATGTTTTTTGAAAAGGTGTGCAAAACCAGAGTAGTGAATGACTCTACCGCGGCCGGCATATATGCCATGATGGCTATAACCGAAGTGTTTAACAATCAGATGTGTTCCAAGAGGAAAACCATCTTTCTGCACGTGCATGAATTTACCAGTCCTACTTTAAATCCGAATTATTTTTAAAGATTAGTCTACTTTTAATCTGTGAATTAATCGACTATTTTAGCGATGATTTAGCTAAAATTTGTTCGATTTTTAACGTGCACTATGGATAGGGTCATGCTTGGTCTTCAATCAACCTCAATGTTTAAAAAAATGCGCTTTATGATGCTGCTCGGTCTGATTTTCTCACCGACTATTTCCTATGCCAATATTCAAGCGAAACGTGTCAGTCAGCCCATTGCAGTGGATGTGGTTGAAATTTCGGATCTGAGTCAACTAAAGCTCTATTTATATGATGCAGAGCAGCAGCCATATCGAGACCTACAGCGTTTAAAGCAGTCATTAGCGCGTAAGTGTAATACGATGAACTTCGCAATGAATGCAGGGATGTATCATGCAGACTTAGCGCCTGTTGGTCTTTACGTTGAAAATGGGCTGCAGAAAAAAGCCTTGAATCGTGCAACACGAGGCTTTGGTAATTTTTTAATTCAGCCGAATGGTGTTCTGGCATGGAATGACAAGCAAGCGGTGATATTAACTACACAAAAATATGCTTCCACAGATTTTAAGGCACGTTATGCAACGCAGTCAGGTCCAATGCTGGTGGTAGATGGAAAAATCAATCCAAACTTTATCCCACAGTCAGATTCATTGAAAATCCGCAATGGCGTGGGGATCAAGAACGGGAAGTTGTATTTTGTGATCAGTCGTGAAGGCGTGTCGTTTTATGCATTTGCACAATATTTTAAGCAGCAATTATCGATTAACAATGCCTTGTATTTAGATGGATCTGTGTCTAGTGCAGATATTCAAGCATTGAATAGACATGATTCAAGTTTGAAACCTTTAGGGCCAATTGTAGCGTATACAACAGCATCTCAATGCAAACAATAAAAGCCCGAATAATCGGGTTTCATCTGTACAGTGTTTAGATTGATAGAAACTACTGTTTATTTGCCGACTAAACCTAAAAAGGTACTTTGGGTTTGGCACATTTGAATGGCTTGTTCTTTAGATTGTTTTTTAATACTTTCTTCAAACTGTTTTTTCTGTTCTTTGATTTGTTCTTCGTTTAAGCCCATTTGTTTCGACAAGGCTTCGAGTTTATCCCAGGATTCTTCGCATTCTTTGGGGATTTGGCTACAAGCACTTAGACTAAGTATACAGCAGGTAACAAGGCAATTTGTTAATTTATTCATGTGCATTCCTTTAGTTTTTATATCAATGCTGTTTAGAGGTCATCTGCCTCTAATTTAGTGCAATATTAGGTTTTATTGTCGTGTGTTTAAAAATTAGACATCACTGAGTTGCCTTGGAGCATAGCATAAAAGCTGTAAATAGCGATGTGGCCAATCCACAAAACCTGATCTGTAAATAAGCGGCATATTTTTGATTAGACTAAAAATGAAAAAGGCACTCTGTAAAACAGAATGCCTTGTTTGAACATTGAATGTTCAGACTCTACTGTAGAGGTAGATGTTGGATTTCATTTAATTCCTTACGGCTATAACCGCGCGAAGCGAGTACTTTTTTGATACCGAGGATAACATCTTCATCCGTTGCCTTTGTAAGAGCAGCAATAAGCTGTTCATTGGTTTTACAAGAGCAATCATTTTCAACACAGGCAATTTGATTCTTATGCCCGTTTTGCTGTTCTGTAGCGAACAACTTATGCCAAAAACTCATAGAGCCTTCATTTGCGACCTAACATAGGACGAAATATAACCAATCCGATAAATAAAGCAAGACTACTAAAGTGATATTTTAGCCAGTTGAATGATCATTTTTTCGATTGGACTTTTAGAATCTTTGCCTAATTGATATAAAAAGGCATCCATTGCACTGCATGTGGCGAGAAAATAAAGCTTTTTTAGCATATAAAAAAGGAGCTTTTAGAAAGCTCCTTTTATGACAACAACATGACTTGAAATAATTTGTTTAAATCTTCTCAAGAAACACACCAGACTCTACATGGTGTGTATAAGGGAATTGATCAAACAAGGCAAATTTACTGATTTTATGCGTTTGTGAAAGCAGTTTAAGATTGTCATGTAAAGTATCTGGGTTGCATGAAATATAGATAATGCGTTCAAAACGTTGCAACAGTTTTAGTGTTTCATCATCGATACCTGCACGCGGTGGATCGACAAATACCGTATCGAAGTTATAGCTTGAAATTTCAATCTCAGCTTCTTCAAGGCGGCGGAATGTACGTTCAGCATTGTAGGCTTGGGTAAACTCTTCAGCTGAAAGACGAGCCACTTGGATATTATCAATACCATTTTGCTCAATATTCCACTGCGCGGCATAAACTGAAGACTTGGCTAATTCGGTTGCCAAAACGCGATTAAAGCGTGTTGAAAGAGGCAGCGTGAAATTACCATTACCACAGTAGAGCTCAAGTAAGTCTTTGTCTGAGTGATCCGCAACCTGACACGCCCATTCCAGCATTTTTTGACATACGCCGGCATTTGGCTGTGTGAAGCTACTTTCAATTTGTTTATACTGATATTTGCGGTCAAATACTTGGAGTTCTTCAACCACATAGTCATCAGTTAAAATCACGCGCTGACCACGACTACGACCATAAATCTTGATATTGAGCTTTGCAGACAGCGCTTTGGCAGCAACTTCCCATTCAGCATTGAGTGGGCAGCGGTAAACCAATGAAACCAGCATTTCACCTTTCAGCGTTGCTAAGAAATGAACTTCAAATAATCGGCTAGATAAGATCTCTTGTGCCTTGAGTTCATTTAATAATACGGGCATTAAATCATTAATGCTTTTATCTGCAATCGGGAAATCTTTAATTTCGACAACTTGTTTTTCATTGTCTGCATTGCGTTCAAACATTGCATAGAACATATCATTTTCAGTATGCCAAATTCGGAATTCCGCTCGCATACGAAAGTTTTGTTCAGCAGAAGGAAAAACTTCTAAAGAGGGAGGGTTGTATTCTGAAAATTGAGCCGTAATGCGGGCAACTTTGGCATCAAGTTGTTGCTGATAAGTTGAAGTCATATGCAGTAAAAAATCGCAAACATATTAAAAAAAGTCATGTTAGCAAAATTCACCTTATAAGACTAAATTAATTCCACTTTTGGCTGTATTTATCTGTCGAGAAAATGAGTCTGAATGCGCTAAACAGAATATTTATCTAGGGGTAGTTAAAAAACGCTCAATCTTTATGGAACATTCATAAAGATTGAGCTAAGTGAGGAACTGATTAGTTGGAGTTCATTCCCATGTTTAATTCATCGTCATTAAGCTGGCATTACCACCGGCTGCCGCTGTATTGACACTGATTGCACGCTCAATCACGAAACGCTCTACAGGGATGTCATATTGGCCTGAAGCTAAATGCGTAATGCCAATAATTGCACCTTCACGAGAAGCGATAACCTGTTGAATCTTTAATAACTCAGCTTGTTCACCATGGTGTAAAACCGCATCAAAATTGCCATGATAAAGATCCGTGATCACTTTAAATTGGTCCACGAGGATTTTTGGCATGCTATTTAAGTGTTTCAACACAAAAGTATTGTCTGCAAGTACGACGGGCTGACTACCCACCGATAAAATCGCAGCAATTTGATTCAGTTGATCTGCATCATTATTGGCTAGTGAAAGTACACCTTTACGTGCCAAAATGGCATATTGGTTGTTTTCACCAGTAGGGCCTTGCAGTTCAAAACTTTGTCCTGCGGCTATGGCCTGCGGTGCTTGAATGGCA
Source organism: Acinetobacter sp. YH12040 (assembly GCF_013420005.1). Taxonomy (NCBI): domain Bacteria; kingdom Pseudomonadati; phylum Pseudomonadota; class Gammaproteobacteria; order Moraxellales; family Moraxellaceae; genus Acinetobacter; species Acinetobacter sp. YH12040. The sequence goes on from NZ_VOZB01000003.1 coordinate 41,652, forward strand.
ATGCCTGCAAAATGTTGCTTCGCCCAAGCGTTAAAAGCTTCATATGCAGGGAAGTGTGCAGCTTGTGTTTCTGCCTGAGCAGCATAAGGTGTAGCCAGTTTTTTCTCAGAAACTTGATGCATTAAACGGTAAAGATATAAAGGACCGCCAGCTTTTGGACCTGTACCTGATAAGCCTTCGCCACCAAAAGGTTGTACACCGACCACAGCACCTACAATATTACGGTTAATGTACAAGTTGCCGACTTCTGCATGACCGATGACTTTTTGAATCGTGTCATCAATACGTGTATGCAAGCCCATGGTTAAACCATAACCTTTGGCATTAATTTGTGTTAATAGGTTTTCAATCTCACCATATTTGTAGGTAATTAAATGCAATACTGGCCCAAAAACTTCGCGTTCTAAATCATTTAAATTTGGCAGTTCAATCAAAGTTGGTGCAACGAAAGTTCCCGTACTTAAGGCATTGCTATCAGCATTAAACATGATTTGATGTACTGGATAGCCTTTGCTACGCATCTTCTCAATATGTTTTTCAATATTTTGCTGTGCTTCAAGGTCGATCACTGGGCCAATGTCAGTTGCTAAAAGTGCAGGATTTCCGACACGAAGTTGCTTCATCGCACCTTGTAACATGGTACGGACAACGTCCACATTATCTTCTTGTACACAGAGAATACGTAGGGCAGAACAGCGTTGACCTGCACTGTCATAGGCAGAGTTAACGACATCCAATACCACTTGTTCTGTCAATGCTGATGAGTCAACAATCATGGCATTTTGACCGCCAGTTTCAGCAATCAATACCACGCTTTCGCCAAATTGGTTTAAGCGCTGTGCCACGGTTTTTTGCAAGATACGTGCGACTTCCGTTGAGCCAGTAAACATGATGCCTTGGACACGTGAGTCCGCGCTGAGTTTGGCACCAATGGTTTCGCCACGGCCAGGAAGGAGTTGCAATACATCGAAGGGAACACCTGCTTCCCATAAAATATGTACAGCTTGAGCAGCAATCAGTGGCGTTTGTTCAGCAGGCTTGGCAATCACGGTATTACCTGTAACCAAGGCCGCCGCAATTTGACCTGTGAAAATAGCAAGCGGGAAGTTCCATGGGCTAATGCACAGCACAGTGCCAAGAGGTTCAATTTGCGTATTTTCTGCTAGATCAATCATTTGAGCTGCATAATAACGTAGGAAATCTACAGCTTCACGGACTTCAGCAATAGCATTGGCATAAGTTTTACCACTTTCACGTGACAACAACACCATGAGAGATTGCAATTGTGCTTCCATTAAATCTGCCGCACGGTTTAAGCATGCTGCACGCTGATCTTTGTCTAAAGTTTTCCATGAAGCTTGGGCATTTACAGCATTATTGAGAGCGATTTCCGCTTGCTCTAGACTAGCTTCACTGACACTGCCGACCACATCACTACGGTTTGCAGGGTTTGTAATGTTGATACTTGCAGTATGAATTTCTTCTAAATTAGCGCCCATTGCACTAGCATGCCACTGGGTATGTGCATGCTGTACTGCCGTGGTGTTGAGCTGAGATAAGTCGCGATCATTGGCTAAATCGAGTCCTTTTGAGTTGCGACGTTCTGTGCCATACAAATCTTGCGGAAATGGGATAGAAGGATGCTTAGCGCCAATGATACCTTCTTTTTCAGCCGTCGCTAATATCGTCTGTCTTGGATTTTCAATTAAATCTTCAATTTTTAAGTTTTTATCTGCAATACGGTTGACGAAAGAGGTATTCGCACCATTTTCCAGTAAACGTCGAACCAAATAGGCCAATAAGGTTTCATGGTTACCCACTGGTGCATAAATACGACACGGCACCCCCAGTTTGTTGTCAGACTTCGAACCGACCACTTGTTCATAGAGGGGTTCACCCATGCCGTGCAGGCACTGGAATTCATACTGGCCTGGATAGTAAAGCTCTGGCTGTGCTAATTGGTAGATCGTAGCAACAGTTTGCGCATTGTGTGTTGCAAACTGAGGATAAATTTGCTCAGGTGCTGCCAAGAGTTTTTTAGCACATGCAATATAAGATAGGTCGGTATGAACTTTGCGCGTAAATACAGGATAGTCACTCATACCTTCAATTTGCGCTTTCTTAATTTCGCTGTCCCAGTATGCACCTTTCACTAAGCGGATCATTAAACGTTTTTGGCTACGCTTAGCGAGGTCAATAATATGGTCGACCACATAGAAACAGCGTTTTTGGTAGGCTTGAATCACAAATCCAATACCTTTCCAGTCCGCTAATTTAGGCTCAAAACATAGGCGCTCAAGTAGTTCCAAAGAAATTTCAAGGCGGTCAGTTTCTTCAGCATCAATGTTTAGACCAATATTGTAATGCTTGGCTAATACAGCAAGTTCAAGCACTTTGCCATAAAGTTCGTTATGTACACGGTCGATCTGTGAGCGTTGGTAGCGTGGGTGTAGGGCAGATAATTTGATTGAAATACCTGCACCGTTATAAACATCCTTACCTTCAGAAGCTTGTCCAATCGCGTGGATCGCATCGGTATAGTCTTGATAATAACGTTCTGCATCAGGTTCAGTTAATGCTGCTTCACCCAACATGTCATATGAATAGCGGAAGCCTTTATCTTCTAAAATTTCTGCATGTTTAAGCGCTTCATTGATGGTTTCGCCTGTAACAAACTGTTCGCCCATCATACGCATAGCCACGTCGACAGCTTTACGGATAATGCCACGACCACTGCGTGCTAAAATACCGGTGAGTAGGGTAGACAGACTTTTTTGTTGAGGGGTTTCCATCAGTTTGCCTGTCAGCATTAATCCCCAAGCAGCAGCATTAACGAACATGAGGCTACTTTGGCCAACATGATCTTTCCAGTTACCTTGGTTGATTTTATCTTTGATCAGTAAATCACGTGTTGCTTTGTCTGGAATACGGAGTAGCGCTTCAGCTAAACACATGAGCGCGATGCCTTCCTGAGAAGACAATGAAAACTCTTGTAGCAAGCCTTGCACAATGCCTGCTTTACCTGTACCGCTTTTACGTTCACGTAATGAGTGGGCTAAGTCAAAAGCCAATTGTTGAATTTGATCGCTGATCGGGGAAGGGATTTCACTGTGTGCTAATAAGTTATCAATACACTCAGTTTCAGCACGACGCCATGCTGTATTAATCGATTGTTCAAAGCTATTCTTGTCTTTAAATTCAGTGATGTAGTCATCGCTTCCCGTGACTTCAAATACTTTTCCATTCATGTTTCAATTTTCCGTGTCAAAGTTCTATGACGAGCAAATAAATCTTGAGCTTGATCCTTTATTTAATTTATCATCACAGAATATTTAGCGAATAACTCACTATAGTTTTAATAATATTTAGAGAAAAATTCAGATGACTAGCCCATATTTGAGCTTAGACCGTATAGATATTCGAATTTTAGAGCTGTTGCAAGAAGACGGAAAATTATCCAATATTAAGCTTGCAGAAATGGTGAATTTATCACCGACTGCGGCGTTGGCACGTGTGCAAAAATTATCGAAAGAAGGCTTTATTTTAGGCTATGAAGCACGTTTAAATCCGGTCTTACTCAACAATGGATTTGTGGTTTTTGTGGAGATTTTACTAGATAAAACTACGCCCAATGTATTGGAAGATTTTTCGGATGCAGTACGTCAAATTCCAGAAATCGTAGAATGTCACATGATCAGCGGTGGTTTTGATTTTGTGGTGAAAATACGCTGTGCAAATATGGAAGAGTTTAGAAAAATTTCAGGGCAGGTGCTTTGGCAATTACCTGGTATCAAGGAAACGCGTAGTTATCCTGTGATGGAGGTGATCAAAGAAAGTATGCAAATTAAACTGAAACCTGCGGCTAGGCCGAAGTAGCTAATCATCAATAATCGAGTATAAAAAAAGGGGCATTTAGCCCCTTTTTAGTGTCAAAAATTTTAGATTTCAGACATTTCTTTTTGATATTGCGCTTCGGCTTTTTCAAAGCGTTCAACCACATCCGCCTCTGGTGCTTTGCCCAATAAGCTCACGACAACGATACTGATTGCAGAGAAAATAAAGCCTGGAATGATTTCGTATAAACCAAGGTGGCCTAAGTAGTTTTTCCACACGATGACAGTCACAGCACCTACGATCATGCCAATGATTGCTCCGTTAAGCGTCATACGTTTCCAAAGCAATGAAAGAATAATCAGTGGGCCAAATGCAGCACCGAAACCTGCCCATGCATAAGCCACTAAGCCTAAAACTTTACTTGCAGGGTTCATTGCAAAGGTGATTGCAAATACGGCAATTGCCAAGACCATCGCACGTCCAATCCAAACCAATTCTTTTTGCGATGCATTTTTACGAATAAATCCTTTGTACAAATCTTCCGTCAAGGTGGTTGAGCAAACCAATAACTGACAGCTAAGTGTGCTCATCACCGCAGCTAAAATTGCGGCTAAAATAATCCCAGCAATCCACGGATTGAATAGAATTTTAGTCAACTCCATAAATACCGTTTCAGGGTTGGCATTAACGACACTTGCCAGTTCTGGGTGGACTTGGAAGTAAGCAATACCGATATAACCCACTGCTACAGCACCGCCTAGACACAGGATCATCCATGTCATACCAATGCGTCGTGCATTCGGAATGGATTTAACAGAATCGGCTGCCATAAAGCGAACCAAAATATGCGGCTGACCAAAATAGCCTAAGCCCCATGCCATGCTGGATAAAATCGCAACCGTACTTAAACCTTCAAATAAATTAGAAGCTTGCGGACGAGCTGTTTCCAAAATAGCAGCAAGATTTTGACTGTTATCACCTAAAGCAAGGTAGGCGATGATCGGTGTGATCAGCAGTGCAAAGATCATCAGACCCGCTTGGAAAGTATCGGTCCAACTGATCGCTAAGAATCCACCAATACAGACATAGCTGATGGTTGCAATTGCACCAATCCACAGTGCTGTTGTGTAGTTCCAACCGAATAAACTTTCGAAAAGTCGTGCGCCAGCCACCATGCCAGAAGCACAGTAAATCGCAAAGAACACTAAAATCACTACAGCTGAAATGATACGTAAAATCTTTTTACGGTCTGCAAAACGGCTCGTGAAATAATCGGGCAGGGTCAGGGCATTATTTTGATATTCGGTATGAACACGCAAGCGACCAGCAACGATCAACCAGTTCAACCAAGCACCGATAATTAAGCCGATTGCAATCCAAGCTTCAGAAAGACCAGATAGATAAATTGCACCAGGGAGACCCATGAGTAGCCAACCACTCATGTCGGATGCACCTGCTGAAAGTGCGGTCACAACACTTCCTAAACTTCGTCCACCTAAAATGTATTCGTCAAAGTTATGCGTAGCTTTGTAGGCATACAAACCAATGGCAAGCATTGCAAGAATATAAAAAATAAAGGTGACTAATGTCGGGTTTAAATGGCTCATAGGCGGTTCGTCCTTAATGAAAGCAAATCATCTCTGTCCTAGATGAAAATTTGTACTTCTGTCGTAAGTCGCAGATTCAAGCACGATTTAAAAATTACACTCTGTAACCTTTAAGCATATTTTATGTATGTTTTGCGTAAATGATATTTTTTCTTATTACAAATCGAATTTTTTATTGTGCTGCTGAAATGTTGTACAGAAGGGAATTTAAATTTTGAAATGTAAATCTACTTAAGACTTTTCATCACAAAAAGAGAACTAATGAAATTAGGTAAAAATTACACAATGTTACATATTGAACAAGAAATGTGCATTTGAAATATTTGGTTGCAAATGTGCATCACATCATCTGTAGTGAGATGATTTGAACAGGTCGAATATGAGGTATGCACAGTCTTGGTGCGTAATTAGAGGGAATGCGCAGTGACAACGGTTCAAATGGAAAAAACGAGAATAGAGCATGATTTATTGGGGGATAAAGCAGTCCCGCAATCATGTTATTACGGCATACATACATTGCGTGCCATCGAAAACTTTCAAATATCAAAGCAGCATGTCGGACAAAATTTAAACTTTGTACGTGCTATTGCTCAGGTAAAAAAAGCGTCAGCAGAAACCAATTATCAATTTAACTTAATACAAGATGATATTCGCCAAGCGATTCAGCAGGCATGTGATGCATTGATTGATCATCCAGAACAATGGTCGGATTCATTTCCAATTGATATTTATCAAGGTGGAGCAGGCACTTCTATTAACATGAATGCCAATGAAGTCATTGCCAATATTGCCCTTGAGTCGCTCGGAGATGCGAAAGGCAGTTATCAAAGGATTCATCCCAACGACCATGTCAATAAGTCACAATCGACTAATGATGTCTATCCAACAGCGCTGCGTCTAGCGACATATAGTGCTTTTAATGCTTTATTTGTGGTGCTAAATCAACTTATAGGAAGCTTACATCTCAAAGCTGATGAGTTTAAACATGTCATCAAAATGGGGCGTACACAGTTACAAGATGCTGTTCCGATGACTTTGGGGCAAGAGTTCCGAGCATTTGCAACATTATTAAAAGAAGATTTGAAGTTGATTGAGCAAAATCGACAGCTTTTATTGGAAATTAATTTAGGTGCGACGGCAATTGGTACTGGCGTGAATTCTCCTGCGGGTTATGCAGCGAAGGCCGTTGAAAATCTAGCTCATTTGACCGGTCTAAAATTGCAAGGTGCAGAAGACTATGTCGAAGCAACCAGCGATTGTGGCGTATTTATTTTATTATCAAGTTGCTTAAAACGTTTAGCTGTCAAACTTTCTAAAATTTGTAATGACTTACGTCTTTTAAGTTCAGGGCCACGAACAGGTTTAGCGGAAATTCGTTTACCTGAGTTACAAGCAGGTTCGTCGATCATGCCTGCAAAGGTTAATCCAGTGATCCCAGAAGTGGTCAACCAAATTGCATTTCGAGTGATGGGCAATGATTTAACCATAACTTTGGCCGCAGAAGCGGGGCAATTACAATTAAATGTCATGGAGCCGGTGATTGCATTGTCCATGAATGAATCAATTGAGCTTTTGGTGAATGCCGTAAAAACATTAGATAGCAAATGTATCCAAGGAATTCAGGCAAATGAGCAAGCATGTTTTGATGCTGTGATGCGTAGTGTAGGTATTGTGACCTTACTCGATCCATATTTAGGTCATGCAAAATGTGATGAAATCGGTAAGCAATGTATTGCCGAAAATAAAACCATTCGCCAAGTGGTTTTAGAGCAAGAGCTGTTAACTGTAAGTCAATTGGATGAAATTTTCTCGATTGAAAATTTAGTTTCTGAAGTGACACCATTTAGTATGCCACTGGCTCAAGTGAGTTAAGTTCTTTTTAGACTTTTAAATAGCCCAATGATGAGTAAATGACGAAGGTTAATCCTTCGTTTTTTATTTGAAGAAATTAGTGGTAAATCTAGAAAACTAATCTGATGGCAGTGATGTATTAAGTATCTATTAGATACTTAAATTCTAAAAGTAAGTATTGGTTGAGAATAGGACGCTATATTTGCTTAAGATCGTAATTATAGTTCTATATATAGTCATGAAGGTTTGGATGAAAAATTTAGCGCATAGATAAAGTCAGAAATACTTTAACTTGCCCAAAAAAGGATGTAATCGAAGTACAATAGGTTTTTTATCATGTTGTAGATAGTCAGATGTTTAATAAGTTAGTCGATTTATTCAAAGGCGCTAAAGAGTCGCCTGAGCAACTTTACTTAGAAGAACACCACATTCAATATGATGAAACTCAGGGCTATATCATTGAAGGCGTAGTTTTAAATACTTTGTCTGAACGTATGGAATACTTGTCGAATAGAAAAATGACAAATTTCGATGATTTAAAACAGCTCTATGCCACTGCAATGATTATAAATGAAAAAATAGACCTGGAAATTGCAAGTCAACGCTTTGTTGCACGATTAGGCAATACTGAAGAAAATCTGTTGCAGTTTAAACTGTATGTCAAACTATTGAATGATTATTATCGTCAATTCATCCGTGATCGTAAGTAAGTGAATGGACTGCAGTGTTTGAGTTTGAAGGCTGAGTTAATGGTATTCATCAATAGAAAATACAATCGCAAATCCATATTGGTTAAAACACTGTATATAGTTGCTTAATTCTCGGAATGTAAAAAGCATCGTGTTAATATGATCACTAAGTGATTAAAACATTAAAAGCTATTTACATCATGTTCCAGCAAGAAATTTCACAACTCAATCTTAAACAGCTTAAAGCTGGCGAAAAGCGGTGGGTCGGAAACTTACAAGGCTCATCTGCTGCATTATTATTTAAAGAAATTAGCAAACAATCGAAACAGTTGTTTGTGATTGTTGCACGTAATAATCAGCATCTCGGGCAGTTAGAAAGTGAGCTGGAATTTTACGGAATTAAGCCGACTATTTTCCCAGATTGGGAAATTTTACCTTATGACCGGCTGTCGCCACATCAAGACATTGTTTCTGAACGCTTGGCGATTTTGTCTAATATGCCACAGCAAGGCGTGTTGTTGGTTTCAGCAACAACTTTAGCGCAGCGAGTTGCGCCTGCATCTTGGGTATTAGGTGAACACTTTGATATTAAAGTAGGTCAAAAATTTGATATCGAACAACAAAAATTAAGATTAGTACAAGCGGGCTATCACTTGGTGGATACCGTTTATGATCATGGTGAATTTGCAGTACGCGGCAGCATCATGGATATTTACGCTTCGGGGCAAAGTTCACCGATTCGTATTGACTTATTTGATGATGAAATCGATACCCTCAAATTCTTTGATCCTGAAACTCAGCGAACCACCCAAAACTTAGATTATTTTACGGTTTTACCTGCAAAAGAATTTCCATTAAAAGAAGCACGTTCACTGTTTCGTGATCGATATGCGGAAAATTTTCCGACAGCAAATCCAAAGAAAAACCCAATTTATCAAGATGTACAAGATGGTATAGCTTCACCGGGTATTGAGTTTTATTTTCCGTTGTTCTTCTCTGAACAAGCCATGAGAGTGCAAAGTACCCTGTTTTCGTACTTACCTGAGAATGGCATTGTCATTACAGACAGAGCCATAGATGATACATTGATTCAGTTTTGGTCGGATATTGTGCGTCGCTATGAAGACCGCCGTCATAATGTCGACCAACCGATTTTGCCGCCAGAGCAGATTTTCCTACAACCAAATCAAGTGTTAGAACAATTAAATCTCTGCCGTCGTATCGTGGCTTCGCCTGAGGCTTTTGATGAACGCAATGGCGTAATCAATCTTGCTGCTGAGATTCCACCTCGTTTACCTGTCGATCCTAAACGTGAAAAGCCATTTTCTGCGGTTAAGCAATATATCGATGCGGCAAATTATCCAGTACTTTTGGTGGCTGAAAGTGCAGGTCGACGTGAAACCTTAAAAGATGCATTGCGTCCGAGTTTGGGTGATATCCCGACGGTCGAAAGTTTTGATGATTTTATGCATTCTATGCATGCGATTGCGATCACCAATGCGCCCTTAGATCGTGGTTTATTGCTAACTGACAAGCTTAGTGTAATTTCTGAAAATCAGCTTTATGAACACCGTGTGGTTCAACGTCGTCGTAAACGCCAACAGGAAGTATCAGAAGAATTTCTTGTTCGTAGTTTAACCGAGCTAAGTATTGGCGCACCTGTGGTTCATATTGATTATGGCGTGGGACGGTACGCAGGTTTAATTACCTTGAGTATCGATGACCAAGACCATGAATTTTTGCAGTTAGACTATGCCGATGCAGCCAAGGTGTATGTCCCTGTAACAAACCTGCATTTAATTAGCCGATACAGTGGTGGTGACCCAGATCTAGCACCATTACATAAATTGGGTACAGATGCATGGTCTAAAGCGAAACGCAAAGCTTTAGAGCAGATCCATGATGTGGCGGCAGAACTTTTACATATTCAAGCCCGTCGTCATTCGAAGCCCGGTTATGGCTTTGAACTGGATCAAAGTCTCTATATGCAGTTTGCCAGTGGCTTCGCCTATGAGGAAACTTTAGATCAAGCCAATGCTATTGAAGCGACACTCTATGACATGCAACAAGCGAAGCCGATGGATCGCTTGGTTTGTGGTGATGTCGGTTTTGGTAAAACAGAAGTGGCCATGCGTGCTGCATTTGTGGCAGTACAAAATAACAAACAAGTGGCTGTACTTGTTCCAACCACGTTGTTGGCGCAGCAGCACTACGAGTCTTTCAAAGATCGCTTCGCGGATTGGCCTGTACGTATTGAAGTCCTTTCACGCTTTGGTTCATCAAAATCACATACCAAAACCATTGAAGACCTCGCAGAAGGCAAAGTGGATATCGTGATTGGCACACATAAAATCTTGCAGGAAAGTGTGCAATTTAAAAATCTCGGCCTCATGATCGTGGATGAAGAGCATCGTTTTGGTGTACGTGATAAAGAGAGAATTAAAGCCTTACGTGCCGATGTAGATATGCTGACGCTAACTGCAACGCCTATCCCACGTACGCTGAATATGGCTTTTAGTGGTATGCGTGATCTATCTATTATTGCAACGCCGCCTGCACGTCGTCTTGCTGTGAAAACCTTTGTGCAAGAACACACTGGAGATTCGATCAAAGAAGCCATCTTGCGTGAACTGTTACGTGGCGGGCAAGTGTATTTCTTACATAATGAAGTGGAGACCATTGAACGTACGGCAGAAACTCTACGTGAATTGGTTCCTGAAGCCCGAGTTGCGGTAGCACATGGTCAAATGCGTGAGCGTGAGCTAGAGCAAATCATGCAGCAGTTCTATCACAAAGAATATAACGTGCTGGTGTGTTCAACCATTATTGAAACTGGGATTGACGTGCCAAACGCCAATACCATTTTGATTGAGCGTGCAGATAAACTGGGACTAGCACAGTTGCATCAATTACGTGGTCGAGTTGGACGATCGCACCATCAAGCCTATGCTTATTTACTTGTGCCTTCGCTTAAAGGCCTAAAAGGTGATGCTGAAAAACGCCTAGATGCCATTTCTCGTGCATCGACTTTAGGTGCGGGTTTCATGTTGGCAACAGAAGACTTGGAAATTCGTGGCGCAGGTGAGTTGCTAGGTGAACAGCAAAGTGGCTCAATGCAAACTATTGGTTATAGCCTGTATATGGAAATGCTTGAAAAAGCCACCAAAGCTATTCAAAAAGGTAAAACGCCTAACTTTGACTCTCCATTGTCATTAACGGCTGAAATTAGCATGCATATGCCAGCCCTAATTCCAGATGATTATTTGGGTGATGTACATCAACGGTTATTGTTCTACAAACGCATTAGTAATACGGATACTCAAGAGAAACTTGATAACATTCGTATGGAGTTGATTGATCGTTTTGGCTTACCACCGCAAGCAGTCAAACAGTTATTCTCTGTCCATCAGTTGCGTTTAAAAGCGGAGCAATTGGGTATTACTAAAATTGATATCAGCTCACATGGTGGCAGTATTGAGTTCTCACCAGATACACCAGTTCAAGCCATATCCATCATCCAAATGATGCAAAAGCATCCGACTTTCTTCCGAATGGAAGGTGGACAGCGTCTAAAAGTGATGGTTATGCTCGAAGAATATGACAAACGCATTCAATTTATAAATGACTTATTAGACAGTTTACTGAAGGAATTAGCGCCAAATCACTAGATTTGGCGTATAAATTGCTTGTTTAGAATGAGTAGATTTTTATGCGTGTTTTTTCTATAGAAGAAACGCTTGATTTTTTTGAAAAATTTATTAGAGTCATAAGCAAGCAACGTTTTATTCAAATGCGGTTTATTTGTAATGAAACGTTCTGTACTGAATATTCACACCCATAAGGATGTGATAGTATTAGCCATCATTCTAATTTTGCATCATTTATAAAGATATGTTTAGTTTACATCCACAACTTGCTCAAGATACGTTTTATGTAGGCGACTTTCCTCTGTCAACATGTCGTTTGATGAATGATATGCAATTCCCGTGGCTTATTTTGATTCCACGTGTTCCGGGAATTACAGAGCTTTATGAATTAAGTCAGGCAGACCAAGAGCAGTTTTTACGTGAATCAAGCTGGTTATCAAGCCAATTGTCACGTGTATTCCGTGCAGACAAAATGAATGTAGCTGCATTGGGTAATATGGTTCCACAATTACATTTTCATCATGTTGTTCGTTATCAAAATGATGTGGCTTGGCCGAAACCAGTTTGGGGTACGCCAGCAGTTCCTTATAACAATGATGTCTTGGCACACATGCGCCAAACACTGATGCTTGCACTACGTGGTCAAGGTGATATGCCTTTTGATTGGCGTATGGATTAATCCCGATTTACGGACAATATCAGGATAGTAGAAGAATGAGTGTCCGTATGGGGGCGATCGAGTGCCGTTAGACAATTTAATCAGCAAAGAGCCTAAACAGTTTGAATATTTTCATCGTTTGATGGGATATATCATGCTGTCTTTGGTGATTGTTGTCTATCATTACACTCAGCCAGATACGCAATATCAAATCTATATTCCTGCATTTTTATTTTTTCTGATTTTAGTTGTTCCTAAGTTTTCTCATTGGTTAATTTATCGATATAGCAATCAAGTTAAGCGTAATGTGCTTTTTCTGATCGATATCATCGTTATTGCTGTACTGATGTCTGCAGTACATTTAAGCCTTGTTTTAACTTTTCTTGCGGTCTTTGCGCTGCTATATACAACCATTTATAACAAAATCAATTTCTTAATGATGTCCTTGGCCGGGATTGTAGGCGTCACTGTATTTTATTTATGTAACATTTATGTCTTTGGTTTTCAAGAATATTTTGAGTCAACCAGCAGTGAGTTAACCGTTCTAGGTTTTTTGTGCCTTATTACGTATTTCAGTGTGGGGACTTTTTATCAACATACCCAAGTTCAGTCTTTAAGCAATAAAAAGAACCATTATTATGATCAGATGAATCGTTATATGGAATTCGCTAATCAATTGAGTCGCTATGCGCCTATGCAACTTTGGCAATCGATTATGAAAGGTGAGTCTGAAGCTAAAATCGAATATAAACGTAAAAAACTCACGATTTTCTTTTCAGATATCCAAGGGTTCACAGAACTTTCTGAAACATTAATCCCAGACGATTTAGCATTTCTACTCAATGACTATTTGAGCCATATGACAGAGATTGCCAAACAGTATGAAGCGACTGTCGATAAGTTTATGGGGGATGCAATTCTAATCTTCTTTGGTGATCCACATAGCCAAGGCGTAGAGCAGGATGCAAAAACCTGTTTAGAGATGGCAATGGTCATGCGTCAGCAAATGAAGTTGCTGCGTGAACGCTGGATTAAAATGGGTTATCCGCCGCTACACATTCGTATGGGTATTTCTACCGGGTATTGCCACGTTGGGAACTATGGTGCAGCTCACCGTATGGCATATACCATCGTGGGGCGTGATGCGAATTTGGCTGCACGATTGCAAAGTGCGGCCGAAGTCGATGAAATTTTGATTTCAGATGACACGCATCATTTAGTGAAAAATGACTATTTATGTGCGCCCAAAGCACCGATCTTCTTAAAAGGTATCAAAGGCCCAGTACGTACTTGGCAAGTGATGGAAAAATACACCTCACAGAAAACAGATTATCAACGTTGGTTCGATTACGAATATAAAGGCTTTAATCTATTGTTGAACTTAGATGAGGTACAAAACTTTGAATATCCTGAACTAATACATGTTTTAGAACGTATGATTAAACGCTTACAAACTCAGCAAAAAATGACCAACTCTGCTGGTATCGTAAAACTGAATTTAGAAGACGAAGTGATCGAAGAAGTCAAAAAAACTGAATCTCACTCTTAATTTCACATATACATTATAAAAATTAGATCTAATCGTATTGCCTTAAATTGTAAAAATAACTCAATTCATTCTTTTATCAAAACGTCTTCTTTTTTTGAATTCTTGAATAGATTTATGCATAAAAAAGCCAGTTACGATGAACTGGCTTTTTGATTATAGAAAATTATCTATAAATTAATGATTTTCTGAAGCATGGTTGATGGTGTATTTAGGAATTTCAATTTCTAAATCTTCATCTTCAATTTTTACTTGGCATGACAGACGAGAGTCTGGCTCTAATCCCCAAGCACGATCGAGAAGATCTGCTTCGACATCATCCATTTCATCTAGACCATCAAAACCTTTACGTACAACCACATGGCAAGTGGTGCATGCTTTAGACATGTCGCATGCATGTTCAATTTTGATGCCGTTTTTTAACATGCTTTCGCAAAGGTTAGCATTTGCTTCGACTTCAAACTCAGCGCCGTTTGGGCAGATTGTTGCGTGAGGCAGTACTTTAATACGTGGCATAATCTTGACCTATAAATTAATTTGAGTTTGACCAGTCATCGAGTTTTGTGCCTTTCAGTGCGGCATCAATGTGCTGATTCATACGAGCTGCAGCAAATGCATCGCTATGTATTTTAAGCTGTTCTACAGCATGTTCAATAGCTTTGATATCTGTCGTTTCAAGTGCAGCATCTAAAACACTGCGTGCAGAAGTGAGGGAACTGAGTTGCTCTTGGCTGAGGAGTTGAGCATCCACTTTAAGTGCTTGATCAAGTGCTTCAAGTTCACGTTTTGCTTCAACCTTGGTTTCTTGAAGATGACGTAAGTTTTTATCTTCTTCAGCAAACTTATAACCATCAATCAGTAAGCGTTCAGTATCGGCATCAGATAAACCATAAGATGGTTTGATGTCAATTTGAGCATGCACACCAGAAGTGGTTTCTTTGGCTGACACAGTTAGTAAACCATCAGCATCGACCTGGAAAGTCACTTCAATACGCGCTTGACCCGCAGTCATCGGTGGAATACCACGAAGCACGAAACGACCTAGACTACGGCAATGTTCAACCAGATCACGTTCACCTTGTACAACATGAATTAACATCGCTGTTTGACCATCTTGATAGGTTGTGAATTCTTGGCGACGAGCCACTGGAATAGCTGTATTACGCGAAATAAGGCGCTCAACCAAACCGCCCATGGTTTCTAAACCTAAAGAAAGCGGTGTGACGTCTAAAAGCAATGAACCATCTTTAGAGTTACCAATAAGCTGGTTCGCTGTAATCGACGCGCCAATGGCCACAACTTCATCAGGGTTAATAGTGCAGAGCGGTTCTTGATTGAAGACATCTTGAACAGCTTTTTGTACAGCATACGAGCGGGTAGAACCACCGACCAATACCACATTTTGAATATCGCTGAGTTCAAGCTTGGCATCACGCATGACACGTTTACAAACGCTGATAGTTTTATCCAAAGCAACTTTGATGATGGATTCAAAAGTAGGGCGGTCTAAAGTCAATGATTGATCAAGAACTTTAAGCTCTACAGATTCAGCCTCGGTTAGAGCTTCTTTTGCTTTACGAGCAGAAACGATGAAATGGGCATATTCAGCATCATCTAAAGTTTCAATATTCAGTTGTTTTTTTGCCCATTTTACAATCAGACGGTCTAAGTCATCACCACCAAGCGCCGTGTGGCCACCCGTTGCTAGAACTTCAAAAACGCCTTGAGAGAAACGTAAAATTGAAACGTCAAAAGTACCACCACCCAGATCATAGATCACATAGTTTTGATCATGTGCAAGATTGGTGTCTTGGTCTAAGCCATAAGCCACTGCAGCAGCAGTCGGTTCATTTAATAGACGTAGTACATTTAAACCTGCAAGCTGAGCCGCATCACGCGTTGCTTGACGCTGTGCTTCATCAAAATAGGCAGGTACAGTAATCACAGCACCATTAACAGGATTATTTAAGCTGCTTTCTGCAAGGTCTTTAAGCTGTTTTAAAATTTCTGCAGAAATTTCAACGGGTGTTTTACGACCTTGTGCAGTTTCAAAAGCAGGCATTTCATTCGCTTCACCGACTAAGTTGTACGGGTGTTGGAATTTGATATCTGCTTTAGAGCGACCCATAAAGCGTTTTACAGAAACGATGGTGTTTTTAGGATCAGTCGTTAAGAATGCCTTTGCGTCGTCACCATATTGCGTAGTGGATTCGCCATAGTGTGCAATAGAAGGGAGTAACACACGACCATGTTCATCGTTAAGCACTTTCGCTTTACCAGAAAGTACCGTGGCTACTAAAGAGTGTGTAGTCCCAAGATCGATACCAATTGCGATGCGGTGTTCATGCGGTGCACTTGATTGACCAGGTTCTGCAATTTGCAAGAGAGCCATGTGTGTTACATCCTTTGAACGTCAAATATAAAAAATAAATTAAAAATCATCGTCTAAATCAAAGCTATCGTCGTCTAAGAAGCGATCTTCAGCTTTATCGATGTCAGCCATTACTTTTTGGAAGAAGCGTAATTTACGTACGGTATCACGTGCTTCAGCCCAGTCTTCGTCGTCATAATCAATTTTAAATTCACGAACCAAACCGTCAATCCATTGCTGAACTTCAGTTTTAAGTGAAGTGAGGTCATCAGCAGAGCCTGCCTCATCTAACTGTTCACGAATTTCTAAGGCATCTTGTAGGAACTCAAAATCACTAATCGATTGATCAAGGTGATAATCTTGTTTTTTGAGACTTAAAAGATATGCAGCGCGGCTATCAACATTGGATAAAGCTTTAAATGCTTGATTGATCTCACTAGATTTTATCAGGGCTAGATCTTTGTCTTCGGCTTTATCTGGATGATATTGTTGCTGCAACTTTAAAAATTCAGCTTTTAAAACTGCTAAATCAATATCGAGTGCTACAGGTAAGTTAAACAACTCAAAATGATTCATGGGAGATGGTGTCCGCAATAGAGGTGCAAAAAGTGTTGCTTTAAATGCAATTAAAACAGTGAATTTTACACTGTTTTAATGCGAAAAAGGAGCGTGGAAATGGCTTAAACCGTAAAGGATTCGCCGCAGCCACATTCGCCTTTTT
This sequence comes from Acinetobacter sp. YH12040, assembly GCF_013420005.1. Taxonomy (NCBI): domain Bacteria; kingdom Pseudomonadati; phylum Pseudomonadota; class Gammaproteobacteria; order Moraxellales; family Moraxellaceae; genus Acinetobacter; species Acinetobacter sp. YH12040. The sequence continues at coordinate 58,576 of NZ_VOZB01000003.1, forward strand.
TATTTGGGTTATTAAATTCAAAACCTTCGTTTAAACCATTTTTCACATAGTCCATCTCCATACCTTCAAGATAAACTAAGCTTTTTGGATCAACGAATACTTTTACGCCAAACTGATCGAATACTTGGTCATGCGTGTCAATATCATCGACAAACTCAAGTACATAAGCTAAACCAGAACAGCCAGAAGTTTTCACGCCAACGCGAATACCTTCACCCTTACCGCGATTCTTGATGTAATTGCTGATATGAGTTGCAGCATTTTCAGTTAAATGAATCATGAAAACTCCGTTAATCTTTTTTAAAACACGTAAACAATTAAGCTTTTACTTTCTTGCTACGGTAGTCTTCTACAGCAGCTTTGATTGCATCTTCAGCAAGTACAGAGCAGTGTACTTTTACTGGTGGAAGTGCAAGTTCAGTTGCAATATCAATGTTCTTAATTGCTTGAGCTTCATCAAGAGTTTTGCCTTTTAGCCACTCTGTTACTAATGAGCTAGATGCAATTGCTGAACCACAACCGTAAGTTTTGAAGCGAGCTTCTTCAATTACGCCGTTGTCATCAACTTGGATCTGTAGACGCATAACATCGCCACAAGCTGGTGCACCGACCATACCTGTACCAACGTTTTCTGCATTTTTGTCTAAAACACCAACATTACGAGGGTTTTCGTAATGATCAATTACTTTTTCGCTATAAGCCATGATGCTTCTCCAAACCTCGGGGTCAGCCTTAAGATTAATATGGGGGTGAAATTACGTTAATCAATGAGATAGCCTTAAAATAAAAGCTATCTCACCGGGATGAATTAGTGTTCAGCCCATTCTACAGAATTAAGGTCGATACCTTCTTTGTACATGTCCCAAAGCGGTGAAAGATCACGTAGTTTTTCAACTGCTGCTTTGGTAATTTCAAGTACGTGGTCAATATCGGCTTCAGTGGTGTATTTACCAAAGCTGAAACGAATCGAGCTGTGAGCCAATTCGTCTGAAAGACCCAATGCACGAAGTACATAAGATGGTTCTAAGGTTGCTGATGTACATGCAGAACCAGAAGATACTGCGCAATCTTTAAGTGCCATCATTAACGATTCACCTTCAACAAAGTTAAAGCTGACGTTTAGATAGTTTGCAACGTTGTATTCTGGGTGACCGTTCAGGAAGACTTGTTCAAGATCTTGCAAGCCATTCCAAAGTTTGTCACGAAGTACACGAATACGAGTTTGTTCAGCATGCAGGTTTTTGCCGGCAAGTTCGAACGCTTCGCCCATACCCACGATTTGGTGAGTCGCTAACGTACCTGAACGCATGCCACGTTCATGACCGCCACCGTGCATTTGCGCTTTAATACGTACACGTGGTTGACGACGTACATAAAGAGCACCAATACCTTTAGGACCATAGATTTTGTGGCCAGAGAAACTCATCAAATCAACTTTCATTGTTGAAAGATCAATTTCTACTTTACCTGCAGCTTGCGCAGCATCTACATGGAAATAAGTTTTGTTTGCACGAGTCAATTCACCGATTGCAGCTACATCTGTAGTTGTACCGATTTCATTGTTCACCATCATCAAAGATACAAGAATTGTATCTGGACGAAGGGCTGCTTGAACCATTTCAGGTGTGATTAAACCTGTTTTTGCTTCTGGCTCAAGATAAGTAATTTCGAAACCTTCTTCTTCAAGCTCGCGGCAAGTATCAAGAATTGCTTTATGTTCAATTTTACTTGTAATAATGTGCTTGCCTTTAGATGCATAGAACTGAGCAATACCTTTAAGCGCAAGGTTGTCAGATTCAGTTGCACCAGAAGTCCAAACGATTTCGCGTGGATCAGCTTTTACTAGATTAGCAACTTGTTCACGTGCATATTCTACTTTTTCTTCTGCCTGCCAGCCGTAAGCATGAGAACGAGAAGCTGCATTACCAAAAGTACCGTCAAACGTTAGACATTCCATCATACGTTCTGCGACTTGAGGGTCTACAGGTGTAGTTGCTGCATAGTCAAGATAAATAGGACGCTTCATGTCAAATACCTGTAACCGATAAAAGGGCTGAATCAAAGTTTGCTGAATTTTGACGAATTGATACGGTTTGAACGTTATCGCGTGCTACAAGGTCAGCAAGGGTGATTTTTGCAAGATAATCGGCAATGTGGTGGGAGAGTTCCTGCCATAAATCGTGAGTCAAGCACATTGCACCATTTTGGCAGTTGCCTTTGTGGTCACAACGGGTTGCATCAACTGTTTCATTTACAGCTTCAATAATTTCCAAAACAGTGATGTCTTCAGCACTACGAGCAAGGTGGTAACCACCGTTAGCTCCACGGATGCTGGAAACTAAGCCGTGACGCTTTAATTTTGCAAATAACTGCTCAAGATAGGCCACTGAAATGGTTTGACGAGCTGCAATTTCTGCAAGAGTGATCGTTTGTTCAGTTGGCTGCAAAGCTAGATCAAGTAGAGCAGTCACTGCGTAGCGACCGCGAGTTGTTAAGCGCATGATTCGATACACATGTTAAGTCTAGATGTGCAGATTTTATGAATCCTGACTAAAATAGTCAAGTTTTTTTGAGATTGTTTATTTGTTTTATTTTGTCTGAAAAATTATGTATTTATTTGAACCACACATTATACACTAATAACGTTATCAAAAGAACAGATATTAGACTAAAAGCGATATTAATCCGCTTTTGACGACGTTCGATACGCTTAATACGGTTTTTGTATTGTTTAACTTCAACTTGTAGCGTGTTTATTTTAGAGCGTTGCTGTTCAATTTTTTCTAAAAGTGGGGCAATACGTTTTTTAGATGCAACGATATCGTTTTCTTCGACAGGTTCAGACAACCAGTGTTTCCAGTCAGATAAAATTTTCGGCACACTAAATAAAGAAACCAAATCACGAAATTCATCTTTTAAAACCACATCACCATCGATACGCATGGTTTTGATGCTCTTACGATTACCAAATACAAAAATTTTCACCAAATCCATTAGTGTCGTGCGGACATCAAGGTCGATGGCTTTATCTGGAGATTTCGTGTCGAACAGAATGCCGTGCTCAGTAAACTGAACATAAAAGTCAAAATAAGGGATGTAGCTATTTATTTTTAGTGCGACTTTTTGATCAACAAATTTTTTAGCTTGTAATGCTACAACGCGGTCATGTTTTAAAATGAAGGTAAAAATCGTTTCTAAAACAATCAGGGTCATAGTAAGCAACAAATGTGGTTGAGCTTGTGTTTGTTGCGTATCGCTCATAAAAAAATGTCCTTGTTAAAATCTGAAAGCACTGGAAACTGAGCGTCCTGCTCTAGAGGAACTTAGAATATACCAAAAATTTGGTAATTCACTAGCTTTGTAGAACAGTTTAATCAATCTATCAAGTTATATGTTTGCTATTATGTTGTTAAAATGAAGAATCACATGTTGATGTGCACATAAAATAATCAGGAGAAGTGCGGATTATGGAAAATACAGAAAGCATAATTGACGATGCACAGGAAACATCAGAAAAGCCGGCTAAACCTCGGGTACGTAGTCATTCTGATCGTCGCTCTAAAATGGATTTTCGTAAATATACCAAACAGATTTGGTTGGCTGGATTAGGTGCTTTTTCACGTGCTGAGGGAGAGGGAAATAAGCTTTTTGACTCTTTAGTCAAAGTTGGAGAGGAGCTTGAGTCCAAAACGATTGATATTGCAGATCAAACTGTCGAAAAAGTTTCAGAAAAAGCCAAGGAATCTGTAACCGATACGAAAGATAAAGTAGAAAAAATTTTAGATAATGGTGTTAATCATTCTTTAAACCGTTTAGGATTGGTGACTGTAAAGGATTTACAGCACTTAGAAAGGCTTATACTTCAATTACATACTAAAGTTGACCAATTGGCCGAAGAAAATGCCCAACTGAGGGCCGAAATATTAAAAAAACACTAACTTTTTTAATATTATCGAATTTTCAAGGTTTTTTTCGTCAAAAAATTCTATAAAAAGAGGTTGAGGAGTATTGCGTTTAACCCTAAAGCATTGCTATAAAGGCGTTATGGCGTTTTATACAAATTCTTGAACCTTAAATAAACGATATTAAGAGGACGTAATTTTCATGAATAAATCAGAATTAATTGATGCAATTGCCGAAAATGGGGGATTATCTAAGGCCGATGCCGGTAAAGCTTTAGATGCTACAATTGCTGCAGTTACCAATGCATTAAAAGCTGGTGATACAGTTACTTTAGTTGGTTTCGGTACTTTCAGCGTAAAAGAACGCGCTGCACGTACTGGTCGTAACCCACAAACTGGTGCGACTTTAGAAATCAAAGCAAGCAAAGTTCCTAGCTTCAAAGCGGGTAAAGGCTTGAAAGATTCTGTAGCTTAATCTTATTAAGCACATGAGACGCGCCATAAATTGGCGCGTTTTTTATTGGTAAATGTGATTAATTGATATATCGCATTCATTCATCTCGGGTTTTCGGTTAAAATTCACCGCAAATAAAATATTGGAATACTTATGGAATCGTTTCGTAAAGTCATTAAGGGTTGGCTGGGCAAGGTCTTGCTCGTTTTGTTTTTGACCCCTTTAGCACTTGTAGGTATTGAAGGATATTTTAGTGGTGGATCTAAAGATGCAGCAAAGACTGTAAACGGTACTGAAATTTCTCAAAAAGAACTCGAAGCACTGACGAACTCATTAAAAGAACAATATCTGGCATATGCTCAGGGTGATGAAACATTATTGAATCAAAATTTCATTAGCAATAAAGCGATGGATACTTTGGTTTCACGCCAATTGCTATTGCAACAAGCTGATAAATTAGGCATTAGCTTGAGTGATGCACAAATTGTGCAAATGATTCATCAGCAGCCAAGCTTTCAAGTCAATGGTCAATTTTCTGATGAAGCGTTTGCGCGATACCTCGAATCGATTGGTATGACGAATCGCACATTCATTGATAATTTACGTAAAGACCATGCTTTAAAAATGTTGTCTACAATATTTATGGAATATGCATTGGTGAGTAAGCTTGATATCTTGCAAATTGCGAACTTACAAACGGAACAACGTAGTATTCAGTTGGCAAGCATTAATCTTGAAAATTACAAGAAAAATGTAAAAGTATCTGATGCAGAAATTGCCGCTTACTATGAGCAGCATAAAAACAAATTTAAGCAAGCAACTAGTGTTGATGCAGATTTTGTCGTATTAACACCTGCCAATATTACTGCACCTGTAGAAGCTGCAACTGATGCTGAACTGAAAGAAGCGTATAACAGCTTTGTTGAGAAGGCACAGAAGTCAGTTAAACCTATCGTTAAGCACATCATGATCACTGCGGACAATCGTTCAGATGCCGAAGCTAAAAAACTGGCTGAAAGTGTTCAAGCTAAAATTAAAGCGGGTTTAAGCTTTAACCAAGCTGCTGCGCAATTCTCTGAAGATCCTGAATCTAAAGCGAAAGGTGGTGAACTGGTTGCTTATGAAAAAGGTGTATTTGGTGATGCATTTGATGCAGCAGTTGAAGGTGCTCAAGCTGGTCAAGTGACTGCTCCAGTGAAAACAGACAGTGGTTATCACTTGATCGAAAAAGTGGCGCCAGCTGTAAAAGTGGCTTCATTTGAACAAGAAAAAGCTCGTCTGCAAGCAGAAGTCGCTGCTTCGAAAAAAGCCAATGTTTTTTCTGACACTGTAAACAGCCTCAATGATATGGTTGTGAGCAGTGATGCCCTTGATGTCGTGGGTCAAGAAGTGAAAGGCGTAAAAGTACAATCATTGAATGGCTTAACATTAGCATCGCAACATCCTGTTCTAAGTGATGCAAACGTCAAAGTTAAATTGTTTAACGATGATGTTAAAAATGGTGAACGTAATGTTTCATCTAGCATTCAGCTGAAAAACGGTGATGTAGTTTGGGTAAAAGTGCGTAACTATCATGCTGCAGGTGTTCAAACCTTAGCTGAAGCGAAAGCGCATGTGAAAACTCAGCTGATTGAAAAGAAAGCGTCTGATGCTGCAAAAGCCCAAATTCAAGCGACATTGAAAGAGTTTGCTGCAAAACCTGCTGCTTCAGTCGCGAAAGGCAATTTAAACTTTGAAAATGCGGGTACTTTCACTCGTGCTGATGGTTTGTTGAAACGCGAAATTCAACGTGCTGCATTTAGTGTAAAAGCGCCGAAAGCAGGTCATTGGTCTGTTACGACCACAAATCTACCAAATGAGTTGGTTGTGGTTGCTGTGACTGCAGTGAACAAACAATCTGATGCGGCATTAACGGGTGAGCAGTTAGATGAGTTAAAAAAACTTTACCAACAGCTTCGTGGTCAGCAAGAATTTGATGACTACACACGTTATCTAAAAGATCATGCCAAAATTAAATAATTAAGGCAGCTTTAAAAAAACCAGCTTCTGAGCTGGTTTTTTTTGACTTAAATTGACAGATATAATTTTTATTTAAAAGATTTGGCAAATGAAATATCGGCTCTAGCATCGTAAATTGGTGTTCTCAAAAAAATAATATGAAGAAGAAATAACTCATCACGACAAGGATTAAGCGGATGATATATATGTATATGCCTCAATTTAAACGTTTAAAGAACCCGTTATTGCTATGGATAGATCATTATTTTAAGCACATGATATTGATGCTATTAACCATTTGTGTTGCGAGTAGTATTCAAGCTGCAGAACGAAACTTTCAAAAAGTTCTAGAGCAGGAAAGAGCTTGGGCGGGCTTGACAAGTAAAAAAGTCAAAAATAATGAAATCGAGTGGACATATAGTGAAGGGGGAAATCCACAAAAACCGACGCTGTTGTTGCTGCATGGTTTGTCAGGCACGCGTGATAATTGGAACCGCGTTGCCCGTTATTTAACGCCCAATTATCATGTCATTATTCCAGATCTGCCAGCACATGGAGAAACTATTGTCGCAGATCAATTTGATCTATCGATTCCAAATTTAACTGAGAAATTACGACGATTTATTGATGCTACAAAGTTAGATCCAAATTTACATATCGCAGGGCATTCGATGGGTGGTGCAATTGCCATGCTATATAGCGCTCAGTATCCCTTAGAAGTGAAATCTTTATTGTTGGTGGATTCGGCAGGTGTCTTTAAGTCGAGCAATACAGCGTATCTAAAAGATACGGCAAAGCTTGCAGAGCTAGTGGTCAGAAAAACTGGTGATTTTGATCGCGTGATGAAGATCGTGATGCAATCCCCGCCTTTTATTCCACAAGAATTAAAAATTGGGCAAGAAAAGTTGATGATAGTTCAGTCTAAACAAACCAATAAAATGGTGGAGCAACTGCAAAAAATGGCCACCTTGTATACGCCGGAGTCCTTTGCTTTGGCTGCACGAGGCATTGATGCACCTGTGTTTATTATCTGGGGGAAGCAAGATCAGATTATCAATGTTGAAGTAGCAGAAGAATTGAAAAGCTTATTTAAAAAAGCCGAAAAACCGCTGGTATTAGACCATGTTGGTCATATGCCTATCTTAGAAGCGGAGCAGTTAATGGCGTTGCCATATTTAAAGTTTCTTTCAACTGTTCAATGAATAAAATCGGTAAAATAGGTGTAAAAAAGCGAGAAATATCTCGCTTTTTAAACTTAATTAGACACTTTGAGTTGATTTAAGTACGTACTTTAATTTCATAGCCCGTGTATTTTCGAATATTAATCACACCGGTATCCAAAATCAGATACTGACCTTTAATCCCTTGTAATTTTCCTCGAATAATTGGTGTTTTGTCCAAATTATGCGATTTGATTTTTTCAGGATATTCATCTACCGGGTAGATAAATTGGCGTGGCAACTCATCTTCTAACAGTTCAACAGTTTCATTAAACTCTAAATTTTGGCTAAATTCTTCACGAATGGTCTGAATTTTTGGTGCAAATTCTTCCACCAATTGGTCGCGAATTTCGATCAGGTTGATGGGTTCTGCTTCACCTTTGAGTAATTTACGCCAATCAGTTTTATCGGCCACTTGCGTTCCAAACATGACTTCAAGCTGACCAGATAGACGACGTGAACCAACTTTCATAATAGGCAAAGCTTGCGTCGCACCTTGGTCCAGCCAACGTGTAGGCATTTGACCAAGTCGAGTAATCCCCACTTTTAAGGCACTCGAATTGGCTAAATAGACAATATGCGGTTGAAAGCAAACTTCATGGGCAAAATCATCTTCACGGCAAGTCCCGAGATGATAATGACAGGTTTCAGGCTTCATAATGCACATATCACAAGAAGCCTTAGTCTTCATGCATTTGAAGCAATGACCTTGTGAATACGATTTAGGCGTTTTTGCGCCGCAAGAAATGCAGTAGATATTTCCAGTGGCTTCAATTTCAATTTCTTGGCCAAGGCTAAACGGTAGATCAACTTCTGAGCGATCTAGAATAAATTTATACTCAACATTTGCCTTGTGTGTATGTTGATCAGTTACACTAAGATCTTTAAGACCTGCATGCATTTTATGGCAAATGCCTTGTAGTTCCATACGAATACTCACTTCATTATTAAGGATGCGGTCAATGGCTGAACAAAATGTCATCACTTCTATGCTAGACGATTTGTCAAAAGAGCAGCCCATTTCAACCGCAATATGTATTGGTCAGGATCTTGAGCAATACAATCAATTTCATCCAATTCAATGGCAACATTTTAACGTAACTGAGTTTTTAAATCTGCCTTTTACCCAGCGTTTTGACCTTGGATTTGTGATTCTTGATACTGAAACGATGTTGAGTTTGGATCAGCAGCAGAAAACTCAGATGTTGGTAAAATTGCGTGACCTATTTGCCAAACGCATCGTGGTGGTGAGTAAGTTACACGATGAACAATTATTACGTGCTTTAGGCTTTACTCAGCTCATTGATAAAACCACGCATGAAAGTGATTTTGCTTTATGGCAGTTTAATATTTTGACTTATAAACATATTCCAGATTGGTTTAACTCTAAATTTTGGGCAAATCCTGAAAACTGGGATAAATTCCGTTGGTAACAAATACTTAGCCTGCGAGAAATTGCAAAAATTAACAAACATTTATGATAAATCTGTGTTTTCCCACGTATGCTGTAATTAAGTTTATCTAGGTTTCACTGGGAAAAATAAAATGACAAATTTAAATAATATTGTTGAGATTTTAGCAAAGCAGGCCCTTGGTGGTGCAAACAATCAAAATCAACAAGGTGGTTTGGGTGGTATTTTAGGTTCGGTGCTGGGTCAATTGGGCGCAAATGCAGGCACTCAAAATACCCAAACTAATGCTCAAAACCAAGCAGGTGGTTTAGGTGGAATTTTAGGCTCTGTGTTGGGCCAACTGGGTGGTGCAGCGCAGCCGCAGCAACGTAGTAGCGGTGGTAATGCATCAACCATTTTAGTAGCAGTGTTACCTCTGGTGCTGGCTTGGATTCAAAAACAAGGTGGCCTACAAGGTGCTTTAGATAAATTACGTGGACAGGGCTTGAGCAGTCAGGTTGATGATTGGGTATCTACAGGCCCTGGTGATAATGCTGCTGTGACTAATCAACAAGTACAAAATTTATTTGATGATGCCGAAGTGGAGCAAGTTGCACAAGAAACACAAACTCAGAAACAAGATGTATATAGCGCAATTTCAAGGGTATTGCCGCAAATTATTGACTCATTGACGCCACAAGCTGGACAAACCAATCAGCAAGAAGCGAATGCTGATATTCAACAAGTGATGAATTTGGTCTCAGGTTTCCTGAAGCGTTAATCAAAATATCGATTTAGGTATTTGATTGAATACAAGCCAGTGAACACTGGCTTTTTTATGATTTGAAAAATGATAACAATGTGACGCTTAGATTGTCACTAGGATGGATTAAATAAACGGTTCGACACACTGATTTTTTTGCCAATATAGTGTGATTTTTTTTGACGAATCAAAATGATTTTCGACTGAAACTCTAACTCACCAAATTCTGGCTCAACTTGCACATAATGTAGTTGACCAAACTCATCACGCACCCGCGCTTGAGCTGAAAAGCCGGGACGGGCATTTCCACTTGAAATGGTGGCTAGACGACCGAGTAAATTAACCGTTTGTTTTTTATATTTGGGCGGGATAACCTGATCCAAACAATGAATCATAAATACCGTAAAGAATATGGCAATAATCAACGCAGGTAAAATCAGATAATAAGCGGGAACGAATTGACCTTCTTTGGCATGAATGCAAAACTGAAGTACATAGCCTGCAAAGCTAAAATTCATCAGTAAGAAGAACAAAATCAGAGACTTGGAAAATTTGACATTCAATAATGCCAACTCTTGTATGCGCTGAGGGGCAATTCTTTTTAAAACTTGGCTAGGACTAATATTGATATAGTAGCCAATGGTTTCAACCATGCCCAATAACAGTACGGCTAATAAACTTAAATGAAAGGGTATTAAGTTATAGTCTGTTAAAAATGCGGACATGGTTGTATTCCAGTGTTTATTCTTCTGTGAGGTAGATTCCACCATCAGAATGCACGTTAATATTCACTTTTTCAAGAGCTTGACCTTGGCATGGACCAGAAATACATTCCCCAGATTCGACCATAAACAGGGCACCATGTGTTGAGCACTCAATAAATTCTTGGTCACGATCTAGAAACTGATTTTCTAGAAACTCAAGTTCCACATGCAAGTGTGGGCAGTTATTTTGATAAGCGTAAAACATGCCGTCGCGTTGGGTGATAAAAATCGTTTCACCTTCAGGCGTTTCGAATGATCGTGCTTCACGTTCAGGCACATCATCCGTCATGCAAATTTTAAACATTAAGCACATTCCTTTTGAAATGATTGTAAAAGCTGAGCATATTCTTCAACTGCTAGGCGTGGACCAAACTGAGCCACAACTTCACTTGAAATCAAGATGGCCAGTTCAGCAGCCGTTTGATAGTCATGACCTGCATTCAGTGCATATAGGAAAGCACCAGCAAATGCATCACCTGCACCATTGGTATCTACTGCGGTAACTTTACGACCTGGCACGGTAAATGTTGCTGCTTCATTATGGATTAAGGCGCCTTTGGCACTTAATGTAATGACAATGTGTTTGCTTAGTGATTGCAATTTAGCAAGTGCAGCATCTAAATGATCTGTTTCTGTGTACATCAGCGCTTCTTGTTCATTACAGAACAATAAGTCCACGCCATCATCGAGTAACTCATCTAGACCTTGACGTGCATATTGCACCATTGCTGGATCAGATAAGGTCAATGCAATTTGTACACCATTGGCTTTGGCGATTTGACGTGCTTGTTTTACCGCAAGACGCGCGCTATCTGATGTTGAAAGATAACCTTCGATATATAACCATTTCGCAGTATTTAAGCTGCCAAAATCAATTTGGCTATCAGTTAATTCAGCAGTAATACCGAGGTAAGTATGCATCGTACGTTCAGAATCAGGGCTGACCAATACCATACATGTGCCGGTTACACCTTCACTGATTGATTGAGTTGCAGTTTGGATACCTGCGTCGTTTAAACCATTTAGGTAAATTTGACCTAAGTCATCATTGCCGACACGACAACCATAAAATGCAGTTCCGCCTAAAGCACTAAAAGCAACCGTTGTATTTGCTGCAGAACCACCAGAAGCTTGACCTTTATATTCTTGAGTCGCTTTTAGATTGTTATAAAGGGCTGCTTGAGTATCACCATCAGTCAGTTGCATCGTACCTTTTTGCAGATTGTGTTGAATTAGGAATTCGTCAGAGACTTTAAATTCTTGGTCAATAAGTGCATTACCAATTGCAAAAAGGTCAACAGTTGCCATGTTGTATAATCACATCAAAAAAATGAAAGTGCTAAGTTTACACGAATGCTCAGGATTGCTGTAGTTTGTTGAAGAAAATTCAATTAAAGGACAGGTGTGTATAAAAATCGGGCAAATCCATTATATTTTTACATTTTTTTTGAATTAGTTGCCGTTTTAATCAGCTTTGCTATTGTGCAAATCGAAAAATTTTACTTTTATAGAGCTATAGGGTGTTCAGACTGAATCAAGATGATTTGGTCATCATAAATAGATAACAGATTAAAAGTGTGAATATATGGAAATTACGATTCGTCCAGCAGAGCAACTTCCTGCTCAAATCGAAAATATTGCTGCTTTGGCGCAGCATGAAGGCTATACATTTATACACCGTTTAATTGAAGAATATCAAAGTGGTAAAAATCGTTTTGACCAAACCGGTGAGCAATTATTGCTTGCTTATGATGGCGATAAATTGATTGCTTGTGGCGGTTTAAATCAGCAATGGGGTGATACTGGTGTAGAAGAACGGATTGGACGAGTTCGCCGTTTCTATGTGCATCCGCAGTACCGTCAGCATGGGGTGGGTAAGCAGCTATTGGTGGAATTGGAAAAGGGTGCAAAAAAACACTTTTCTGCACTGTGCTTAAATACAGAACTTAAAAATGCTGCAAAATTCTATCAAAAACAGAATTATGTCTATGTCGAAAGTCATCCAAATTATAATTATTTTAAATATTTGGTTTAGTTTTCAATTCAAAAACAGACAGTAAACACTCTAAATGAAGCATCCGATATCGGGTGCTTTTTTCATTTAGTAATTCAAAAAAAGAGTGCTTTATTTTAAGCCAAGTTTTAAGCAAAAATTCATTTTAGTTATCGAAGATATAAGCATCAACATAACTGCATAGAGTGATGCATATGCAAGTGTCTGAGCTACAAGACTACGTTAAAAAAGTCCCTGAGATTACCGCACTGTTTTGGTTGACCAAAATTTTTGCGACCACCTTTGGTGAAACCAGTGGTGATGCATTGTCCATGTCCTTAAATTTGGGCTATCTACTCAGTACCTTTATTTTCGCAGGCATATTTATCAGTTTGCTGTATTTTCAAATAAAGTCCAAAGCCTATAAACCTTATTTATATTGGGCCACGATTATTGCCAGTACAACGGTAGGTACGACTTTAGCGGATTTTGTAGATCGTTCTTTAGGGATTGGCTACTTGGGTGGTAGTTTGCTGTTGCTGAGTTTGGTGCTCATATCGCTTTTTAGTTGGTATCGAGTCGAAGAATCGATCAATCCAAGTGTAGTGAATTTGCCGCGAACACAGATCTTTTATTGGTTGACGATTACATTTTCTCAAACATTAGGTACGGCTTTGGGGGACTGGACTTCCGATAGTGCAGGATTAGGCTGTAGCGGTGGCATTTGGCTATTTGGTGGTTTAATTCTATTGATGGCATTGTTGTACTTTTTTAGTCGGGTCTCAAAGACGATTGTATTTTGGGCTACTTTTGTTTTGACACGTCCATTGGGCGCTGTTGTCGGTGATTTTTTAGACAAGCCAATCAGTTCAGATGGATTGGATCTAAGTCGCTTTATGGCTTCTTTGGTATTGTTGTTGGCGATTGTGATTTGTGTCTATTGGTCAACACGAAATGATAGGCAATCCATAAAACCAGTCTAAATGTTTTAGTGCGAAAACAAGTGATTTTTAAAATTAAAGTTCAAGTTGATTAAAACAGTTGGAAATGTTGTTTCGGTGAATCTAGTTGTGATTTTTTAAGGTATACTTTGCCTAATTTAAATGAATAGATTAGGAGCACACATGACTGTAGATGTCACTGAAACCATTTCTCAAACTGTACATCCCGCGTTTCAGTTGATTCGTCAACATCATGTTGAAGCTTTAGACATTTTAGTGTCTGAATATAAACACAAAGTGACTGGCGCAGTGCATTATCACTTAGCCACAAACCATGACGAAAACGTATTTTTAGTTGCCTTCCGTACGCAGCCGATGGATTCAAAAGGTGAGGCGCATATTCTTGAGCATACAGCACTTTGTGGCTCAGAAAAGTTCCCTGTACGTGACCCATTCTTTTTAATGATTCGTCGTTCCCTCAATACGTTTATGAATGCGTTTACCGCAGCGGATTGGACGGCTTATCCATTTGCAACGCAAAACAAAAAAGATTTCCAAAACTTGTTAGAAGTTTATATGGATGCTGCTTTTGCTGCGAATTTGAACCCGCTTGATTTTGCGCAAGAAGGGATTCGTATTGAGCTAGAAAATGGCGAAGCTGTATATAAAGGCGTGGTATTTAATGAAATGAAAGGTGCAATGAGTTCACCTTCAGATCAGTTGTATCACCAACTTGCCCATCATTTATTCCCAGAAACAACTTATCATTACAACTCAGGCGGTGATCCGAAAGACATTCCTGACTTAAGCTATGAAGAGTTAGTAAGTTTCTACAAATCACATTATCACCCAAGTAATGCCGTGTTCATGACCTTTGGTAATGAGCCTGCATATAATTTACAAGAACAGTTTGAAACGCTTGCTTTGTCAAAATTTGAAAAAGGTCAAACGCTATATTCAAAACCTGAGCGCCGCTTAACTGCGCCTGTAACTGTAACTGAAACGTATGCAGTTGATGCTGAAGACCTCAAAGACAAAACCTATCATGTGCTTTCTTGGTTATTGCCTGAAGCAAGTAATATTAAATTACGTTTAGGTATGCGTTTGGTTGAGGGGGTATTGCTTGAAGATTCTGCTTCGCCATTACGTCATTACTTAGAAACCTGTGGTTATGCACAGTCTACTGGTCCATTCATGGGCGTAGATGACTCAAACTATGAAATGACGTTCTACTGTGCAATTCAAGGTTCAAACCCTGAGCATGCAGAACAATTTAAAAATGGCGTGTTTAAAGTATTAGAAGACGTTGCGGCTAAGCCTGTTGACCCGGCTTTAGTTGAGGCGATTTTGCATCAAATTGAATTGCATCAGCGTGAAATCAATGGTGATGGTACACCATATGGCCTAAGCTTAATTCTGAATGGTTTAAGCAGTGCGATTCACCATTCAGACCCTGTGGATGTCTGGGATGTGGATACGGCCATTGAACAAGTGAAGGAAGAGTTGAAAGACCCAATGTGGTTATCTAACTTAATCAAAACTTACTTGCTTGATAATCAACATCGTGTGCAATTAACTTTGGTTCCAGATGCTGAAAAAAATGCGTTGGAAGCGGCAGCAGAAAAAGCACGTTTAAAAGAAATTGATGCGAACTTAACTGAAGCGCAAAAAGCAGAGATTGTTGCGCAGACTGAAGCACTGAACATTCGTCAAGATACCCCAGATGATTTGAACCTATTGCCTAAAGTAGGTTTAGAAGACGTTCCCGCACAATTACAGATTGTACAAGGTCAATTACGCGAAATTATCAGTAATGGCTTGGATACGCCGTTAAATCTTTACCACGCAGGCACCAATGGTCTTTACTACCAACAAGTTTTGATTCAGATTCCTGATGAAGTGGTGCAATCGCCGTATTTCAATCTCTTATCGATTTTGATGGGTGAAGTTGGTGCAGGTGAATACGACTACTTAGAGCTACAACAGTTGCAAACAGCTGTGAGTGGCGGTTTAGGTATGGGTGCATCGCTGCGTTCAAAAGTGGACGACAAAGGTCAAATTAGTGCTTGGCTGACTCTAACCACTAAATCATTGGTGAATAATCTTGAAGCTATTCGCTTATTGAAATTGGCTTTTGAACAGCTACGTTTTGATGAGAAAAACCGTATCGTAGAGTTATTGCAACAACGTAAAGCACGTTGGCAGTCACGTGTATCTGGTTCTGGTCATAGTTATGCAATGCAAATTGCAGGTCGTCAACATAGTGCATTGGCGCTACGTGATTATCATAATACAGGCCTAGGCGCGCTGAACTGGTTGTCAGAACTTGTCAGCAAAATTGAGCAAGACGACACGGCTTATAATGCCTTGATTGATGAGCTTAAGTTAATTCATAACCGTTTGCTTAAAGCACCAAAACAATTCTTGGTGGTGTGTGAAGAACATCATTCAGACCGATTGGTTGAGGAAGTTCAAACCATTTGGGATAAAGTGGCGATTGATGATAACCCACATGCTTTAACTCAAGTGAATTTTGCAGATAGCAACAATGACGAAGCTTGGCTCATTCAAGCCAATGTTCAGTTCTGCGCTTCAGCCTATCCTGCGGTGGAAGTGTCGCATCCTGATGCAGCACCTTTAATGATTTTGGCGGCTTATTTGCGTAATGGCTTCTTGCATAGCGCGATTCGTGAAAAAGGTGGTGCTTATGGTGGTGGTGCAAGCTATGACGGTAATGCATGTTCATTCCGTTTCTATAGCTATCGTGATCCACGTTTAGCTGAAACGTTTAAAGATTTTGACGCAAGTGTGCAGTGGCTACTGAATACTGAACAACAACCGCATCAGCTAGAAGAAGCGATTTTGGGTCTAATTGCCAGCATGGATAAACCGGGGTCACCAGCGGGTGAAGCCATTACAGCTTGTTATGCTTTATTGCATAAACGCACGCCAGCTTTCCGTCAAATGTTACGTGAACGTCTTTTGAATGTGACTTTGGAAGATCTAAAACGTGTTGCTGTGGCGTATTTAGTTGAACAACAACCGACAAAAGCTGTGGTTGCACCGGTGGCTAAGCGAGATGCTTTGGTTGAGCTTGGTTTCGAAATAAAACAAGTGAATTAAAACAAAAAAGGGGTTTTTATGGCGTTCAAATCTCTTGAGCGTACGACATTGCAACTGAGCCTCATTGCGCTCAGTTCAATGTATGTCAGTACTGTAAATGCACAAAATGCGGATGTGGCTGCTAAGCCTGCAACCGCAGAAGCATGTGTGGCACTTGAGTCAAATGCAGAGCGATTATCGTGTTATGACGCTTTGTTTAAAGTGCAACCTGCTGAAAAAGAAATGTTGGTCTCTGAGCGTCAAGCCGCACAAGAAATTAAGCCTGAACCGACAGAGAAGCTAACTTTCAAAGAAAAAGTCAGTCATGCGTTTACGGACCGTTTATTTGCTGTAGAAGCACCGAACCTCAATCCAAATCTTTCATTATTGGATAGTCGTTGGGAGCTTTCTCCAGAAAGTAAATTGGGAACATGGAATATTCGCGGCTATCAACCTGTGTATTTAATGCCGGGATATTGGACGTCGGATAAAAATGAACGTCCATCTAGCCCGAATGAAAATAACACGGTACAAGCCGATCAGGAACAAAACCTGAAATCGATGGAAGCCAAGTTCCAATTATCATTAAAAACCAAAGCTGTTGAAAACTTATTTGGTGATAATGGTGATATCTGGTTGGGCTATACCCAGTCTTCTCGTTGGCAAGTCTACAACGAAGACGAATCACGACCATTCCGTGAAACCAACTATGAACCTGAAGCTAGTCTGGTTTTTCGTACCAACTATGAACTCTTAGGTTTGAATTGGCGTATGTTGGGTCTAACCTTTAACCATCAGTCTAATGGACGTTCTGATCCCTTATCGCGGAGTTGGAACCGTGTCATGTTAAATCTAGGATTTGAACGTGACAATTTTGCACTGATGTTACGTCCTTGGTATCGTTTCGAAGAAGATACCAAAGATGATAACAACCCAGATATTACCGACTATGTGGGACGTGGGGATTTAACAGCATTTTATCGTCATAAAGATCATGACTTTAGTTTGATGTTACGTCATTCATTGAAAGGTGGTGATGACTCACATGGTGCTGTGCAGTTTGATTGGACTTTCCCAATCAATGGTAAATTGCGCGGCACAGTTCAATTGTTTGATGGCTATGGTGAAAGCCTGATTGACTATAACCATCGGGCAACCTATGTCGGTGTCGGTGTGTCATTAATGAATTGGTTCTAAAGATTCGAATTTAAAAAAACCACGCTAAGGCGTGGTTTTTTTATAACTGTGAGACAATGTACAAATCAACCAATCTGAATCTCAGAAGGTGGGTGTTTTAACCGACTCTTCTTCGGTGTGGCAATCAGATAGGCCAGTGTTAAGGGGCCAAGTCGACCTGCGAACATTAATAACATTAGGGCGACTAAACTGGCAGGTTGTAAGTCACTGGTGATGCCACGAGATAGACCAACGGTGCAAGCAGCGGATACCGCTTCGAACAACAAATCTAAAAAGCGTTTATCAGGTTCGAGAAGCAATAGACTGAAAAAGCCAATGAAAATCAACGTTACTGTAATGAAAATTACCGCTAATGCTTTAAAGGTGGTTTTTTCTGAAACAGAATGGTTAAACACACGCAGTTCATCTTCACGTCTTAAAAAACTGACCACACTGAGTACAACAATAATAAACGTCCCGACTTTGATGCCACCAGCTGTACTGAGAGAACCACCTCCAATAAACATTAGTAACATCGTGACGAGTGATGATGCATCGCTCATGCTTTCCATGGGTAAGCTGTTAAAACCGGATGAACGTGGAACCGTTGCATGGAACCACGCGTTGAGGGCTTGATCACCTAGTGACATCGTGGCTAAGGTTGCAGCATTATTGGCTTCTAATAACCAAATGGTGATGAAGGCGAAGACATTTAGTCCTGCAATGGTAGATAAAATCAACTTGCTATTGGTACTGAGTTTTTTCCAACTTTTATTGCGCTTAATGTCCATCAGTACCAAAAAGCCAATACCCCCAATGATGTAAAGCATACTGATGGTAAACGTAATGAAATAACGGTCTGCGAAGCTCATTAAACTATTGGGAAATAATGAAAATCCACCATTATTAAATGCTGAAACACTATAAAAGGCAGCATAGAACAGGGCCTGGTTAAAATTGTATTCTTGCATCCAAGCGATGGTCAAAATAACCGTTCCCACCATTTCAAAAAATAGCGAATACAGCAGTACGCCTTTGATGGTCATGGTCACTTTGGCAAGGCTGGTTTGTCCAATGGTTTCTTGAGCCATAATTTGTTGTTTTAGCCCAATTTTAGGGGACAAACTCATAGCGGCCAATATCGCAAAGGTCATAAAACCGAGACCACCGCATTGTAGTAACCCCATAATCACGACTTTACCAAACACCGTATAGGCTTCGCCGACATTCACAACTGAAAGTCCTGTAATGGTCACGGCAGAGGTCGCTGTAAAGAGGGCATTGATCCAACTTAAATCACCATGATGTGAATATGGGAGCTTTAACAGCAAGGTGCCAATGATAATTAGCCCAAGAAAACCCAATGCCAAAATACTGGGTGGGCTGAGATTAATGGTATTACGCTGTTTATTGTGCAGTTTCATGTTTTTTACTGTCATCTTGCGTGATTATGTGCAAAAGCAGCTCGACGCTGATTACAAAGTTGCTTTAAAGTGTTTAGCCAGTCGACGTAAATGTTCGAGTAAACCTTCAACCACTAAAATATCGCCTGTTTGTAAAATCAGGTTCGGATCTAAACTATATTGAAGCTCGGTGCCACGTTTATGCAGAATCGTCTTCACTTCAGGGACATGATCCATAATTTGATTTAAACGCGTGCCTTGTTGTGATTCTTTAATTTCAACTTTCACCAAATAATGATCATCTTCGAGCACCATGTAGCGGCTCACCATTGGATAACTCAGTGACTGGGCAACACGGACACCCATGTCTTCTTCAGGATGGATGATTTTGCTGATGCCTAAATGGGTTAAAATCATGTGATGCGCTTTGGACTTGGCTTTGGCCCAAATTTTGTTGATCCCCATGTTTTTAAGATGGAGCACACATAAGATGCTGGCTTCAATATCTTCACCAATTGCGACAACGACGGCTTCACAATTTTGAATATTGAGTTCTTGTAAAACGTGCTCATCTGTTGCATCAGCAATCACTGCATGGGTCAGTTGGTCCGAAATACTTTCAACAAACTTTTTGTTGCTATCGATTCCAATGACATCGTGTTTTAAACCCATGAGTTCAGTGGCAACAGTTGCGCCAAAACTTCCTAAGCCAATCACAGCGAATTGAGCCATGCCGTATTCCTAAATTATTCTAAAGTTATTGAATATGTTGATGTTAGCTTGTTCAGCCTAGAGCGGCTATGAAAATTTACATAATCCATCTAAACCGAAAAGCTCTAATTTTTAATTTCTTCAGTGTTTTGATAGGCATAAAGTTCAGCAATATTGGGACAATTATCCATAACTTGTTGGTATTTAAAAATTTCATAACCTAATTTGTTTTTTAGAATGTATTGAAATTGATGCTGATCTTCTTTAATGACATTTAGGGTAGCTTTACGAACGAGCTCGGAATTGTTCTTTAAACGGTTTAAGCCATCGCATGAAAATTCACGGATAATGGCTTGAACAGATTCGGGAGCGGTTTGATCACTTAGCTCATCAAAGCGAATATATACAATGTAATTTGGATATTGATTCAACATTTCAGCCTGCGCGGTATAGCCGTAAATATTTTCTAGATTTTGCGTACGTGACTGATTTGGAATTTGTTTCATACTTTGACGAATCTTATCTTCCTCTTGCTTAAGTTGATAAGCCGGATATGCATAAAAATATCCACCTAAACCCACAATGGCGATCATAAATAAGGCATAAATATTCAATTTTAATTATCCATTTTGTTTTATTTTCAATGGATTATAGTGTGTGTTGAATTTAACAACAATGACGGCGTTGATGAATTAAATTGATGAATTTATTTATTTTGATGCAGAAAAGAATTGATGCAAATAAAAAAGCTGGAACCTAGATCCCAGCTTTCATATAGAAATTTTACTTATTTCAAGAAACGTTGATAACCGAGGTTATTGGTAATCTCAACATATGGGTAGGTAATATTTTCCAATGTTTCAATTAAACCATCTGGGTTTTGTTTCGCATCAGTGGCTTCCATACCCACCAATACACGACCTTCTGCAGCACCGTGGTTACGGTAATGGAATAGGGTGATGTTATGGGTCGGGCCAAGACGTTCTAAGAAAGTCAGTAATGCGCCCGGACGTTCAGGGAATTCCACGCGGAATAGGCGTTCGTTTTCGATATCGGCATGACCGCCAATTAAATAACGGATATGGAGTTTAGCCACTTCATCATCGGAAAGATCGTCTACATCGTATTGGAATTTTAAGGTTTCAAAAATTTCCTGACGTTCTTTTTCGCCATTTTTGAGACTGATACCCACAAACACTTGAGCGGCACTTGAGTTACTTGCACGGTAGTTAAATTCAGTGATGTTACGGCCTTGTAGTGCGCGGCAGAATTTAAGGAAAGAACCTTTTTCTTCTGGAATGGTCACAGCAAAGATCGCTTCTTTACGTTCACCAAGTTCGGTACGTTCTGCAATATAGCGCAGACGGTCAAAGTTCATATTGGCGCCGCATACAATCGACACCATATTCTTGCCTTCTAGACCATGCTCAGCAACATACTTCTTAATACCTGCAAGCGCCATTGCACCTGACGGTTCAACAATGCTGCGGCATTCATCAAAGGTATCTTTAATCGCTGCACAGATTTCATCGGTATTTACCAAAATAACATCACGCTCAACAATTGGGCCTGAGTTATCTGATTTTTGTAGCTGAATCACTTCAAATGGTTTTTCACCAATTTGTGCAACCGCTGTACCATCGGCAAAAAGACCGACAGATGGCAGAATGACACGTTCATTGGCTTCAAAGGCTGCTTTTAAACATGCTGATTCGTCATATTCAACAGGAATGACTTTAACGTGAGGTGCCACATCACCTAAGTAAGCGGCTACACCGGCAATAAGACCGCCACCGCCTACAGCAACAAATACATAGTCTACATCACGCCATTGACGCAAAATTTCGTTGGCAATGGTTCCTTGACCGGCCATAACGAGTTCGTCGTCATAAGGTGGAATAAAGGTCATACCTTCATCTTTTGCACATTGGATTGCATATTTATTGGCTACGTCAAAAGAATCACCATGCAGAACCACCTCACCACCTAAGCGTTTAACCGCTTGTACTTTAATGTCTGGTGTGGTTTTAGGCATAACAATAATGGCGCGGATACCTAACTTTTTACCAGATAAAGCCACGCCTTGAGCATGGTTACCTGCAGAAGCAGTAATAACGCCACGTTCCAACTGAGATTTCGGTAATTGACTAATACGGTTGTAGGCACCGCGTAGCTTGAAAGAAAAGACAGGTTGTAAATCTTCGCGTTTAAAGCGAATGTTATTGTTTAGTTTTTCACTAATTCGTGGCGCTGCTTCGAGTGGGGTTTCGATTGCAACGTCATAGACCGTTGCCTGTAATATTTGTCGAACCAAACGAGACAGCATGTTAATTTTCCATCTAACAGTTTAAAATAGGGGTTTATTGTAACAAACCCCTGTACATTTGGGCTGAAAAATCAGCGTCTAATGTCAAAAAATAGTTGAGCCAAGTTATGAGTCTGTATGCAACCCAAGATGAAAAGAAACAAGCTGCCGCAAAAGCTGCGTTAAAGCATTTGCCAAAGGGCGGTATTTTGGGTGTTGGTACAGGAAGTACTGTGAACTTCCTCATCGAATTATTGCCAGAGCTTCAACTCGAAGCTGCTGTTGCAAGTTCTGAAGCAACTGCACAACGTTTGAAAAAATTAGGCATTGAAGTGGTTGATATGAACCACGTTGGAGGTTTAGATGCCTATGTAGATGGCGCGGATGAAATCGACCGTCATATGCACATGATTAAAGGCGGCGGCGCAGCGTTGACTCGTGAAAAAATCGTGGCGTCTATCGCGAAAAAATTCGTTTGTATCGTAGATGATTCTAAATGGGTTGATCAGTTGGCACGTGAATTTCCGCTTCCTGTAGAAGTGATTCCAATGGCACGTTCTGCTGTGGCACGTAAAATCGTTTCTTTGGGCGGTGACCCTGTATACCGTGAAGGCGTAGTAACAGATAACGGTAATGTAATTTTAGACGTACACAACTTAAATATCCTAAATGCATTGGAACTTGAAAAGACTTTGAATGACATTCCAGGTGTAGTGTGTAACGGTATCTTTGCATTAAACAAAGCGGATATTGCTGTTGTTGCGACCGATAACGGTATTGAAGAGCGTACTGCGGTTTAATCTGTTCTATTAGAATCCCCCCTAAAGTTCCCCTTTGATTAAAAGGGGACTTTTCACCTGAATTTATTTAGGTGATTTTCCCTCCTTTGTAAAAGGAGGGTTAGGGAGGATTTAAAATTAATAAAAAATATGATCCCAAACCTTCCTGAAATTCAAATCACCCGAAAATTACGTGCCACACGCTTAAGGCTGCGTGTAGAACCAACTCAAATTAAATTAACGGTTCCCCAGTTTTGTACACAGCGCCAAGTTCAAGATTTTCTTAAACAATCGGAACAATGGATGATTGAGACATGGCAGAAGCAGCAGGAAAAAACAGGGCAGATTGATAAAACGCTACCAGTAGAATTAAAACTATTCAATTTAGAGCAGCCTCTAAGCATTGTTTATAAAGTACAAAAAAACTCATTCATCTTAGATGAAGAAAAGCATCAGCTTTTCATCAGTGTTCGGCAGCCTGAGCAATATTTAAAAAGCTTTGTGATTGCTTATGCCAAAGAGTATTTACCAATTTATTTAAAGCAAGTGAGCAGTGAAACAGGCTTGAAATATGGTGATTGCTCAATTCGTCAGCCCAAAACTCGCTGGGGCAGCTGTTCTGCAAAGCATGACATTATGTTGAATAGTGGGCTGGTACTTTTTCCGTTGGAAATCACGCGTTATGTGGCTGTACATGAGTTAGCGCATACTAAGCACTTTGATCATAGTCTAAATTTTTGGGCTGAAGTGCAAAAGCATGATATAAATTTTCAGCAGCATCGAAAAATACTAAAAATGACGGCAATGCCTTGGTGGTGGGTGCTCTGAATTAAAGGCACTAAGTTGTAAACACTAAAGCATTTCTTAATATATTATTTCAATTAAATCAAATCCTTCTTGGTATGTAGGCGGTTCTAATGCGTAATAAACATTGGTTAATGCCGTCAGATCGACTATTTCATCTGAAGGTCGTTGAGCGTTTCTTTTTATGCATACTTCGAGCGGGATTTGAAACCATACAGCAACGCATTTTTTACCCAATTGTTTAGCTTGCTCAATAATCGGCAGACGTTCAGATTGTTTTACTAAAATAGCATCAAAAATAATATTTTCAGGTTCGCGGGATATTTGGTTTTTGGCCCAAGTTGATTTCCCAGCCCCTTGGCATCCGATCAATATATAAATGATTTTAACCTTTGGGTTAGTTTTTAATTCATGCTTAAAAGCGTCAAAACAGCATTGCCATGCTGGAATATTTCTTTCTTTAGTGAAGACACGACCTTGAGCTGTGGATAGGTAATGATCAGGATTTATATGCATGATCTGACTTAATAGGATTCAGAAGATAAGCTAACATTATAAAGTGAAGCTTTATATGTCAAAACAGTTCAGAAAACCGTAACTTCCTGTCATACTACGCAGTCATCAAATGGATACTTTGAATAGAGGTAATGAGCGTGATTTCAGTAGGTATTGTCGGCGGTACAGGTTACACAGGTGTTGAATTACTGCGTATTTTACTGCGACACCCAAATGCAGAAGTGAAAGTTTTAACTTCGCGTACTGAAAATGGCCGCCGTGTGGATGATATGTTCCCAAGCTTGCGTGGACATACAGACCTTTGCTATTCAGATCTAAATATTGAAGAACTAAAACAATGTGACGTTGTATTCTTTGCGACGCCGCACGGTGTTGCAATGAAACACGCAGAAGAGTTAGTTGCTGCAAATACTAAAGTGATTGACCTTGCTGCTGACTTCCGCTTGCAAGACTTAGCTCAATTTGAGAAATGGTATGGTTTAGACCATGCCTGTCCAGAGCTATTAAAAGATTCAGTTTATGGTTTGTCTGAATTAAACCGTGAAAAAATTCAAAAGGCTTCAGTGATTGGTAACCCAGGTTGTTACCCAACAACTGTTCAGCTCGGTTTAGCGCCAGTATTAAAAGCCGAAGGATTAGTGAAACCTGAAAGCATTATTATTGATGCAAAATCAGGTGTGTCTGGTGCAGGTCGTAAAGCCAGCCTAAGTATGATCTATTCTGAAAATGCAGATAACTTTAAAGCATATGGTGTAGCAGGTCACCGTCATCATCCCGAAATAGTAGAAGCCTTAGAAAATATTTCAGGTCAAAAAGGTGTGTTTAACGAAATTTTATTCGTACCGCATTTAGTACCGATGATTCGTGGCATGCTCAGCACTATCTATATTGATTTGACAGACGCAGGTGCTTCTGCGGATTTACAAAGCATATATGAACAGTTCTATGCTAATGAGCAGTTTGTAGATGTTATGCCTGCAGGTAGCTCACCTGAAACACGTACTGTTCGTGGTGCGAACCAATTACGTATTGCGATTTGCAAACCTCAGCCGAAAAAATTAGTGATTTTGGTGGCTCAAGACAACTTGGTGAAAGGTGCAGCAGGTCAAGCCGTACAAAATATGAACTTGATGTTTAGTTTTGCTGAAAATGCAGGACTTCAAGGCATTGGTTTATTACCATAAGAAACGATTTAAAACTTCACACACATTTAAAACTGGATTTAAATGTGTGCCTTGAGTGAACTAAAAATAAGAGATGACGATGTCGAATACAGAATCTAATTTCAAGTCAGAACCTGAAAACAGTGAAAAAACGCCTTTTATGAAGACGAATATGCCACTGGCGATTGGTGCAGTAGTACTTGCATTGAGCAGCGGTTTTCTCGGATATAGTATCGGTCATCGTCAGGGCTTAACTGTGGTCGGTTATGATGCAGATGCAGAGCAACTTGTTGATGTAGTGCAAAAGCAAAAAACTGAATTAGCAGGCCTGAATAAAAGTTTGAATGCGGCAATCCAAGAGCGTGATGTCGCTGTAAGTAATTCAAATGATTTATATTTGGCTGTTAAAAAAGCACGTGATGATCAAGAGTTAACCGGTAATTTGGGTGTTTTGTATCGTGAAGTATTGCGCCAACGTGGTGGTATGCCGCTTGCAGTACAACATTTAGCGATTAAACCGTTACCTGAAAATGCGTATGAATACCAACTTGATCTCGTTCAAGTAAGTCCGTCAAAAAGTAATGTATCTGGAAGTGTTGAGCTGCGTCTAATTAAGGGTACAGAAGTACTTGCAGTGCCATTAGAAGACAAAAACTTTAACTTTAGTGAAAGTGAACGACTCACTGGACGTTGGACCATGCCAAAAGGCTTTAGTCCAGACTTTATTGAAGTGCGTTTAACCGGTTCTAAACCCGTTATTCGCCGTTTTAGCTGGTCGAAAGGTCAGCCTGTTGAAAATCAATCTGCCTTCCTTTCAGAAATTCCTCAAACTGAAGCAAGTGCAAACTAAGTGTGAAACCTAAATCCTATGCGAACCAATAAGCGTCAAACGTGTTTATCTGACATTAAAAATTCATTTTACCAATCTGGTTTAGTGGACTGGCATCTAAACCCGACTCTCAGCCAAGGTACGCAGGATGATGGTGATTCAGACATTCAAGTATTGACTGCGCCACCTGAGTTAAAGCGTCCTCCTATGTATGCTGTCGTTTTAATGAACGATGATTACACTCCAATGGACTTTGTAATTGAAATTTTACAACAATACTTTGCTTTGAATCTTGACCAAGCCACTCAAGTAATGCTAACTGTACATTATGAAGGAAAGGGTGTTGCAGGGGTTTATCCGCGAGACATCGCAGAGACTAAAGCAAATCAGGTCAATAATTACGCTCGGTCGCAAAGTCATCCATTACTTTGTCAGATTGAGCCAAAAGATTAATAAGGGGATTACATGCTCAGTCGTCAATTAGAAGTATCACTACGTTTGGCTGTCAGCATGGCTCGTCAAAAGAGACATGAATTTTTGACGGTAGAACATTTATTATTGGCTTTACTGGATAATGATTCCGCTGTTAATGCATTGAAAGCATGTGGCGCAGACATTATTGTACTTCGCAAAGAACTTGAAGAATACGTAGAACAACATACCCCTAAGCTTGGCGAAAATAGCGATCAAGCGCCACATCCTACAGAAAGTTTTGATCGTATTTTGCAGCGTGCAATTTTCCATGTGCAATCGAGTGGTAATGACCGCACTGTAGAAGGTGCAGACATTTTAGTTGCGATGTATTCAGAGCGTGATTCATTTGCGGTGTATTTACTTAAACGCCATCAAATCAACCGTTTGACATTAACGCAGTACTTGTCTCATGGCACACGTAAAGATGAAGTCCAAGCTGAAGAGGAAATTGAAGAGCTCGATGGTGAAAACACCACGTCTTCAAATTCTGGCCCATTAGAGCTATATACGACCAATCTGAATGTTGAAGCTCAAAAAGGCAAAACAGATCCACTAATTGGTCGTGAAAAAGAGATTGAACGTACAGCTCAAATTCTATGCCGCCGTCGTAAAAACAACCCGCTTTTGGTAGGTGACCCAGGTGTAGGTAAAACTTCTATTGCTGAAGGTTTGGCTTGGCTCATTGTAAATGGTAAAGCTCCTAAACCGCTTGAAAATGCTGAAGTATTTAGTTTAGACATTGGTGCTTTAGTTGCAGGAACTAAATACCGTGGTGATTTTGAAAAGCGTTTAAAACAACTGTTAAATGCATTGAAGAAAAAGCCCGAAGCAATTTTATTTATTGATGAAATTCATATGATCATCGGTGCAGGCTCAAGTATGGGCAGCACGATGGATGCATCGAACCTCATCAAACCAGCTTTGGCGAATGGTACTTTACGTTGTATCGGTTCAACGACTTTCCAAGAATACCGTCAAGTTTTTGAAAAAGATCATGCATTATCTCGTCGTTTCCAAAAAATTGATGTCAATGAACCATCTATTTCAGAAACGATTGATATTCTGCGTGGCTTAAAAGGCAAATTTGAAGAATTCCATCATGTGAAATACGAAGATCAAGCGTTGGTTTCTGCGGTTGAACTATCAGCGAAATTTATCAATGATCGTTTCTTACCTGATAAAGCCATTGATGTGATTGATGAAGCTGGTGCGCAGCGTCGTTTAAAAGCTGAGCAAGATGATACAGTCATTTCAGTTGAAAACATTGAAGATATCGTTTCGAAAATTGCGCGTATTCCACCGAAAACTGTCTCTAAAGATGACAAGAGCGTTCTTGAAAATCTTGAGCGTGATCTGAAACGTGTGGTGTTTGGTCAAGATGAAGCGATTGAAGCGCTTTCATCTGCGATTAAATTATCTCGTGCAGGTCTTAAAGCACCAGATAAGCCAGTGGGTAATTTTGTCTTTGCGGGTCCTACAGGTGTGGGTAAAACTGAAGTCACTAAGCAATTGGCAAAATTATTAGGCGTTGAACTTGTACGTTTCGATATGTCGGAATACATGGAACGTCATGCCGTATCTCGTTTAATTGGTGCGCCTCCGGGTTATGTAGGTTTTGATCAAGGTGGTTTGTTGACCGACGCGATTCATAAAAATCCGCATTGCGTACTTTTACTAGACGAAATTGAGAAAGCGCATCCAGATGTCTTTAATTTGTTATTACAAATTATGGATCATGGTTCATTAACGGATAACAATGGTCGTAAGTCTGACTTCCGTAACGTCGTGTTAGTGCTGACTACCAATATTGGTGCAGAATCAATTTCACGTGTGAGCATTGGTTTCATGGATCAAGATAACAGTAATGATAACCAAGACGCGATGAAAAAAGCCTTCTCTCCGGAGTTCCGTAACCGCTTAGATGGTGTTATTCAATTTAAAGCATTGCCAACAACTGTCATTGAAAGTGTGGTTGATAAGTTTTTAACAGAGCTTCAGGCACAGTTAGATGACAAAAAAGTGGTTCTTGAGGTTGACCAAGATGCACGCGAATGGATGGCAGAGCAAGGATACGATCGCTTGATGGGCGCTCGTCCAATGCAGCGTTTAATTCAAGAGCATTTGAAGAAACCGCTTGCTGAAATGATTTTGTTTGGCGAGCTTGCGGAACATGGCGGTAATGTTGGTGTTTCAGTGAAGAAAGAAAATGGCAAAGCTGTGGGCTTAAAACTCGAAGTGTTTGAAGACCAAACCGCTGAACCTGCTTAAGTAATTTAATTAACGAAAAACCCGTGCTTGCACGGGTTTTTTATATTTATTCGACGCTAGATTTGGGTTTCTCAATGATGGACATACCATTAACAAAAGTGCTGACCACATTTGGTTTATTTGCACTGACAGCACTGATGGAAATTTTAGGCTGTTACTTCCCATATTTGATTTTAAATCAGCAAAAATCGCAGTGGTTATGGACTCCAACAGCGCTTGCATTGGCTGCATTTGTTTGGTTATTGACGTTGCATCCAGCAGCTTCGGGTCGTATCTATGCAGCCTATGGCGGAATCTACATTTTCTCTGCATTGCTGTGGTTGCATTTTGTCGATCACGTAGTTCTAACACGTTGGGATATGCTAGGTGGCGTCATTGTGTTGGTGGGCGCAGCTGTGATTGTATTACAGCCTCAAGGTTTAATTCGTTAAGTTAAACAATGCAAAAGTTAAACCAAGAGCTGTAAGAAATTAGATATTTATTTAAATTTGCACTCTGTATTTTTAATGATAATTTCGTATTGTTTGCTACCCGAGCTTAGATCCATTTCAATTTTATATGGATTAACACGTTGAAATTGATGCTCGAATAGTAATTCACAGTTTTGGAGTGAATTATGCTTGATGAGTTGCTTCACCTTATGTTCACCGACTGATTGTTCAAATTGCGCAAAATCAGGGGTGGTGATAATACCATCAATTTCAATCTTATCCGCTTCCATTTCCATTTTTTCCATCAACATATTCTGATCAACTTGATAGGGAAGAGTGCGTGAATCTTCATCACTAATGGCAGCCAGTATTTCGTTTAAACCTGTTTTATTTTTAATTTTAAAATTGCTATCTAAAATCTGATTTTTCACCAAGTATTGATCTAATTCACTTGGTTCACCAGCAAAGCTAAAAGTAGATAAGCTCAATCCAAGAGCCAATAAGCAAATATTTCTTAAACGCATAATCTTAATCACTTATAAAAGTTATGGTTTTATTAAAGCATGCAAAAACAAAAAAAGCACCCGAAGGTGCTTCATTTATCTAAGTAAAACCTTAGTCTTTTTTAAGATTTTCGTTAATTAAGAATTCAACAAGTGCTTTTTGTGCATGTAAGCGATTTTCAGCTTCATCCCAAACCACAGCATTTTTGTGGTCAAGCATATTTTCCGAAATTTCTTCGCCACGATGCGCAGGTAAGCAGTGCATAAATAGGCAGTCAGCGTGAGCAAGATCCATCAGGCGTTCATTCACTTGATAATCAGCAAACGCTTTTTCACGAATTTTTTGCTCTTCTTCTTGGCCCATACTTGCCCAAACATCTGTAACGATTAAATCTGCATTAACTGCAGCATCTTCGGCAGAATCAACAAGTTCCACACAGTGTGCAAATTCAGATAGAAATTCTGCTTTAGGTTCATAGCCCTTAGGTGCAGCGATTTTTAATTTAAAGCCCCACATATGAGCAGCTTCAATATATGAGTTACACATATTGTTGCCATCACCAATCCAAGCAACCGTTTTACCTTCAATAGAACCACGGTGTTCAACAAATGTTTGAACATCGGCAAGTAATTGGCAAGGGTGGTGATCATCTGTTAATGCATTGATGACAGGAACTTTTGAATAAGAAGCAAAACGTTCAACAATGTCATGACCAAAAGTACGAATCATTACAATATCAAGCATGCTTGAAATCACGCGTGCAGAATCTTCTACTGGCTCGCCACGCCCTAATTGAGAGTCGCGAGATGAAAGGAAAATTGCACTACCACCAAATTGGCTCATTCCTGCTTCAAACGATACACGTGTACGGGTGCTCGATTTCTCAAAAATCATGCCCATGACTTTACCAACGAAAGGTTGGAAAACTTCATTGTTATGCTGTTTGCGCTTGAGTTCGATACCGCGCTGTACAATTTGATTAAGTTCTAAAGTCGATAAATCGCGTAAAGTTAGAAAGTGACGTAGAGCCATTGTTACTCCACAATAATTGCTGAATCAAAAAACAAAACAACAATTAGTTGTTGGTTGGTTAGAGAAAAAGGAATCGATTAATATACTATAAGAGAGGTAAATTGCAAAAAATCTAGCGCTTTTGGTGACCGTCTAGGAAACGATCGACGCAATAACTGATGTAATTGATGGTTTCTTGATCATTTTCATCAATGGTAATGCCCATGAGAACGCGCCATTCTAAATTTCGCAAAATTCCAAAATAAAATTGAGCCGAAAACAACGGGTTTTCACAATACAGCAAACCGTGTTGATGCGCTTGATTTAAAATTTCTGCAACGGTGTTCTGAATTTGTTTTGGGCCTTGCTCATGAATATAACGTGCTATTTCAGGATTACGTCCTGTTTGTTCTAAGACTAACCGCATAAATGCCGCATTTTCAGGCATCACGATATGCTGATGAAAGTCACTTAAAGTATTGATGAGATAAGCACGAATATCGGTGTCAGGGCTCACCGTAAATGGTAGGCAAATATCTTTGAAAAATAAGCAGCGACGATAGTCACAAATGGCCTTAAATAATCCGTCTTTATTACCAAAATATTTATAGATTGACGCTTTTGAACCACCCGCATGATTCACGATGTCATCTAATGAAACTGCATCAAACCCACGTTTTAAAAAAAGCTCCGTAGCACTTTCTAAAAGCGCAACACATCGTTCATGTCCGCGCCGCGTTTGTGGCTGGTCATGCGTTAAAGGTTCAATGTGTATTAAATCTTGCATAAAGTGATAATATTTAACAAAAAAAGAGCTGATTTGACGATAATTATAGCAAAAAATTCAGTACTTTTCTGCTTTGCTCATAAATAAGGGATCTTTGACTAAAGAATAACAACAGATAGGTGACAAGTGAAATATTTGACTAAAGTTTTAGAGTTAATATTCTACAAAGCCATAGAGTTGGAAAAAAATATGGATATACTCAAACTTCGAAAATTAAAGTAAATGCCGTGGAAAGGAATATGACACAACAAACGTCTGCAGGCTTAAGATTTAGACAAGCATTGGAAATCGAAAAACCATTACAAATCATTGGCACAGTAAATGCCTATGCAGCAATGATGGCAAAAGAAGTTGGCTATAAAGCCATATATTTATCTGGTGCAGGTGTTGCGAACTATTCATATGGTTTACCTGACTTAGGCATGACCAGTTTAGATAATGTTTTGGAAGATGTTCGTCGTATTACTGAACGTGTAGATACGCCATTACTTGTCGATATCGATACCGGTTGGGGCGGTGCATTTAATATTGCCCGCACTGTGAAGCAAATGATTGCTGCGGGTGCAGCAGCGGTTCATATCGAAGACCAAGTGGCACAAAAGCGTTGTGGTCACCGTCCGAACAAAGAAATTGTGACGCAGCAGGAAATGGTTGACCGTATTAAAGCGGCTGTTGATGCAAAAACCGATTCAAACTTTGTGGTGATGGCGCGTACAGATGCATTACAAAAAGAAGGTTTGCAAGCAGTGATCGACCGTGCATGTGCCTGTGTAGAAGCAGGTGCAGATGCGATCTTTGCTGAAGCAATGACTGATATTACCATGTACAAAACTGTCTGCGATGCTGTTGGTGTCCCTGTACTGGCAAACATTACAGAGTTTGGTGATACCCCTTACTACACCAAAGAAGAACTAGGCGAGCAGGGTATTGCAATGGTGCTTTACCCATTATCACCAACACGTGCAATGCAAAAAGCGGCACTAGAAGTAATGCATGCGATCCGCAATGAAGGTACACAAGTCAATGTACTGGATAAAATGCAACAACGAAAAGAACTCTATCAATTCCTCGATTATCACACTTTTGAAAACACCTTAGATAAATTGTTCACTGAAGGAAAATAAAAATGGCTGAAGGAAAAGTACTCACGGGCGCAGGACTGCGCGGACAAGTAGCTGGTAAAACTGCATTGTCAACTGTAGGCAAAAGTGGTGCGGGCTTAACCTATCGTGGTTATGACGTTCAAGACTTGGCAGAAAACTGTCAGTTTGAAGAAGTCGCGTACCTGATTTTCTTTGGTGAATTACCAACAACAGAACAGCTTGCAGCATACAAAGCCAAACTCAAATCATTGCGTCAATTACCGCAGGCGTTGAAAGAGGTGTTAGAACGCATTCCTGCTGACTCGCACCCAATGGATGTGATGCGTACAGGCGTTTCAATGCTTGGAAATTTAGAAACTGAAAAATCGTTTGAAGAGCAACAAGATGTTGCAGACCGTATTTTGGCAACACTACCGGCAATCATCTGCTATTGGTACCGTTTCAGCCATGATGGCGTACGTGTAGAAGAAAACACTGATGATGATTCAATCGGCGCACAATTCCTACATTTACTGCGTGGTGAAAAACCAAATGAATTGCATGAGCAAGTGATGAACGTGTCACTGATTCTATATGCAGAGCATGAATTTAATGCCTCTACATTCACAGCGCGTGTATGTGCATCAACATTGTCTGATATGCATTCTTGTATTACAGGTGCAATTGGTTCACTTCGTGGTCCATTACATGGCGGTGCAAACGAAGCTGCAATGGAAATGATTGAAAACTGGACGTCTCCAGAAGAAGCTGAGCGTGAAATGTTGGGTAAACTTGAGCGTAAAGAAAAGATCATGGGCTTTGGTCATGCGATTTACAAAGATAACGATCCACGTAATGGCATTATTAAGAAATGGTCTGAACGCCTAGCAAAAGACGTCGGTGATACTGTACTTTATCCTGTATCAGTGCGCTGTGAAGAAGTGATGTGGCGTGAGAAGAAATTATTCTGTAATGCTGATTTCTTCCATGCATCTGCATATCATTTCATGGGTATTGCAACTAAACTGTTTACGCCAATTTTCGTGATGTCGCGTGTAACAGGTTGGGCAGCACACGTGATGGAACAACGTGCGGACAATCGTATTATTCGCCCAAGTGCGGACTATACAGGTCCGGAATTACGTAAAGTTGTGCCAATTGCAGAGCGTTCTGCAGCATAATTTTAAGTGTAATAAAAAAGCCTCAAAAGAGGCTTTTTTATTATTTGTTATTTAATTTAACAATCTATTTGGTTAGTAAAACCGGATCTTCAACGCTATATCCTGTTTCAAATGGAATCCCTAGATATTTAACAGTCACTAAATAAAAGGGCTTTTGCATTACACGATAAGTTTTAGAGATTTTTAAACCTTCTTTATAGGTCTCAGCCTTTTGTACAGCGCTTTTATACTGAGAATTTTTAACACGATATTGATAGGTCCATTTATCAATGGTTTCATTCGGGTCATACCATGATTTTGCAGTGCCATTCATGGTTGTTAATAACTGTATTCGAGCATTATTGTTATTTACTGGTGTTAATTTGACTAAACGTTTTTTTATTTTCGCGATTTCTTTATCAAACTGGGTGCTGTCTTGATCGTAATCAATCCGTTTTGTCTTGGGATTAATATACAAAGACTTCACTGTAATTAATTGAGTCGGCTTTTGGCTATTTAATTGATAATAATATAATTGTGGTAAACGACCACGACCATCTTCAAAATGACGCATTAAATAGATTTTTTGGTCTTTTTTATCAAAACCTAAAACCTCAATGGTTTGAGGGCCGCCTACCGTCGCGAAAGCAGAGCAGGACAGTAGGGTGCTAATTGCGAATGCATTGAAATGACGTAGCTGCATTTTCTTGTCCTGATAAGTAAATTCCTCAATACAGTATGCGATGCAAAATGATATTTAATATGTAGATTATGTATGTTTTATTCTGCATTTAAGATGTCTAATATACTGTGAGCAACATTTTCAGTTAACTGATCTAAGCGTTCTAAAGCCGTACCCAAAATAAAATAATGATAATTATAGATACGACCATCATGTAAAATTGAAATATAAAATGTTCCTTCGGGTTTTTCTACGGTTGCACTGCCACCGGGTTTGAGTAATCCAGTGCAGGCCACCACGAAGTCCGCATGTAAAAATAGTTGTTGTCCTTGCTCAGCCATCGCTTGAGTCACTTCTGCGGATTCGGCCGTAAATTTTTCTATTAGTAAAGGATCTACTTTTAAAATTTCACGTTTGATCGATGGATCATAGCTCACTAGTCCACCTAATAAGATATCTGCACCACTATTCTTATAAATTGAAAATTGACTACATAAATAACCAGAGCTTGCACTCTCGATAAACGCGATGGTCATGGATTTTTGTTCTAAAGCATCGCAACACTGTTTAAGCACGTACTTACCCCAAAGTAGAATGGTGAATGATCATTAGTATTCTTAAAATTTTAGCATTGATTCCGCTCGCCTGTAATTTCACTAAAAGTCTAAGGTGGCACTGTGGGCGTTGAGGAATTCACAAAAATAGTGTGATTGTTTAGAAGCTGTACGAAAAGATGAAATAAAGGTTTCTTCGGAAGGGAAACGATGTTAAAACTTAAAATAAAGAGCGTAACAAAAGTAGGTTTATTTCAATGAAAACGACTGTTAAATATGTAGTATTAAAAAGCCTAGACTATCAATTGGGCACGCCACTTTTTCAAGAAGAATTAGACGCAGATAGCCTGTATTTTGATCAAATTCCGGCTGTAATTCAGTATCAAAATCATCAATTCAAAGTGAAAAGCAAAGAGTTAAAGCGTGTTTATTTGGCGGAAGAAAATGAAGACATGCAAACCATTATTGTGAAAGTACTTGCCGTTTAATTTCGATCAATTTGTAGTACTAAAAATACAGTTCTCATTGAGTTGGGAGCTGTTTTTTTTATATTTGACAGACTCAAATTTATATATAAATCTAGATTTAAAGGAGATATGTATTTTTAATGACCACTTGATCGTGTCGTCTTCGCTATTCGACTAACAGCTATTTAATCCCCCAGATATTATTTAGTATAATTTATCTGTTTTTTCATGGGGGGAAGAAATGATGGACTTATTTAAATTTCTAAAAAGCTTTAATACAACGGGCACTTATCTTTTAATTTCAACGATTTCGCTAGTATGTTTAGTTGTGTATTTCTATTTTATTAATCCAAAATGATCTAAGTTGGTTACCAACATCTTTGGCTTTAAATAAAAAGCTTAGTAAATAAAACTACATAATTAAATTTTTTATCAAAAATATTGATATAAATTTTTGAATAAATTTAAAATAGAGCTAATGGTTTTAATTCATTTGTGTATGGGTAAAGCCAAAACGATAACAAGGTTTTTCTATGCAAGATGTTATGAAAGAAGAAGCACCACGAGGGCGCTTTTATTTTGAATATGAGTTTATTGGACAAGTATTTAAATACGTCTTATTCTCAATTGAATAAATAAAGTTGTCGATTAAATATTCACTTTGTTTGAGTGAATCACGATGATCACCATTTTTAATTGGGTGAAATGCTATGGGTTTATTTTCCTTGCAGACTTTTTGGTAATAAGCATGGACACCCCGATAATCTACCAATTGATCTTGATCACCTTGTACTAACAGTAAAGGTACCTGAGGTGTCATAAATTCGATCGACTGTTTTTTTAAATAACGGGTCAATGGCGTTAAATCTACATTGGGTTTAAAAACAGTTTTTGGCGATACTTTTAGTTCATTTTGTAGTTCTGATAAGCAGCGATTGCGAGCTTGATTGAGGATTTTCTGCATTTCTGGGCTGACAAAATCTTTTGCTGAAAGTGTAGGCTCTGCAGCTTCAGCACCTAACAGAACTATAGGTAAAAATGCTGCAACGCTCGGATCAATATTAGACTGATTTGCAACATATTCAGCAATCCCTTCATATTTGTAACCGCCGGGTGCCAATGCAATTGCTCCGAGTAAATTGAGTTCAGGAGCATCCTTTTGTCCAAACGCTGCTACGGTTAGGGAAGCAGCGCCGCCCTGACTGTGGCCCATGACATACCAGTTTTTACTCAATTTGACTGATTTTAATTGATGCATCGCACGGACAGCATCCACGACAGTGTGTAACTGACTTTGAGCATTCATATAGGGGTGACTGCCTGGTGTGCCTAAACCTTGATAATCCGGCGCAACGACTGCATAGCCACGAGCAAGCCAAGCATTTAAAGCTTTGGCTGCAATTTGTTGGTATACGTGAACGGGTCCATCTGTATAATCACCTGAAGGTGCACAGGTATCAGCTACACCAGTTGTACCATGTGCCCATGCCAAAACTGGCCAGCCGCCTTTTGGGGCTTTACCTTTAGGTAATAGGATATATCCAGAAGCAACAATCGGTTCTGCATGAACACCTCGACTTCGATAAGTGATGGTATATCGTTTTGCTGCATTGCTAAAAAGATCAGGCGTTTGAGCTTGTATAGATAGTATTGTACCGGGTGTAAGGGCTGTTATATTGGCGATTTGACCTTCATTTATCTTGGAAGGTACTGGAGATGCAGTTGTGTATGTTGAAGCTAGACAAATACAGCTAGCAACCAATTTGAGAAAAAATGCTTAGTTTCCATTATGGGCACCGTCTTCATTTCAAAAGGTTAATTTCAAGTTTTCACGTTGTATAAATTATTCTATGAATCTTTAATATAGTGGCTAATCTGCATAAAATAAAGTTCAAAGTTGAACTTTATTTTTTATAAATCAATTGTTGTGAATGAATATGAATTTACGCATATACAATGCTTTTTGCTGGAAATATAATCTTTTATTATTTCCTTTAAAACGGCTTTGTTGCACAAATATTTAAAAATTAAAATCTCCCATACCTACTCATATTTAAATGACAACTTGGGTATGAGGGCGACCTAATCCTGTGAATTTATTTAAGACATCTACACGTGCATGAATCTCATTCACTTGACTATTAAAATTCCTTGAACAGAGTTTATCGCCTAGTAATTTAATGCAATGCATCTTGGTTCCAACCAGACTTCGCCGATGATAGCCTGACCATTTGTTCCAGGTGGAATCACTGCATACGCTTGCCGATCTGTAATGACCTGACGGCATCGTGTATAGACCTAATCAATTCGTTCATCTAAGGGATTTGAGCAAGTAAATCTTCCAATACCTGTGAATCACTGACATTATCTGCGGTAAGTTGTACAGCACGTATTTGAAGGGTTTCAGCATCGATAACAATATCAAGCTTAAGCCATTGGCGACGATATTCAGGTCCATGTTTCTTACGCTTCCATTCACCTTCACCTAAAAACTTTAGGCAAGTAGAGTCTACGAGTAGATGGAGACCATCACTACTTTTTTGATAGCCAATTGCAATATCGATATGCCTTTGTCATCTGCACAGTGTGGAATACGAATATCACTGATATTCGGGGCTGTCCTACTAATCCACAAAGCTTAATCAGACTTTGGACGAAGCCTGTGACCATTCGCAAAGACAATTTAAATAAAGATTTGATCATTAAGCAGCATTGAATAGCCCTATCGGAGTAAGTTTGATTTCGACCATATTTTGCTTGCGGATGAGTTTACCATTGAGTTTTGGGATCAAACCAAATGGAAATATTGCCTCGATTAATTAAGGCGCGGTTATATGTGGACCAATTGGTTGTGCGAAAGATTTTGGACGTAGGTTTGTTCATCTACGAATTATATTGCGGAATAAGACCTTACCGGTAGGTTTGTGCAACAAAGCCTTTTAAAACTACGAAACATTGGCTTTTTTACTTACACCTCATTGAACATCGAATGCTAATAGAAATCGCAACACGTTCATGTTCTGGTGTTCGCAAAGGCAAATTTGCAACGAAAGCCTAAAGTGTTGATCTATATGACCATGCCGAAGGAATGGGTTGTCGATTTCACAGATTTGAATTTGCTAATATCAAAATTGGATCCGTAACGGTCTGGTTAAAAGTTTCTTAGATTCTTAAATGAAATGCAACAGAGATAAAATTATTGGAAAGAAGCAAAATAAGCTAGCATATTGTTTCAGGATGTTAGATTACTTTAATTTTCTCATAATAACCGTTAGTTTGGGATTTCAACCTTAACAATTATGAGAAGAAAGTCATGAATAAAAATTTTGAATTACATGTTTTAAGCCAGATTTATGATTTTCTGATAGAGCGAACTGAACATTCACAGCAAGGTTTGCATAACAAGGTTCTGGAGTTTTTCAAAGAACTTAATTTAGGTAATGACAATGATTTTGAAATTGTTGATCCTAAAAAGATTGCGGGTAAATTTGGAGCAGTGAGTTTTATTCACTTAATCAATGTACCAAACTTTCATGATAAAGATAAATTTTTAAAATGGGCATACACGCAGTTGAATCGATAGTTTATATTAATTAGCTTTAAAGATATATTTTGAATACATATTTTGATTAAAGTGCTTTATAATTTACTGGCTCATATCAGCGCAAATGAATTGGGTGAAGCCCCACATGTATATGTGGGGGCTTTTTTCATTCAATTTATGGAAAGTGTGAATGATCGAATATTACAATCTATATCTGATTATTACCTTAATATGAGAGAAATTTATCACTTTTGTGCGTAATTGCAAAATAAAACAAGAACTTGATTCATATAGATCTAACAGTTGTATCCTCATATTTAAGGATTATTGGTTATATTGAATATGCTTGTTAATTAATCAATATTTACAGCAATTTCTAAACTGATAATTACTTAAAGGGAATATGAATGTCTAATTTAACAAACGGTACAGTGAAGTGGTTCAACGGTACAAAAGGTTTTGGATTTATTGCTTCCGATACTGGTGAAGAATTATTTGCACACTATAGTGAAGTACGAATCGATGGCTATAAAGTACTAGAGGAAGGTCAGCGTGTAATGTTTGAAATTACGAATGGTAAGAAAGGCAAGCAAGCCAGCAATATCCAAATTCTCTAAAAAATATTTACTCAACATATTATGTATTGCCCCGTCTTTCAAAGGCGGGTTTTTGTCATTAATTGCCATTAAGTTTTAATATTTAAATGCTTAATTTAAATGAAAACTTCATGATAAGAGCAATAAAAATGATCTTTACAAGACTACAAGTACTGATTGGCGGACTAATTATAAGTGTGTTGATTTCTTCTGTGTGGATTTACCATGAAAAGAAGAAACAACGACGGGAAGAAATTCAAAAAATCATCGTCGAAGCTAGAGCAGGATTAAGTCACGCTCAATAATAGGAGCTAAACTTGGAATACTTTAGACCATTCCCACCTTTAGAACTAATTGATCAGGCTGAGGAGGAGGACGCTATACGTCTAGCGCCAGCACAAGAATTATTGGCCTGGGTGAAAGATAATTATTTAAATGTAGGGATAACTTCATAATCTAGACAATCATTAATATATGAAAAACTTTATTTAAAGACTTTCTTATTATTTATCTCATCAATGATTTTCATAAATTTACACAGTAATCGTCATGCTTTGTTAGTGTAGAGTTTTAATAAATATATAGGCCTAAAGTATGAAAACGTTAGCCATTATAAGCGTGGTATTCGTATTGGGGCTGGTAGGTTGCCAGCAAAAAGACAGCAATGAAAATGAAGAGACGACAACACCTCATACATTAGATAAAGACTAACTTCCTCCAATGATTATTACAGCAGATATGAAAAAACCCTCATTAAGAGGGTTTTTTTAGGATTAGGATTTTAAGCTTCAATCCAATTATCTTTAACTTCTTGAGAGTCTTTAGTCAGTACAATTTTATTGTCTGTAATTTCACCAACCCATGAAACTGGAATTAAGTGGTGATGACCATCACCATGCTTAGTCAGTTTAATTTGATCCGAACCTTGCAAGTGGTCTACTTCACCAACTTTAGTCCCACATGAAGCAATTA
Organism: Acinetobacter sp. YH12040; assembly: GCF_013420005.1. Lineage (NCBI taxonomy): Bacteria > Pseudomonadati > Pseudomonadota > Gammaproteobacteria > Moraxellales > Moraxellaceae > Acinetobacter > Acinetobacter sp. YH12040. The sequence continues at coordinate 99,322 of NZ_VOZB01000003.1, forward strand.
CATCTGCATGGCTCTTAATATTTTCAACATTAATAGTAGTCATTAGAATATTATCCTATTTCAATGTGAGTGAGCATTCAGCCTATAGTAAATAGACGCTGATATCAGGGATTGAAATAGAAGGGATACAAAGGGTCTTATATTCTTACGTTCTTGGCCAGATAAATTACATTGTATTATTTAGAAATAAGTCCCCAAGAATGGGACTTATTAAATAACTTATTTATGCTGAGTCTTAATGAGATCTGATAAATCAAAACCGATAGATTTTGCATAATCTAGGTATTCGTCAACTGTGGCTTGGTTGGGGTTAGCAGTTCTGCTGAGCACCCAAAGATATTTTTTATTTGGTGACCCAACTAATGCAGTTTGATAGTCATCATCAATTTTTAAAACCCAATAATCACCACGGCCTACTGGCAACCAACGAATTGCTTTTGGTAAAAAGCTCACTTTAAGTTTCGAGTTTGCTGGCGCGTTCTGAACATATGCTTCACCTATTGATTGGTTGAGTTTACCATCTGCGCTATAACAACTGTTATCAACTTTGACGTTACCATTTTCATTTAAAGAATATTTAGCAGTGACGTTGTAATCACATTTGTTCTGGAAATATAGCGGCTTACGTGCAATTTCATGCCATGTACCAAGATATTTATTTAAATCTACCTTTGATACCGCTTGGACTTCCGTAGTGTTTGCATTTGTAGTTGAGAGCATTGAACCAGCTATAAGTACTGCACCACCAGCTAAAAGGAGCTTACGGGTTTTTGAATTCATGTTATAAGCCTACTTTAATTTGAAAGTGAATTAATTACTATAAATTGCTTTTAAGCTCATTTTGTTTTTTTATGTATTAAGTATTTGATCTTTAATCATTGTTTAACTTTTCAAGTTTTATTAATCCTTTTACTACCATTTTTAACAGATAAATAATATTACTTATATAAGCCCAAAAACTAAGTGAAAAAATGCTTACATTAAGCAAAATTATAATTACTTTCTAAGAACTCACTTACTTCTAAAGCACTTCAAGAGAGTATTAAATAAGAAAATTAATTGACGAAATAAATAGTTTAGTAATGGTCTTAATTTGCTTTACTACTTAATATTGGATTATATATCTAAAAACATGATAACATGCTCAAACTCTAAACAACGGCTTTGAATGAGTCAGCTTTAAATTTTCAAACGAAAATGAAAATGCTAGCACTTTTCAATACAAGCCAGTTTCTTTCGCAAGTAGCGGATATCTCTTTGATCAATTTAGATCTGTCTTACAAATAAAACGGAATAGGGAAGGTATGTCTTCATTGAAACCGTCATGGTATTCCAATGTGAATCCAAATGTGTTTATTAGCACAGTTGTTATTATAGGCATTTTTATTGCCATTGTATTTTTAGCTCCCAATGCTTTTGATTTAATAACTAAACAACTGAATCAATGGGTTACAAACTCATTCAGTTGGTTCTATGTGCTATCTGTAGCCATTTTTCTAATAGTGCTTATTTATATTGCCTGTTCAAATATGGGTAAAATTAAACTTGGTTTAGACCATAGCCAGCCAAAGTTTAGTAATAGCTCTTGGTTCGCTATGCTATTTACAGCTGGTATGGGCATTGGCTTAATGTTCTTCGGTGTCGCGGAACCAGTGATGCACTATGTTTCACCTCCAACTGGTGAACCTGAAACTATCCAATCAGCTCAGCAAGCTATGCGTGTAACATTCTTCCATTGGGGACTTCATGCTTGGGCAATCTACACAATTGTTGGCTTGGCGTTAGCTTACTTTGCTTATAGACACAATCTACCTCTAAAAATTCGCTCTGCGTTATATCCTCTTATTGGAAAGAAAATTTATGGTCCAATTGGTGATGGTGTGGATACTTTTGCGACCATCGGTACAGTATTTGGTGTCGCAACGACTTTAGGTTTTGGTGTAACCCAAATTAACTCTGGCTTAAATTATTTATTCGGAATTGAATATTCAACGACGACGCAGCTTATTTTAATTGTCATTGTTACAGCTATGGCATCTTTATCTGTATTTATGGGCTTAGACAAGGGTATTAAACGATTATCAGAGATTAATCTGGGCCTAGCTTTAGTGCTGTTGCTATTTGTATTTTTTGCTAGTTCAAGCATTTTTATATTGCAAACGACTATCCAAAACACGGGGCAATACATTTCAAATTTGTTCAATATGACCTTTAATTTATATGCCTACCAGTCTGATGGTTGGATCGGTGGTTGGACCATTATGTACTGGGCATGGTGGATTTCATGGTCACCATTTGTAGGTATGTTCATTGCCCGTGTGTCTGAAGGCCGTACTATTCGTGAGTTTATTGTAGGTGTTTTACTTATTCCAACAGGCTTTACGCTGATCTGGATGGGAGTCATGGGGAATGCTGCACTCTATAGTATTTTAAATGAAGCGAACACCTCGCTGATTACTGCAGTGCAACGAGATTCATCCGTTGCGTTATTTGAATATTTAGGGACCTTGCCATTCTCAGGCATTATGAGTTTTGTTGCGACTATACTGGTTATGCTATTTTTTGTGACGTCGGCAGACTCAGGGGCTTTAGTTACAGACTATCTAACTGCAAAATCTGAAAACTCTCCAACTTGGCAGCGATTGTTTTGGACAACGTTAATGGCTGTACTTGCGATTGTTTTGTTGTTCGCTGGAGGTTTAGGTGCTTTGCAATCTGCAACAATGTTGAGTGCATTACCATTCACCTTCGTAATGCTTTTAATTTGCTGGGGCTTAGTCAAGGCTCTACATTTAGATGCAACCAAGATGCAAGCATTACAGGATGCGCGTATTACGCCTAGAGCAATTCATAATCCGAGAAGTTGGCAGCAACGTTTAGGATTGATTATGCATTATCCGCATACACGTAAAGAAGTTGAAGATTATATTGAAAAAACGGTAAGCCAGGCATTTTTAAATCTACAGAAAGAGTTTAAGCGTCGTCATTTAGATGTGACGGTAAACACGATAGATGATGGCTTGCAGCTACGTGTAAACCATCAAGATGAGATTAACTTTATTTACCAAGTGGTTGTTCAAGAAAAAAATACACCAAGTTTTATGACTGATTCAGATGAAATTACGCAAGATTACCAAGCTGAAGTGTTTTTGAGGGAAGGTGGTCAAAATTATGACATCATCGAATGGACGCAAGAAGATATTTTGCAAGATGTTATTGATCAATACGAACGTCATCTACATTTTTTAAATCTAGTTAGAACCAAGAACCAATAGATAAAAAACCGCCCAGAAGGGCGGTTTTTTTATTCATAGTTAAATTAGGCCGGTATAGAAGCAACCTTATCTTCACGGTCCCAATAACGGTGATTTTGTACCGCTGTTTTAAATTGATCACTGACATCTTTGAAACTTTGTGAAGTGAAAAGCGCAGCATCTTGAGTCAGACTAAGCTCTTTAATTAAAGCCTCTTTATCACCCAATAAAACTATAGGTTTAAGATGCTTAAATGTTTCCAATACATAATGTTTAGCTACACCATCATTTAAGAACTCATCTAAATTATCTCCATCAACAACAACGACAGCATCGTAGGTAACTGAAGGTTCGCCATTTTGACGTCCATTAACTGCAATTTCTTTACCATCGTTAGATTTAACTGGCGCTGCATTAGGGGCTAAAACTTCAACTACAGCACTTTCTGATTCGCCCCAAGTCTTGATTGCATCGATAGATGAAGCATTTGCACCGTTGTGTACCAGTAGTGCAATTTTACGTTGCTTAATATCAGATGCAGGGTATGCCAATGTACTTAAGTGATCAGATTTAGCGACGGCAGCTTTCTTAACCGATTTACTTTGCTTAGTCGGAGCATCTAACCCCAATTCTTTTGCTACAAATTGAGCTAAATCCAAGTCAATATTTGCAAGCACCTCATTTACGACCCGTTCCCTAATTTCAACAGCTTTCACTTTTGAAAGTTCAAATGCATAGGCATCCTTTATATGTTGCTGTTCGTGCTTAGCAAGACTTTGGTAATGCATGGTCGCTTGCGAGAAATGATCTGCGAAGCTTTCTGGTCGGATTCTTAACTTGCTGCCTTGGATTTCTTCAGGATGGGTCCGAAATGCATGCGGATCATTATTAGATTCTCTAGGCCAATTTTCATCTACAGAGTTAGGCTCATAATTCGCTTTACCTTTATAAACTTCATGGTTTGCATAGCCGCCACGTCGATTAGTATGGAAGGGGCAGACTGGTTTATTAATTGGAATTTGATTAAAGTTTGCAGTACCTAAACGGTGCAAATGGGTATCTGTATAGCTGAACAAACGACCTTGTAATAAAGGGTCATTACTAAAATCAATTCCTGAAACAATATTGGCTGGACTGAAAGCAACTTGCTCTGTTTCAGCAAAGAAATCATCTGTATTTCGATTTAGAGTAAATTTACCTAGTGGAGTAATAGGTACGAGCTCTTCAGGTACCAATTTTGTAGCATCTAAAACATCAAAGTCCCATTGAGCCGCTTCTTCTTCAGTAAAGATCTGTGCCCCTAATTCCCACTCAGGATAATTGCCACGTTCAATGGCATCCCATAGATCGCGACGATGGAAGTCGGGATCTTTACCATTAAGCTTTAAGGCCTCATCCCAAACGACTTGGGCAACACCTTGTTTCGGTGTCCAGTGGAATTTAACCAAATGCGCCTGATTATCTTTGTTAATTAATCTGAAGGTATGTACACCAAAACCTTGAATCGATCGTAAATTCCGTGGGATAGCACGATCTGACATCACCCAGGTTGTCATATGAGAGGCTTCGGTATTTAAAGAAATAAAATCCCAAAAAGTATCATGCGCAGATTGACCGGTTGGAACTTCATTCGGATCTTCAGGCTTTACAGCGTGGACAAAGTCAGGGAACTTGATTGCGTCCTGAATAAAAAATACAGGAATGTTATTACCGACTAAATCGTAGTTTCCATCTTCGGTATAAAACTTAATGGAAAACCCGCGTACATCACGGACTACATCAGCTGATCCGCGTCCGCCTTGCACTGTAGAAATTCTGACAAAGATTGGTGTTGGATTTTGAGTATTAGTCAAAAATTTAGCCTTAGTCCATTTTTCGTTGCCTTCATAAGCTTCAAAATAACCATGCGCTCCAACACCACGAGCATGCACTACACGCTCAGGGATACGTTCACGGTCAAAGTGAATTAACTTATCTCGTAAGAGAAAATCTTCTAACAGAGTAGGACCAGTCTGATTTATTTTTAAACTGTTTTGATTGTCAGCTACAGGTACACCCAAAGATGAGGTCAGTGTTTTACCTTTAGGGTCTACATATGCCTCTTTTTCAAACTGATCAATTTTAGGATTATTTGATTTTTTCATGAGCTACATCCCTTTGTCTGATGTTATTTAGTACATGTGCTAGATAAGGTTTTGCTATTGCATAAAGCTAATATAGACAATAAAGATGCTTGGCAAAATTAGAGTAAAAAATTGTCTATTTTATGTTCAATCTGATGGTTGATTGGAGCTACTTTCACAATAAAAAGCAGATTCAGCCCAGCGGTCACATTTGCAGCGGGGGCACTGAGCATTTAGAGAACTAATAAATTGTGTTTGACCACACAGCATGCACGAATAGTATTTTTTGGAATCAAAACGCTGTGCTTTTTGGTAGTGATCAGGAAAAATTGGTAGTCCCCATTTAATATTATCCTTGGCATAAGGGATTACACTTAGACACCCATCTGTTTCAAGTAAGGCTGATTTGACTTGCCCTAAGTGTTCTATTTTGTTTTGCCTTAACTCAGCAAAAAATTCGTCATATGAATACTTTTCCTGTTTGATATCTTCAACAATCAATAAGCCATCTTTGACGATATACATTGGCCTACCTTCTAACATGGTTTCAAATGAATCTGATTTCATGATGAGGTAAGTAGTTAATCTATATAGAAGAATAATGACTGCAAACACAATGAGTGCTTGAATGATGGGGATATCATCATTAAACATGGGATCGCCAGCTGCAGAACCCAAACTTAAGATAATTGCTAACTCAAATACTGAAAGTTGCCTGACACCTCTTTTCCCTGAAAATCTTAAAAAAATAATAATTAAGATAAACATAATGATGCATCGGAAAATAATTTCCAATGCAAAGTTAAAAGAGGTGTCATGCAGAATTATTTTTATGAAGTCCATATTTGATACAATTTATTAATTCTAGTTTTACATACATACAGGGTTAAATTTTATCCCAAGCATCCTTAATCGCATGCTTAGCATGTTCCCATTTCAAGCGAGAATCTGCTTTAAACTCTTCCCATTTGGTTTGTAAATCCGGCTCAGAATCTTCGAAACGCGCATTTTCACCGTATAAATGACGTTCGCGCTCACCAAGCTCATAAGCTGACCTTAGATCACGGTCATAATCTATATCTGGCACTTCGCGTTGCAGATCCCCATAGTACGGTCTATTGGAGTAATCCGTGCGCCAGTCATGATGTATTGGATGTTCATTTTGATGGTCGTTCATAGTAATAACTCCGATAAATTATTTAATAAATTGCAAAAGTAGTGATCCCTGAGCTACTTCTGCAAATAAAAATTAATGTTGTTACTTTGACTATTGGTCTTGCTGATCATTCTGCTGACGCTGTTGATCAGATTGCTGATTTTGTTGGGGTTGCTGCTGCTGTTGCTGACCATTCTGCTGGCGCTGCTGATCAGATTGTTGATTTTGTTGATGTTGGGGTTGCTGCTGTTGTTGCTGATCATTCTGCTGACGTTGTTGATCAGACTGTTGGTTTTGTTGATGTTGGGGTTGCTGCTGTTGTTGCTGACCATTTTGCTGACGTTGTTGATCAGACTGCTGGTTTTGTTGATGTTGGGGTTGCTGCTGTTGTTGCTGACCATTCTGCTGGCGCTGCTGATCAGATTGTTGATTTTGTTGATGTTGGGGTTGCTGCTGTTGTTGCTGACCATTCTGCTGGCGCTGCTGATCAGATTGTTGATTTTGTTGATGTTGGGGTTGCTGCTGTTGTTGCTGACCATTTTGCTGACGCTGTTGATCAGATTGCTGATTTTGTTGATGCAGCGGCTTTTGAGTGTTGTTGTTCTCTTGATCTTGGTTATAAATAGACATAATACTGTTCCTTCAAAGATTAATTAGATAATCTACTCAATTACAGTAGATCATTTATTAGTAACATGAATATTATAAATTTAAATATTTAAGATGTTACATAATCTGTATTAGGTTTCATTGTGTTTAAAGATTATGTATTTGGTGCTGTTTTATATGGATAAATAAATAATTTTTAATTACATGAAGCTAACAATAATATTTTTTTAATATTTTTGAGAGTGATTTTAGAATAGCTTTATATAGAGTATTTAATTTTGTATTAGGTTTTCCTTTAGTTTTAATTCTGAAGTTATAGTATTTTTTTTTAAAGAACATGCAATAGAAAAAAGTACCTACTGGTTTATATTTGTTTTCAGATCCTCCACGCTTTAAAAGCCCAGTGCAAGATATATAAATATCTGATTTAAAAAGTTTTTTACCATTCACTATCATTTGTGTGGTGACTTCTTGGGATTCCGCTGTATATTTGTTTATAAGTGATTGTTTTATATTTAAAATACGCTTCTTGAATAGTAAGTCATAACTTACAACAGAGCCATCAAGAAGTATCCCAGAGTTTTTATCCTGTGAAATTCTATATGCTAAATAACCTGCACTCGCACTTTCAAATAGCGTTATTGATAGGGATTTTTTAGAAATAAAGTCAAAAATTGATTTCATATAAATTATCCTAGGAATATTTTATATTATAATCATAATTGATATTTAAATATGAATATGTGAATTAAGTCACATCAAAAAAATGTTACTTTTTAAAAACTTGTTAAAAAATTATGCTAAAGGTGTGTTTTATATATTAAAATTTTTAAAATATTACATTGCGTTAAATTTTATTAAAAAAAATTAACAAATACTACTTATTTTCTGAACTATGGTTAAGAAGAATCATTTACCGCGTGAGAATTATAATGCCTACAGCAGTAAAAGAAAGAATCTTAAATTTAATAACCAAAGATCATCAGAAATATTTCGAAATTGTTGAGTTCTTCTTAGATGCTTCAATACCTAATTCTGCCAAAGAATTAAAGGCATTTAAGGTTTTAGAGAATGAAATTATAACTCTCGAACACATTGATGAGATGCCAAATGAGATAGACCATCTTATCGATTGGATTCATCATAATAACCGTACACAGTGTGAATATTATAAAGAATACCTAGATAGAAGAAAGCAAGGTGGAGGAAGAGAGTATTTTTCATCAGTTAGTAAAGCTTATGAGTTTTTATACAAGGTTGCACCCACAAAAAAAGTGGATGGTTCATGGCTATATAGCTTTACTCAGTATTGGAATGATCCAGTATTTAGAGATTTTATTCAGATATATTTAGAGGAACTTGGTCTCGGTTCAGAAAAAGCCAATCACGTGAGAATGTACGACAACCTACTACTGGCACATGGTTTGAATCAACTATCTTTAAACTTATCTGATGCCTATTACCATCAGGCAGCAATACAGCTTGCGCTTGCATATGCACCTTCAGAGTTTATACCAGAGATAGCAGGTTTTAATTTAGGCTATGAACAACTTCCTTTACATTTGCTAATTAGCAATTACGAGTTAAAAGAACTTGGAATTGATGCACACTATTTTAATGTTCATATCACGATAGATAATTTTGATAATGGGCATGCGCAGCTTGCGACCAATGCCATTAAAAAACTTTCTACAAGGTACAGATCTAAAGAAGAGTTCATTCGTAAACTCAAAATCGGCTATCTCCTAAATAATAAAGGAATGAGTTCAGTTCAGATAATTAAAAATTTAAGCACCGAAAAAATGGTCCTAGAAATATTTAAGAAAAAGGCGATCGTTGGTAAACACATGCATAGCAATAAGTGCATGTTTAATAATAAAACAACGAATGAATGGCTGTCTGAAGATGATAGTGTTGAAGAGTTTATTTTTGAGCTTGTACGTATGGGCTGGATAAAATTGAATCGACCACCTGAAGAGAGTAGATTTTGGCAGATGATTCACGACGAAGATGGTAAAATGTTTGGAGTGTTTAATGCTGTTGAAAAAACTTTTATTTATGATTGGATTGCTGGTAAATCTATAGATCCTAAGCAAAATCAAGTGAATAATGAGTTTGTGAAAAACTTCCTAGAGACCAATTCATTTAATTATTTAGCCAACCATGAAATGGCTGAGCTTAAGAAACAATTTGATGGAAGTACGAATACAGGATATAAGATCAACAAACTTTTAAAGTATTTAGCACCTCATATGCATCATCAAGAAATTGGTTTATGGAGTACCCAGCGTATCGTAGAGAGTTTATTTCCATCTCTAGCCCGCCAATAAAATAAATACTCCAAAAGATTTATAACTTTCATCGTCAAAAATAACCGCCTTCGGGCGGTTTTTCTTTTATGCGAAAAACAGTGATAAAATAGTGAAAATTAATGAGTTTTTAAAGCAGTCTACAAAAAATATTTTTTTGCAATTTGTAGACTCATTTGTAGACTGTTGAGCTACAAATACAGCCAAATGAGTGCAATCTTATATAACCATTAACTTATTTAAGTGTTTGAAAATACAAGTGAATATAACCAAATGCAATCAATTCCAATCCAAACAAAACTAGGTGGATTCTACTTTTTCTATTATTCAATAGTGGGTACATTTATGCCGTATTGGAGTTTGTATCTAGAGGATCAAGGGTTTAATTATCAAGAAATAGGTATTTTATCTTCGATTGCAATTGTCACACGTTTTTTTGCACCGTTTATTTGGGGTTGGATTGCAGATAAATCCGGCAAGCGCATGCTTTTAGTCCGAATAGCAACATGGATGGAAGCCTGTATTTGGTTTCTGATTTTTATAATTCCCAACAGTTTTCAGTCTGTTGCATTACTCATGCTGGTTTTTAGTTTCTTTCAAAATGCTATATTGGCTCAGTTTGAAGGAGTAACTTTATTTTGGTTAGCTGAGCGGCGTGCAGAACTTTATGGAAAAGTCAGAAAATGGGGATCAGTTGGCTTCATTGTTGGGGTATTTGGAATAGGGGCTTTGCTAGAAATAATACCTGTTTCAATGCTACCTATCATGTTGTTATGCATTGCATTTCTCGCATTTATTTGGTCATTTACGATTAAAGAGCCCGCTACTGCACCATCTTCACAGAAAAAACTTGAACCACTTTGGCCTATCTTAAAACGACCAGCTGTAGCGAGTTTTTTTATCATTGAATTTTTTCTGCTCTTTTCGCATGCACCGTTTTATAGTTTTTATAGCAATTACCTTATGCAGGCTGATTTTTCGACGAGCCAAATCGGTTTTTTATGGTCTGTCGGAGTCATTGCGGAAATCATTATGTTTGCCTATGCCAATGTCTTTTTTAATCGATATTCTTGGCGTAACTTAGTGCTCATTTGTTTGGGGCTAACAGGGATGCGATGGTTGATTGTAGGCTTATATCCGACGGTGTTTATCACTCAATTTGCTGCGCAAACGATTCATGCCTTTAGTTTTGGATTATTCCACTTAATCGCTATGCGAATCATTTTTCAAAATTTTACCGCAAGTCAACAAGGGCGTGGTCAAGCGCTATACAGTACCATGTGGGGCTTAGGTGTTGCGAGTGGCAGTATTTTAGCAGGTCGATATTGGGACATGCTTTCGGGACCCGTTATTTTTATGATCGCAGGACTGGCGGTTATACCTGCCATGTTTTTGGTCGTGGGCTTGCCTAAAACGATCCAAAAGCCAACTTAAAACAATTCAGTATTTTGATAAATCTCAATGAACTAAAATCACCTGATTACGGCCGAGCTCTTTGGCTTGATATAAGGCCTGATCGGCTTGATTTATCATACTTTGCAAACTTGGAGCATTGGGCAAAGACTGATGAATCAGACCAATACTCACCGTAATATAAATCGTATTTTGTTCATCAATGATGATAGGTGTAGTTTCAAAGACTTTTCGGATGCGTTCAGCAATACCTTGAGATTCAGTTGCAGCAATGTTCGTGAGTAATACACTAAACTCTTCTCCCCCAATTCGTGCAAATAAATCAGTTTCACGTAAATTCTTACGCACAATACTCGAAAATTCTTGTAAAACTTGGTCACCGACATAATGCCCATATTGATCATTTAATTTTTTAAAATGATCAATATCCATCATGATAATGGAAAAGTTAAGCTGAATTTGGTTTTGTAGGTAAAGCTCACCTTGCTCGAAAAAATATCGACGATTCATCGCATGCGTTAAACTATCATGATTTGCAAGGTATAAAACCTCTTTATATAGTTCGTGCCGATTTCGGCTAATAATACAAAGAATCAACGGCGAGAGAATCAGCATGGCTAGGCCAATACGAACTGAAATTGCTGTCGATAAATAGGCTAATGAAGAATCGTGTAAGTAGAACGCATTTAAATTGTAATAGGTCGCTAAAATTACCACGGCATTAATTAGGGATAAGGTAAATAAGCGATAGGTTAATGCTGCCCAAATTAGAGCCGCTAAAGGGTAGAGAATTGCCCCTGGACCTGCAGAAACAGCTGTTAAAAATACACAGAAGATAACTGCAATTGCCGGAAATATTTTATTGATCTGAAAGCTTTGATGACGTCGATCTTTGAAATAAAGTTTAAGATCGGCCAGTTTAGGAAAAGACAGAATAAGCGGTAATATAATCAGCGCATTTAATATTTCAGTAATCCACCACATACCAAAATCAATCGATAATCTATCGGTCGACATAAACGTGTTGGGGATATAAGGCACAGTGAAAATAGCAAAAAGAGCACCTGCAAGGCATCCACCACAAGCGATGATGACAATCATGGTCAGAAAGGTGAAACCTTTATTATAGTTTTGATAGTTCACCTGAAAATATCGCATAAAAAATAGCGATACCATGCTGTTGGTTAAATTTGAAAAAGTGAGAAATAAAGTGAGTTGGAAATAATTGCCCGTCACTAAATCTGCGAGCATATAACCGGTAAATGCACCTAACCATCCTCCCAGATTACTCAGTTTAGGGAACCTTAAGAATATTGCTAACAATACTGCATTCGCAGGCCAAAAAATCGCTAAATAGCTTAATGGGCGGGTGAAAATACCGATTAAGCAGCAGCAAAGAATAACTGCAGCGACTATGACAAAAGCCATGCTGTGGCGTGCATTAAGCGGAGCAAGACTATTCGAATGCAGTTTCATTAGCTTATGTAAGCCTAGGTTAAATATGGGAGAATTCGTTTTTTTCGTATATTAAACGATAAAAAAGATTTTATATTATTTTATTGTAAATAGTGTGATTTGTTTGGCATTTAGCTGATTTGTAGTTTCGTTAACCGAGATTGATTTTTTGGATAAATAGGAAAAATGATTGTTATGAAAATGTGATAAACCGCGGATTTGTAAAAAAATGTGTTACTTTAAGAGCATGATTTATATGACTGATTAAATGTATGAAAATAGCATATCTTACAGTTTTACTCATGTTGAGTTCATCGTTGGTGATGGCGGCAGATAATAAGAATACAACTCAAAATTCAGAGGCTAAAAATCAAGTTGAAGCGGTGAATAGCTTTAGGGTGACAACACGTTCTGAATTGGTCGGCTTATGGGGTATGGAAATTCCGACCAATAAAAAGTGCGTTGAATATTATAATTTTAAGAGCAATAATGATGTTGTGATCAAAAGCGGTGAAGAGTGGTCATCTGGAGTATATGACTATCAACCTGCGCAAGATCCGAATGTGCAAATTCCAGCACTGATTTTACAAGTGAAATATGACAATAATCAGATGGATTGTTCGGGCAATATTCAAGATCAAACCGGCGAAATTTCACAGTACTTTGTAAAGTGGAAAAGTCCATCGGTTATTAATTTCTGTGCCAATGATCAGGCTCAGCAGTGTTTTGCGACATTGCGTCGAGTTTTGCCTTAAGCATGACTATAGATCTTTCTTATGAAAATAAAAAACCACTCATTTGAGTGGTTTTTTTGACGCTGAAGATTTATTTATCTTCATGTCCTTCGACTTTCTTCAATAAATGCTTTTCAAGATAGTGAATATCCATAGCTTGTTCGCAGAAATTTTTATCTTGAAGAATCAAATCTTTATGTAGCGGAATATTGGTTTTCACGCCAGTTAAGATAATCTCTTCTAAAGCTTGTTTCATGCGCGCAATAGAGGTTTCACGATCCTTACCATGCGCAATGAGTTTTGCAATCATTGAATCATAGTATGGCGGGATGCTATATCCTTGATAGATATGAGAATCTAGTCGGATACCTGCGCCGCCCGGTGCATAGAAATGATCGATTTTGCCCGGTGAAGGCATAAATGTAGATGGATCTTCTGCATTAATACGACATTCAATCGCATGACCTTTAAGTTGAATATCTTCTTGTTGAAGATCCAAACCTAAGCCAGCAGCAATGCGTAATTGTTGCTCGATAATATCTACGCCAGTCACTTGCTCAGTAACAGGATGTTCTACTTGCACACGAGTATTCATTTCAATAAAGAAGAATTCACCTTCTTCAAATAAGAACTCGAATGTACCCGCACCACGATATTGCATCAATTTACAAGCATTTACACATGCTTCAAGAATATGCGCACGTGCTTCTTCAGGTAGACCCGGTGCAGGAGCTTCTTCAAGTACTTTTTGATGACGACGTTGCAATGAACAGTCACGATCATAAAGGTGAATCGCATGGCCATTACCATCTGCAAGAACTTGCACTTCGACATGGCGTGGCTTTTGAAGGAAACGTTCCATATAAACGGTGTCGTCACCAAACCACATTTCCGCATCACGTTGAGCAGCTTGTACAGATTCGAGTAGCGTGTCTACACGTTCAACGATACGCATACCACGACCACCACCACCTGAGGCAGCTTTTACAATCAATGGAAAGCCAATTTCTTTGGCTTCTGCCAATGCATTGTGAATCGTTACAGCATGGTCACAACCCGGAACAGTCGGTACGCCGGCTTTTTTCATCGCAATAATGGCAGAAACTTTGTTCCCCATTAAGCGAATGTGTTCAGGACGCGGACCGATAAAGATAAAACCTGAGTTTTCTACAATTTCAGCAAACTCAGCGTTTTCAGATAAGAAACCATAACCTGGATGGATGGCATCTGCACCGGTGATTTCAGCCGCTGTAATAATGGCAGGGATATTGAGATAACTTTCGCTGCTGGCACCTGGTCCAATACACACTGCTTCGTCACAGAAGCGTAAGTGCATTAGGTCTTTGTCGGCATCGGAATAAATCCCTACGGTTTTAATTCCTAAAGTTTTGCAAGCGCGGGTGATGCGGAGCGCAATCTCACCACGGTTTGCAATTAAAACTTTTTGCAACATTGTGATTCCCCGTGGTCTTAAGCGCGATAGCGGAATAATGGTTGACCGAATTGGATCACTTCGCCATTTTTAACCAAAATTTCTTCAATTACACCGCTTTGAGTTGCTTCAATTGGGTTCATGATTTTCATTGCTTCGATGATACCGAGTGTTTCACCAGCGGATACAGTTTGACCAACTTTCACAAATGGTGCTTCACCTGGATTTGGCGCAGCATAGAACACACCAACCATAGGAGAAGGCTCAACAGCACCACGTGGTGAACGAGGTGCAGCAGGCGCAGCGGCAGGAGCAGCCATAGCAGGCGCAGCGGCAGCAACTACTGGATTGCGACGAGTTAGAGCAATCGATTGATCGCCTTCTTTAACTTCAATCGCCTGTAAGTCAGATTCAATCATCAAATCGATGAGTTTCTTGATTTTACGGATATCCATGAACAGTATTCCTAATTAAGATTGAGAAGTTGGTTGAATTTTTTCGATGGCGAAGTCTAGTGCTGCGGCATAACCTTTTGCACCTAAACCACAAATAACGCCAACGGCTTTATCAGATAGATAGGAGTGATGTCTAAATGCTTCGCGAGCGTGGACATTTGATAGATGTACTTCGATAAACGGAATGGCTACACCTAGAAGGGCATCACGCACAGCAACCGAAGTATGTGTTAGGGCTGCTGGATTAATAATGATGAATTGAACGCCTTCTTGTTGCGCTTGATGAATTCGGTCGACGACAGCGCCTTCCCAATTACTTTGGAAAGTGTCGAGAGAAATGGAAGCGTTTTGAGCCTGTGAAATCAGTTTTTGGTTGATATCTTCGAGTGTTAGATAGCCATAAACTTCGGGTTCACGTTTTCCCAGTAAGTTGAGATTCGGTCCATGAATGACCAAAATGGTCGAGCTCATTCAGCCTGCTCCAATAAAAAGTTGCAAATTTACTTTGCAAGATACCTGCAAAGTTTGCTCATTATGGCATAAAATTCCACATTTTTTTTATAATTTCTTTGAATTGACGTGAAAAGCATGTGCCGAGAATGGGCTATATAATGCGAACTTTGCAGAGAATTGGCAATGTTAAAAAATTACATTTTTATCATTATATTGTCGGACATCATTTTAAACCCAATTGGCTAAAACTGTTGATATCTTTTGTGTAAACTTGCTTTATCGTGGTGCATTCGTGTAGCAATAACCAGTACAAATGATTTGAAAGGTGAGATGGCTTGTACATTTGTCTTATAGATCGTCAGTTGAACAGCCTACGCATGCATAGTCGTAAAGATGGTATTTATACAGCGACTTAAAAAATTCTAAGGTTTAACTTATTTCACGCGTAAAGGAATCTAAATTGTTCTCAGTTTTCAATCGAGTTATTTGAAAGAATAAATCAGGTTTGTGTGCTAAGTATATAAAAATTAAAAGATAGTTACTTTTTTTATGATTGATACAGCATATTTCTAGGCCAATGAAATGTTTTTCATAGATGATAGGGCTCAAGCTAGATATTTTGTTTGCCTTAGCGAATTAAATATTCTGTGGGAGCATTTCCTTATAAGTAGGCAGCTTTAGATATGATGAACATTTATTGCCTAGCTAAGTCATACTTTATAGACCTATATATAAGCGTATTAACCATCCTGTGTATTTTCTAGTAAGTGTTTTGAAAGTATGAAGCGTGCAAGGCATTGACGATTTCTTTCATAAATCATGTAAGTTTGGAAAATTGGGCATTTGTCCAAATTTGTACTGGTATTGGCAAAAGTTAAATCTGTGGTGGTAAAGAAGCTTGCTGTTTGCATGCTGATTCTATTTTTTATTCGTCTATTTCTGTGTTTGAACGGTATATGTGTTGAATAAGTTTCCTTTCTTCTTGTTTATACCTTTAGGTGGAATCTACCGCATTGAGTCTTTTTCTATAAATGAATTGATAAAACAAGGCTCGAATGCTTTCCCACGGAAAAAATTTATCTATATACGTGTAATTCACGGTAGAATGCCCGAAATCTATATGGCCTGAGAACAAACATGGCAAAACATACGCAAAATTCATCACCTTTGGCAGAACTGATTGCAGAACAAAAACTTTTATGTGAAGAAGTGGGTTCTGCATATGTAGAAGTGCAGGGCGATGATGTAATTGCTGTGGCTGTCCATACCTTAAATAAAGATCCAATAGTTGGTATTCGTAAGCCTGCAGAAGGTGATGAAAATGTCAGTTGGTATATTTATGGTGGTGAGCTTGAAGGCGCAGATAACTTTGAAACAATGACTGTGCGTAAACTGCAAGATATCGTGCCTGAAGTGCTACCGTATTTAGCTTTGGATGTAGGCTATCGTTTTATGATCGATGCTGATGATTATGAAGATGTCTGGAAAGAAGGTGATGAGGCTTAATTTATGCATTCTCCATTGATGTATAAACTTTATGTCTTTATTTTCTCAGTGTTTACTGCTTCTTTATTATATGCAAATGTGAAAGAAACGGTTACGCCACAACTGACTCAAGCCGAATATAATGCTCAGATACAAGCATATACTGAGCAAATTAATTCAACCAAAGCTATTTTGGATGATCCTGCATCTACTGCAACGGGTCAGCAGCAAACTCAAGCATTTTGTTTAAGATTGAATGCATATCGACAGATTTTAGAAATATCTCAGCAAAACTCAGCTCTTGAAATGGCCAATCTAATGCGAGTGGCTTCACAGCATTATTTACAACAACAGCAACAGAGTATGCAGTCATCTGGCTTAAACGAAAGTGCATTTTGTTCGAGTCCTACAAAATAATCTAGGTTTAAATTTCTCTTCTAAAGCTTTTGGGCTCTAGTCTAACTTTTTTTCATTTTGTTCTATTTTTCATAATTCGAAATGGTCTAATATTTCAAAATTATTACAGCATTATTCACTATAGGTACAGTTTCTAATAATATTAGAAATTGAAAATGCAGATTGTCAGGAAATGATATGAAATATGCTTAAAATGATAAGTCCATCACATTATTATGATCAAGTTAGAACGATTTATATGCAACAAACATCCCTGGTCCTGTTGCATAGGTCAGTCCTAATACATCAACTTGTTGATGTCGTTCTCTTTTGGCCACTGAATAAGTGGCTATTTTTTTGTGAAAAATTAAATGCTTAATCAGATTATAAATCGAATTTGGATAAAATTTAAATTTTTCATGATGTGGCATCCCCATACATTGACTCATATGTGCAGTTTGGTTCGAGGAATACAATCAAATGATTAAATCACTTTGTATTTTATCATTTCACTCTCGGTATGACTGATGGATAAATAGACAAATATTGCAAGTATGATAAGATAATTGAACACATTATTTTTGATGTTTGAGGAGTTGTTTACATGACAGCTTATACTTCAGTAATGAAAGCAAGCCAATATGAGGACGATATGATCCCGAGCCTTGCTATCCATGCATTTCGCCATGCTTTTGAACAAGCAAGTGCGTCATCCACTGTGGTTTATGTAAAAGGTCTACAACTGGTTCAACGTCTACAAAATGGTCAAGAAGTACAATTAAAAGATGTTTCAGCCGACTTTGTACAAGTGGATGATCTACCAAAAATTTTAAAACGAAAAAAGAAAATAGAGGAAATTGTTTAATACATGCCTCCACAACCTCGCATTAGAATGTTCGCGGGTCCAAATGGTTCAGGTAAAAGCACAGTTAAAGAATATTTATTGCCCCATCATATTGGGGCATATTTAAATGCGGATGAACTCGAAGCTCAACTGAAACATTCACACCGGCTCAATTTGTTGGATTACCATCCCGCTTTAAAATCCGAAGCACTAATTGACTTTCTATATACGAAAAAGCGTCCCGCTGATGGAGAATTTATTCCGCTATTAGCACGTAAACCTCAGATATTAGATCCGTGGAAAATTGAGTTTCATCCAGATCAGATTGACTCATATCTTTGTGCAAGAATTATCGATTACATTCGTTTGCAGTTTTTAGAACTAAAAATTAGTTTTACCTTTGAAACGGTGATGTCCCATATTTCAAAGGTGGAGTTTCTACGCGAAGCAAAAAGAAAAGGCTTTAAAACCTATCTGTATTATGTTTCCACTATTGATCCTGTTATCAATATTTCACGTGTTCAGTACCGAGTGAAAACGGGTGGACACGGAGTGCCAGAACAAAAAATTCGCGAACGTTATTATCGAAGTATGGATTTGTTAATGCAGGCGGTAGAAGCAACGGATCGTAGTTATTTATTTGATAACTCTGCCGATGGACAGCATGCTTCTTTCATTGCGGAAATTGAACAAGCTGAAATTTTAAAGATGAATTCAGGTATTCAGCGTTTACCGTGGTGGTTTGTAGATAAGGTGCTTAAAGAGTTTGAGCCAAATTAATATCAACTGAATATAATATAAAACAAAATAACAGGATGAACCTATGCAAAATAACGACTATAAATTACAACAACATGCAAACTCATCTTGATCAAGCCATTGAGCCGCAAGTTGAACAAGAACAGCAAAAAAATAGTACATCATCTGATCCGTTGTCTTCTGTAGATTTGACTGACTTAGCTGAAATTGGTTCGAATATTATAGAATTGGGCTCAGATGCTTTAACGTGGGTGAGCGATGCACTCAGCGATATTAGTATTGATCTATAAATTATTTATTATTTCAATTAACTTCATAATAAACAGCCTTTATTGAAAAATCTCCGAGGATATATTTTGTGATTTTTCAAGTTTATAAATTAATTCTAAATAAAACTAATCAAACACTCTTGAAACGTTAAATTTTTCAATCAGGAAAGGCATGTCAGAATGAATATTTAGACTGGTGGCAGTTGGTTACTTCAATAAAATAGCCTAAGTATATAATAGATTTTAGAAACGCATGTGCACGCAGATCACTTAACCGCATCTCAATATTTAAAACAAGTTCTTGGTGGTAAAATTGCGATGAGCCATAACATCAAGATTGTGCAGGAAACATTCAGCGCCATTTATAATTTTGATGTGAAATATTTTAATTCACATCAGTCTTTTGATTATTTATTTGCAGATCATGAGGCATTTAAAATCGGTGCATTAAATGCGTATAACAATTCAACGCCTGAACATACACCTGCTTGTCTGAGCTATGTGGTTGTTGATGATACTGTGTTTGTCTTTGATAGTTTATTTATGCATGATTTTGGGCACAGCACATTGTGATTTTCCCAAGGGCAGTGCGGCAGTATTATTCGACTCTGTACAAAAGATTTATCAGTTAGCACTTGAAAATGCGCGTGTTTTTATGTCATGACTATTTACCAGAAAACCGGTCAAAATACTGCTGCGAAAGCAGTGTGCATGCGCAAAAACAGCAGAATATTCATATCCACGTTGGTACGAAAAAAGAAGATTTTGTCACAATGCGAACTCAGCGTGACGCAAATTTGGCTATGCCAAAACTGATTTTACCTGCAATACAAATCAATATGGATGCAGGTAAATTTCCACAACCAGAAGGGAATGGTATCCGTTATTTAAAAATTCCTTTTAATTACTTTAAATCTGCAAATTAAAGACAAAGAACCTTTAGGTCGAATGCGGTTGGCTATTTCATTTTATAAAATAGCCTAAGCAAATTAAATATTTGCTACCTACAAATAGCCTAAGTAATATTAATAAGTTTTAACTGTCATTTGATTTCATTCATTCAACTAGGCATCATAATATCAACATAGCAAAGTATTCAAAAATGATCCTAAATTACGAATATCATCAAAAATTAGAAGGCGAAACACACCCACTTGTCTTTATTCACGGTTTATTTGGAAGCCTCAGTAACTTAGGGATGCTTGCCAGAGCTTTTCAAAATTCATATTCTGTCATTCAGCTTGATTTACGAAACCATGGTAAATCACCTCAAAGTACAGAAATGAATTATCGTGAGATGGCAAACGATGTACTCGAAACATTAGATGCGATTGGCATCGATAAGTTTTCAGTGATTGGCCATTCCATGGGTGGCAAGGTCGCAATGCAATTGGCTTTAATTTCAGAGCGGGTAGAGCAACTTGTTGTATTGGATATCGCGCCCTTTGCATATCAAGAACGTCATCATGATGAAATATTTAAAGCTTTGATCGCTGTACAAAATGCGCAAATTCAATCTAGACAACAAGCGGTTGAAATTATGCGTGAGTATATTCATACAGATATGGTGATACAGTTTCTACTCAAATCGTTTAGTAAAGGACAATGGTTGTTTAATGTAGATGCGTTGTATAAACAGTATGACCAAATTATTGGTTGGGAAAATATCGGAAATATTTGGCAACAGCCTGCATTGTACCTCAAAGGTGGACAGTCACCTTATATTTCAAAAGCAGAACATATCAATGCGATAGAACAACAATTTCCACATGCGAAAATTGTAGAAATAGAAGGTGCAGGCCATTGGTTACATGCAGAAAAAACAACTGACGTTTTAGAGCAAATACAAAATTATTTAAATTAATACGGTGTGCCTTCAATTATATTTTGCAGGCACAACATCGAAATTACTCAATCGAAATATTATTGGCTTGAAGCTGACCTTCAGAGGTCAGTAGTGCGGCCATCTCTGCAGTTTTTTTCAGGCCTGGCATACGATATTCAGTATGACCATAATCTTGAATAGATTTCCAGCGTCCACCCCATGTTAAACCGACAGACTCAGCGGCTTGACCATAAAGTTGATAACCACGCATAGCCCAAGGGTCTCGTTCAGTAATGACCACTTTGCCATTGCGTTTAAAGGCGACATCAGCTGCTAAACCAAACTGATGATAACTTTGGAAACCACGGGCACGAGTGGTATTTTTATTGGTGGCTAAATTATTTTGACGTTCAGGACTACGATAACCTTCAAGCAAAACCATTTCATAACCATGCTGTTCACGCATAATTTTAAATACCATTAATAAGCGCTGCTTATAACGAGGGTTCATTTTATGCCATTTACGATCTGCTGAAGGCACATCTGTAGAATATGAATGCGTATGTATATCTTGAACTTCTGGATTGAAACTTGAGGCCATAACAGATGGCTGCTCAATCATTGCTGCTTCTTCAGCGATCGCTTCTTGAACAAGATATTCTTCAACCTCAGGAGGCGCATCTAAAACCTGTCCATCAAGCATGGCGTAAATTTGTGGGTCGACTTTACGCAAATAATCAGCTTCCACTTTACTTGCAGTAATCGGGCGAGTAAAAGCAAATAATAAAATACTGGCAAACAGTAAGAAGCCTGCAAATAAAATCCACCATTGTTGTAAATGCCAGTGTGATTGAATTTGTTGTGGTGCTGCTGCATAGTTCAGTTCATAAGCAAAATTTTTGGCGTGCTGAATTCTTTTTTTACTTTGTGGAATGATTTGAAAGAAAAAATCCTGAACTTTAACTCTGAGTTCATAAGAAAAACAAAGCACTGTCACCAGTGCTAAGACAAAGAAACAACTAACCAAAAAGATGATCATGGGGAAACTGTAGCGCTCACAGTCGCATTAGCAGTGTTTGTTGCAGCAACCACTTTCGGACGTTTGGTTTCAGAAATTTGCGTTCCACCCATCGGTTCTTCAAAGTATTCTTCTTCTTTTGCTGCTTTCGTAGAAGGCTCTGTAGGTTTGGTCACCTTAGCTGTTGTTGGCGCAGCTTTTGGTTTTACTAATGTAGTTGGAATATGTTGTTTAACGGTTGTTGTAGCAGCTACAACAGGGCGCTGCGGTTGGGTAATTTCAAAAGGCGAACGGTTATTCGCTACAGCTTGAACAGGCTGAGTCACTTTAGCCGTATTGCCATGATTGAAAGCAGTAGCTAAATCATTCGAATATAAACCATTATCCTGATCTTTTTCGTCCATAGCATGAACGCTTTGCAGTGCTTTTTCAGCTGAAGATTGCTCATTTTCACTTTGACGGGGTGCAGTGGTTGCTTCAGTTTCAGCTTTATCTTCAGTTGGGGCAGAAGTAGTCATTTCTGTATTTGCAGGCTGATCGTCAGAACTTAGATAAAAATATCCCAGGCCAGCAACAATAATGACCGCTGCACCAACAAGAAAGCCAATCGCAGCATGAGCTAAAGGCGGTAAATTATTCTTTTGAGTCGACTGTAAAATTCTAACGTTATTCGATTTTTCGTTTGCCATGGTGTCTAAGTCTTATGGTAAATGAATGGTGATATAAGCCTGTTCCGATGGTGCAGTTATGACATTTTGATATTGTGATAACGCCTGATTATTTTGACTGGATAACATATATTTCAGTCCACCAAATGCTAATACAGCAAACAATGCCCAAAAGATAATGATCCAAAAAAATGGTAATTCACGGTGAATAATGTTTTTAATTTGATCCGGCAGTGCCGCGAAAGGCGAAAACGCCTTTTTACCTTTCATATAATCAATTTCATCACCGACACGTGCAACGAGTGAATTGAGCATTTCAATCGATTCAAGTCGGTATTTACCATGAAAACCAAGGAGCATGCAGTAATGATAAACTTCAAGTGCTGCTAAGCGATCTTTATTCTTAGAACGAATTTGCTCTAAATTTTCAAAAAAACGATAACCTGCTAGCTGTGAACCAAAAAGACTTAATTGCAGTGGATTCATCATCCAATTGTTTTGTAAATCAAAAAAACGTGCATCTTGTTGGGTGACAATGGTTTCATCTAATAAAGCGCAATAGGCATATTTTGCGTCCGTGATATCTTCATTGCTGAATTGAAGCTTACGGGCTTGGCTTTCAAATCGGTTTAATAGATCCATAATTTTTGTCCTGAAACTTTCAGGGCTGGATGGAACATATTGATTTTTGAGTAAGAATACGATGTAAAAACCATCATGCAGTAGATCAACTAAATTGGTTGAACTGTTGATTTTCGGTTCAGCACTTGGTTTTGAAGAGCCTAATCCAATTTGACCGTCGTCAAAAAGTGAAGGGGCATTATTTGAAATATTCATGATTGCTCCTTAACCATTCATCACTGCAATAAGTTCAATCGAGATATCTTGGAAGCCAGCTGGTATGTAAACGCAGATCGATTCAGAATCAAGCATACGCTGATACAAATCATTATTTGGCTCAATTTCAAAATAACTCACACCTGAACGAACTGGAATTGCTGTTGGCACTTGCATCATATGTTGCAATGGAACAGCAGGTAATGCTGCCATGACACGCTGTTCAACATCAACGGTATTACCGACTTTAAAGCGCAGTGGTACATAAGAAATAATGTCATGTGTAGGCATCACACTACTTGAAACAGCTAAATACAGGCGCGAATCGCGAGTAATTTTGTCACTTTCAAGACTGCCCACCCAGTAGGATTGACGGGTTTCTTTCAAGTTAATACTGATATATCGATTTGAAATAATCGTATCGAGCAACTCACGTAAAATCACATCTAATTGAGCAAAACTTTCTTGCAAATTATGATGTTGATACTGTGGGAGTTGATCTACTTCATAAGCTGTAGAGAAGGTGAGTAAAGAACCTGTCAGACGCAATAATTCAAAATACAAACGTTCAGGATGAATCAGTGGATATTGCAATAAATGATTTAAGGTCGCATGTGCAGTATTCAGCGCATTAACCAACCAAAATGAAACGATATCACCAGAACGGAATTCAATTAACTTTTGTTCGTTTTCACGATTATTCGATTGAATAGTTTTAATTTTAGCTTTGATAATATTGAGCGTTCGTTTAAGCCCAGTAATCAGTGAATCACACGAACTAATATGTAATATTGGTGGGATAAATTGATAATCTAAAACAAAATTACCTGAACTTTGGCGCTTGATGCGGCCTATAGGCATGTAAAGAAAACCATCAAGATTGTGCTGTGGTTCTTGGCCTAATTCAAAGATTTTAAACTCTGCACGGCGGCGTAATAAAGTGATTTCAGCAGCCGTCGCATCTGTAAACAAATCATGAGTTTCAGTCAAATGTGAATGATAGCGACTCGATTGGGTATTTTCTTCAAAATTGACGTTTCGTTTATTCGGTTGAACAATCGGTAATGCTAAATAAATTTGCATTTCACCGCGTAAATTTAATGAATCAAGTAGTACAGGCTCAGGTAATAAGTCTTGTGCAGGTGCTTGATAAATCTCACCATCTTGCCAAATCATTTCGACTTTATTCAAAGCTAATGTGTTGGTACTGAGTTGCGATTCATCAAAAATTAAACTTTGAATACCATAAGCGAACGGTATTGTTGCGCGAACCGTATGGTTTAAACGCTGTTCATGATAAGCATCTTGTAATTGAAAGTGTTGCGGGCGTAAAAATAATCCTTCACCCCATAAAATTTTTTCTGCTTTAAACATTGTTTTTACCAGTCGCTATTCGATTCATTACTTTGTTGCTGAACACCTAACATTTCTTGTACAGCTTCAAGAGGGTTTTCATCCTTAATCACATGAGTTAACCATTCATGCAGTGGCATTTGTGACCATTTAATGGTTTTTTGCAGCATATAACTGACAGGGCTATGCGGCTCATTCACTTGGAAATAGTCCGCAATATCTTGCAAGACTTTCATGGCTTGTTCACGGTTTTCAAGATGATTTTGCACTTGAGGTTTAAATTGCTGTGTATGCTGTTGTTGTATTATTTGCATATCATTCTGCACGGAAGTTACAGTGGAAAGTGTTTGGCTTTCAATTGGAGAATTTGATTGAACCTGTTCAGCGCTCGATGAATTGATAAAAGCATCTGCTTTATAGATTTTTTTTAAGCTCAAGTGAATCATTTCGATTTGAGAGTCAATGCCAGCAAAGCTTGGCGCATCTAAACCCATCAAATCATCAAGAGTCGTTTTTAAGTTTTCCCAATGGTTTAAAATATCTAAAAACTGTTGGTAATACTGGTATTGAATTGATTTTGACGTATTGAACAAGGCATGTTCAAACTGTTCCATACCATTAAAAGACTCTTCTTGATCATCATCTTCATGGTTGGATTTACGTCTTTGGTTTTGAACATGAAGTAGTCGATCATAGTCGGATAGGGAATAAGCTACCGCGCCATGAACAATTGAAACTGATTTAATTAATGTTGGGATTTGATTAATTATCCCTTGTAATAAACCTAGACGTTGATCAAGGTCATCATCTTCAATTTCAGGATGAAGTTGTAGCCAAAAGTCTTGCAAACTTTTTTGTGTAAGTTCAATCCCTTTGGCAATCCCTTCGAAACCATGAATGTGAGTCCACGCTTCAAGCAACCAACCATATAAGCGAATATCTTTTGTATGTTCGCGAAGTAGATCTGACGATTTTTGGTGCACAAAGCCCCAATCTGCCTGTTTTGGTTCTGCGATCCAGTCGCCTTGATCCAAGAGCGGGTCATCTTGTGTTTTAGCTTTTTTAATTGCATGAAAATCATTTGAAAATGAAAAATCACTACCGCAAGGTAAATCATCCGTAATCGGTTGCAATAAAGCGTCGAGCTCTAAACTCATATTCTACATCGTTCCTAACTTATGCTTCTAAGGTTTTAGTCTTTTTGCTGCTGCGTTTTTTCGCAGGTTTACTTTTAGGATCTAAAACATAAATAATTTCATCGTCTTTGACATCGATTTCAATGACTGATGGAATCTTTTGTTCACTCATCGCCATCAACAATTCAGTGGCTAAAGCAGGTAAGACCGTCGCATTTAAAATGTTGTCGACATTACGCGCACCACTATCGACCTCAGTACAGCGACTTAATAATAATTCGACTAAATCATCGGTATAGCGTGTTTGCGTACCATATTGTTTTTCAATACGCGCGGTGATTTTGCCTAATTTATGCTGAATAATGCGTACGAGCAGATCATCGTGCAATGGGAAATACGGCACGATACGCATACGACCTAAAAATGCCGGCTTAAATTGTTTATATAAAGCTGGTTTTAATACATCTAGAAGTTCTTCTGCTGACGGCCATTCTTCTACTGGCTGATTTAAACAAGCCTGCATAATGGCACTTGAACCTGCATTTGAAGTCAATAAGATCGTGGTATTTTTAAAGTCAATGACACGACCTTCACCATCTTCCAAAGTACCTTTATCGAATACTTGGTAGAATAGCTCTTGAACATCGCTGTGTGCTTTTTCAATCTCATCGAGCAAAACCACACTATATGGATTTCGGCGAACTGCTTCTGTCAGTACGCCACCTTGGCCATAACCGACATAACCTGGAGGAGCACCTTTTAAAGACGAGACGGTATGTGCTTCTTGATACTCAGACATGTTAATGGTGATTAAATGAGACTCACCACCATATAACTCGTTTGCTAACGCAAGTGCAGTTTCGGTTTTACCCACACCACTTGGGCCAACCAGCATGAAAACGCCTTGAGGTTTATTTGGATCTTCCAATTTTGCCTTGGAGGTTTTAATGCCTTGTACCAGTTGATGCAGTGCATAATCTTGACCCATCACACGTTGTTCTAACTGTGCTTCAAGCTTCAAAATTTGCTGAATTTCATCATTCACCATTTTACCAACAGGGATGCCGGTCCAGTCTGAAATGATTTCATTAATAATTTGAGCATTTACACGTTCAAAAACCAGCGGCGTTTGACCTTGTAACGTTGCCAGTTGGTTACGAATATTGCTTAAAGTTTCAATATTTTCTGGTTTTTGCTCGGACTCTTGTTCAAGCGTTTTAATCTGTTGAATGATTTCGAGTTCTTTTTTCCACTGCGTTTCTGTTGACTGAATCTCTTGTTCAAGCGCGGATAATTGTGTTTTTACACTTTCAATGCGTTCGTGGTGAATCGGAATATTCTTATGTTCATTTTCAAGAATCGCCAATTCAAGCTTCAAATTATGTAATTGAGCTTGAAGTTGATCCAATTTTACAGGTTGTGCATTTTGCGTTAACGCAACACGCGCAGAAGCTGTATCTAAGACACTAATCGCTTTATCAGGTAATTGACGGCCAGTGATATAACGGTGCGAAGCATGGACTGCAGTAACGATAGCTTCATCGTCAATTTGTAAATTGAAATGTTTTGCCATCACTGGAATCATGGCACGCAGCATATCGATTGCGACTTCTTCAGTCGGTTCTTCAACCTGAATTACTTGGAAGCGTCGGCTTAATGCGGCATCTTTTTCAAAATACTGCTTATATTCAGCCCATGTAGTTGCGGCAATGGTTCTTAACTCACCACGTGCAAGCGCCGGTTTTAACAGGTTTGCTGCATCATTTTGACCTGCTTGACCACCCGCACCAATCAACGTGTGTGCTTCATCAATAAATAAAATGATTGGATGTGCAGAGGCTTGAACTTCATGAATGACTTGTTTTAAGCGATTTTCGAATTCACCTTTAACACTGGCACCCGCTTGTAGTAAGCCCATATCTAAAGTATGAATGCTGACATTTTTTAAAGCATCTGGAACTTGGTTGGTTGCAATTTTTAATGCAAGACCTTCAACAACGGCCGTTTTACCAACACCAGGCTCACCCGTTAAAATCGGATTGTTTTGACGACGACGCATCAAAATATCGAGCATTAAGCGGATTTCAAACTCACGACCAATCACAGGGTCAATGCCACCATTTTTAGCTTTTTCAGTAAGATTAATGGTGTATTGGTCTAGAGCTGGTGTTTTAACTGGCGTAGTTGCATTCGTTTGTGCTGCTGATTTTTCATCTGGTGATGCAGTTGCTAAATCTTCATTTTCAATGCTCTTTAGGCAAAGATCTAAAAATTTATGTTTAATCGTATCTATAGGTAATAAATCGAAAAGAGAAGAAGCTCTTGCTGCAATTTGGTATAAATCTGGCGCGGTAAGGAGCGCAACAAGTAAATGACCACTACGAATTTGTGGATTTTGTTCAGCAGATGCTAATAACCAAGCTTGTTCAAGTAAGCGCACAATGGATTGGGCAAAAATAGGAGTGCGCGTATTTCCTTTTGGAAGTTGAGCAATACTTTCTTTGAGGTCATCTGCCAAACCATCTGCAGAAACTTTGTATTTTTCTAAGAGTATTTGAAGGTCATTTTTATTGTTATAGGTTAATAATTCGAGTAAAAAATGTTCAATTTCGATTTCATAATTTTGCTGTGAAATACATGTATTGGCTGACTTTTCGAGTGAAATGCGGGCGTGAGGTGAAAGTTTAGTAATTAAAACTTTTAAATTATTCATAAATAACTCATCAAATTTAGAATCCACAGTACAAAATTTTACAAGTTTGACTGTGATCTCTTTTTTCTTGCTATAAAAATAAAAACTTTAAAATCAACACCTTATATATTATTAGTGTCTTGCTTTAGGCGATATAATACAGACTAAATAAAAAAAGGAAAAAGATTTTTTTATAAAATGAAACAAAAAAAAACAAATAGTCAACAAACTTTGGAGTATTTGGCACATTTTTGTATTGACTCTATGTGCTTATTTTTTGTTAAATCTGCAGCATATTTTTAATTTTGATAAATGAAGAGAAAACCCGCGGGAAAATAAGTGGTGATTTCTCCACATAAATTAAGTTTTAGCACGTAGAAATACAGAGGCAATTTTGAATAAATTTAGTGTTTTATTACCTATAATTTTAGCAGCCAGTTTAACACAAACCGTTTTTGCAAAAGATAAAGCGGCATCTGTGAAAAAATCCTGTTTAAAGGATTATCCACTGGCAGTAGGTGATACAGATCCAGAGATTATTGGTTTTTATAATCAGTTATGTGACAAAAAAAATAAGAAAAATGAGAACTTAAAAAATGAAATTTTTGTAGATATTGCCAAAAAATATCAAGCTAATGGTTACAATTTAAAAGCATTGCAAGCGGTCAATCTGCTGCGAGAAAAGAACTATCAGTCGCCTGAACTTACTGATGTTACTTTTTTAGCAGGTATCGCTATTTCTTATAATGCGCTGAATCATATGCGGAGTAATGAAAATCGTACTCTAGATGAACAGACCTATTCTCCTGCCAAAGTGTTGTCGGATAATATTCGTTATATTCAGCCGACGATTGATAAATCTACGTCTGCTGCAGCAGATGTTCGTGAAAAAAGTACAGAATCTTCGAGCAATGTGAAATCTAAACAGACAACACCAGCTAAAAAACGAACCAATACAGCGTCTACCAAGTCTAAACAAACGACTACAGCAGCAAGCAAAAAGAAAACTACCACGACAGCAAAAACGCAGACTACAGCGAAAAAACCTGCTGCCAGTGGTTCACCTTTCGATACATTAAAAAATAAATAACAAGGAAAAGCACTCATGGCAAAACGTGAAAGTGTACAGAAAAAACTTCAACGAATTCGTCCTCCTCGTGTTCAATTGACTTACGATGTTGAAGTTGGCGACGGTAAAGAAATTAAAGAATTACCATTCGTTGTAGGGGTGTTGGGTGATTTCTCAGCGGCATCTGAAGTCGAGAAAACCAAATTAAAAGACAAGAAATTCATTAATGTTGATTTAGATAATATTGATGAAGTCATGGAGTCTTTAGCGCCACGTGCTAATTTTCAAGTTGAAAATACCTTGACTGAAGATGGTGGAAAAATGTCGGTAGATCTTACATTTAAGAGCATGGCCGATTTTACTCCTGAGCAAGTTGTACAACAGGTTGATCCACTACAAAAGTTAGTTGCTGCGCGCGAGCGTCTGTCTGACTTGCGTAATAAAATTTCAAATAATGAACGCTTAGAAGATTTATTGGATGAAGTGTTACATAACACTGATCAAATTCGTAAGTTGAGCGTGGAGGCAGAAAATGAGTAATTATAATACTGCTACTGCTGCAAACGTTGAAGCAACCGAAGAATATTCACTTTTAGATTCAATTGTCGAACAAAGTCGTATCGCGCGTACAGATCAAGAACATGATCGTGCAAAAAGTTTGATTGGTGAACTTGCTAAAGAAGTGATGGCAGGTACCATCACCGTTTCAGACAATATGACTTTATCAATTGATAAGCGTATTGCTGAAATTGATGCGTTGATTTCATCTCAGTTAAGTAAAATCATGCACCATGCTGAATTTCAAAAAATTGAATCGACATGGCGTGGTTTGTATTATTTCTGCCAAGAAACACCTTCAAATTCTTTAACAAAAATTCGTATGTTAAATACGACGAAAAAAGAATTGATTAAAGATTTCCAAGGTGCGACCGATTTTGACCAAAGCACGTTGTTCAAAAAAATCTATGAAGAAGAATATGGATCATTCGGTGGTGCGCCTTATGCAACATTGATTGGTGACTTTGAGTTTGACCGTACACCATCTGATATGTATTTGCTTGAGCAAATTTCACATGTCGCGGCGGCTGCACACGCACCGTTCATTTCGGCTGCAAGCCCAAATATGTTGGGTCTAGAATCTTTTACTGATATTGATCGTCCACGCGATGTTTCTAAAATCTTTGAAACCGCTGAATATGTACAATGGCGTTCATTCCGTGAAAGTGATGATGCACGATATGTTGCATTGACAATGCCACGTGTATTGGGTCGTTTGCCATATGATCCAAAAGAAGGTATTGCCACTGAAGGCTTTAACTTCGTTGAAGAAGTTTCCGGCGAAAACCACAATGAATATTTATGGATGAACGCGGCTTATGCCTTTGGTACACGTCTAACCAATGCTTTTGATATGCATGGTTGGTGTGCTGCGATTCGTGGTGTAGAAGGTGGTGGTTTAGTTGAAGGCTTGCCTGTCCATACGTTCAAAACCAATGATGGCGAAGTGGTCTTTAAATGCCCAACTGAAATTGCCATTACTGACCGTCGTGAAAAAGAACTGAGTGATCTTGGTTTTATTCCGTTGGTACACTGCAAAAATACGGATTATGCAGCATTTTTTGGTGCGCAATCGACGCAAAAACCTAAAAAATATGATAGCGATACAGCAAATGCCAACTCTGCATTGTCTAGCCAGATCCAATACATCATGGCAGTTTCACGTATTGCACATTATTTAAAAGCAATGATGCGTGACAAAGTGGGTAGTTTTGCATCAGCGGGTAATGTTGAGACCTTCTTAAATGAATGGTTATCGCAATATGTATTACTCGATGATGGTGCATCTCAAGAAGCTAAAGCTCAGTATCCATTGCGTGAAGCTTCTGTAAAAGTTGTAGAAAATCCAGCTTTGCCTGGTCACTACAAATCTGTGGTTTTCTTAAGACCACATTTCCAGTTGGATGAGTTGTCAGTTTCATTACGACTTGTGACCGAGTTACCTCAGTCCTCAAATTAATTTTGGGTCAACACTATAATAACTTTAAATAAATAGGTATTCAGAACAATGAAAGATATATACATTCAATTTCGTGGTAAGTACAAAGTAGACGGCGAATCTCGTGATGCAGAGCACAAGAGTTGGTTAGAAGTTAACTCTTGGACGCATAACATCCGTCAACCTAAATCTGCGACTTCTTCAAGTGTGGGTGGTCACACCGCAGAACGTGTAGAACATTCTGACATGGTTTTTGTTAAAGATTTAGATGCGACAAGCCCTAAACTTTGGGAAGCATGTTCAGCAGGTTATACATTTGATGAAGTTCAAATTGATTTTTACCGTGCGAATGGCGACAAACGCATTAAATATCTTCAAATCAAACTGAAACATGTGTTGGTTTCTAGCGTGACACCAACTGTAAATGATGAAGGTGTTCCACACGAATCATTTGGTTTGAAATATGCTGCAGTAGAGTGGACATATAACCAACAAGATATTAACGGTACTGCGAAAGGTGCTGTTACTAAGAAGTGGTCATTATCTAACAACACTGCTTCATACGCAGCGTAATAGATGGATTCAGATAGAGGCTTACTTGGGTAGCCTCTATTTTCATTTTTTTAAATATTTATAAGAAGATATGAATCTCGATCAGCTTTATCCTTATGGTTTTAGAACGACTTTATTTGACCGCTTATTACCAGCAGATGCTCAGCAGACTCAAGGTCTGTCTTTGCAAGAACTTCGTGAATCTGTTGCTTCCGATTTAGAGGATCTCCTCAATAGTCGGGTGGCAAAGTTAGATGAACTGATTGATGACTTTCCATTAGCAAAAAAGTCTATTTTGCAGTTTGGCATTATCGATTTTGTGGGCTTATCGACAGCAAATCCATCGGATCGTGACAAAATTTGTCAGTCAATTGAACAATCGATTGCTGCACATGAACCGCGTTTAAAGCAGATTCGAGTCGAAATGCTCATGGATGGCCATAATATGGGGGCACTATGTTTAAGTATTCAGGCATATTTAAATATTCATCCTTTATACGAACCAGTTATTTTTGATGCCTTATTAAAACCAACAACACAACAATATGTTATTTCTCCAAGAGCTTAATGAAGTGGGTTATCTGTGATTGAAGAGCTGTTACCGTATTACGAAAAACAACTACAGGAATTTGGACAACAGTCCCGTGAGTTTGCCAGTAAATACCCCAAAATCGCCCAGCGTTTGTCTTTAAACCAAGAACAAATAGATGACCCGCATATTGAGCGTTTAATTCAAGCCTTTTCTTTAATTTCTGCACGGATTGATAAAAAACTTGCAGATAGTTATGACGTTTTTACCCGATCAATTTTTGAGGTGATGTTTCCTCAATATTTAAAACCATTTCCTGCATGTTCTGTGGTGAGCTTCGAAGATATAAATAAAATTAAGCAATTAACAGATCGACACGTTATTCCAAAGGCGACCAGTCTAAAAGCCAAAAGTACGCGCGGTGTTCAATGTGAATATCAGACGGTACAAGAAGTCACATTATTACCGATTCAATTAAAACAGCTCAATTTCAAAACTCATCCATCGGCACATATGCATTTAAATCAAAATGCCACATTGAGCTTAGGATTTGAAATTTTTTCGAATAAGCACGCTTTACTCAAAAATGAAACTTTGCCGATCTTTTTAGACGCTATTTCTAATTTTCCTTTGCAGGTTTTGGATAGTATTTTTAAATCCACTACAAGTTTTTCGATTCGTGTAGGGCAGCACATTTTTGATATTGCCAATCCATTTGAAATTATGGGCTTTGATGAAGTTCAAAGTGTTCTACCTATCGATCAACATACGCATCATGCATATCGTTTATTGATGGAATATTTTTGTGTTCCTGAAAAATTCAATTTTTTAAATCTAAATCTAGATTTCATTAAGTTTTTAAGTTTAGAACATAGTGAATTTGATGTTCAAATGCACTTTAAACTCAATTTAAATGATCAAGCAGCGATTCGAAATTATTCTGAATTAAATGCTGCAAATTTTAAATTGTTTGCTACACCAATTGTTAATCTTTTCAATAAACAAGCAGAGCCGCAAAAGATTAATCATAAGCGAATGGAATATCCATTGGTGACAGATGCACACCATCCTGAATATTTTCAAGCCTATAGCATTTTAAAAATGAATATGGTGCGTGAAAAAAGTAACCAAGATGAAGTGTATTATCCGGTACTGCCTTTTTTTGCAATGAGTCATTATCATCAGGATAAAGTCCAGTTTTTTTATAGTTTAAATCCGCAGCAGATGAAGAATAAACATCAGGAATTAAACTATTCAATCATATCTCGTGCTTTAGACCCACATAGCACTCAGTCCGATTTTATTAGTACTGAACTACTATGTAGTAATCGTGAGTTACCTTACGAAAGTTATAATAAAGATCAAAATGCATTAACTCTGAATGATAGTAATTTGGCACGTCGTGCTCTGATGCTCAAACGACCGTCGTTACCGTATTATTTTGAGCAAAATAAACAAGAACAGTGGCGGGTCATTTCACATTTATCTTTGAATAATATGTCTTTAATGAAAGGCGATGCGGTCTCTCATATTAAAGAACTTTTGGAATTGTATAATTTACCTAAATCAAAAGAAAACCAAATTATTATCGACTCCATAAAAAATATTCAGTTTTCTACCACACAGAAACTTGTAGATAGTAAACCGTTTCCATTATTTGTCAGAGGTTTAAAAGTACAGCTCGATATCGATGCGGATATATTTAGAGGGCATAGCCTGTATATATTTAGTCAATTGCTAGCCCATATCTTTAATTTAAAAGTCAATATGAACAGCTTTGTCGATGTCTCGGTTTTTGATGCAAATAGTCAACAGGAGTTATACCAATGCGTGCAGAACGTTGGTGGCAAGAAAGCTCTGTAATTGACGGACTTTTCCAAGAACCGAAAGCCTACGAGTTTGTTCAAGCTACTCGTTTGTTAAGACATGCACCTTATGGAGCAGCTCAAGTCCATTGGGCCAATGACTTTGAGTTTAATAGTTCACTTAATTTGAACTTCCCGAACACTGAAATTGAAAGTTTAGAGTTCAACGATGAGAAAGTTGAACTGACAAATTTAATGGTGGGTTTAACGGGTATTCAAGGTGCATTACCTTATAGCTATACCAATAAGATTAAGCTCAGCGGGCGACATCAGCGACACGAAACACAAAAGTTTTTAGGGCTGTTTAATCATAAATTAACAGCACATTATGTTGATGCCAGTTTAAATTATCATTTACCTATTCGTTATGAAATCGAGCAGGATAATCACTATCTTGATATTTTACATGCATTAAATGGTTATATCCGTAGCCAGCATGATCAGCCAGATTTAGATGATTATTTTGCTGAATTCTCAGGTTTAATGCAGGGGCAAAACAATACAGCTTATGCATTAAAAACCATGCTGAATTGTATCTTTAAGCAGAAATTTGATATTCGAGAATTTATCCCTGAAACTTTTGTATTTGAAGAAGATCAGAGAACATGTTTAGGTGGATCTCAGCCGAGCTTATTGGGGCTGAATACTTTTTGTGGTGAGAAGATTCAACAGATTGACGAAAAAATTGAAATCGTGATTGGACCTTTAAATCATGAAGATTATTTAACATTTTTACCGAATCAGGCACGCAGCCTAAAATTAAAACAAATGATTCAAACTTGGTGCAGTCCAACATTAATGGTGGATGTGCGCTTAATTTTACAAAAAGAAGAAATAAAACCGGTGTGTTTAAATTCTTTGAGCGGAATTGGTTTAGCTCAGGGAGCATTTTTACAGCCGAATAAACAGGTCGATAATACAGAAACCTGTTATGCCTTAATGGGGAATTTATAATAATGCTGAAATTAATAATTGGAACCTTTAGTACGCTTTTTGTTTTGTGTACTGCTTTCGTGATTTTTTACTGGCGAGATACAGGCTATGACCCGACAGCTTTTGATCTGGTCACCTATTTTCTAATTCTTCCTGTCGCTTTATGTGCAATTATTTTGTCGCCTTATTTAATTTATAAGGGCATTCAACATCAAAAAGAAAAAAAACTTGAAGCTGAAAAACGTGCAGAAGAACAAGCTGAGCAACAACAACTTGAGGCCATTGAACAAGCAAAACCAAAGCCTGTCGATGTACAGCAATTTCGTTTAAATGTTTATTCTTCAGCGGCTTGGCATAGTTTTGGTGAAAACGAACAAATTATCCAAGATATTCAACAATTCAAAAGTCCTGAACTCGATGATAAATTATTCAATGCATACGGTTTGCCTGTTCTTTCATTTCGAATCAAAGATTTAGATGAACTTACTAGTGAAGAAGCAGATGATGAATATAGTGCCATCACCATG
This sequence comes from Acinetobacter sp. YH12040, assembly GCF_013420005.1. Lineage (NCBI taxonomy): Bacteria > Pseudomonadati > Pseudomonadota > Gammaproteobacteria > Moraxellales > Moraxellaceae > Acinetobacter > Acinetobacter sp. YH12040. Next base: position 135,468 of record NZ_VOZB01000003.1, read on the forward strand.
CGTGAAAAACGAATCCAGTCACTTATTCAGCAACAACTAGAGCAACACGTTGAAAGTCTATTTTTAATTGCTGAGCATCTGAAGCAATCAGCACTCTTTTATGATAGTGAATTGGCATATCAGTACCGTATGCATCCGGGTTGGGTGGATCCAGATTATACGCAAGATGAACATCCAGAACATTTGGCGAACAATGCACAGCAAGTTTCACGTTTAAATCGTTTAAATGTCCATATTTTGCTTGCTGATAATTTGATTCATCAATGGAATGATGATTATGCTCAAATTATTCAGCAGTATCTATCTGACGGATTTTCGATCATTCCCGAACAAATTCATATCGAGCCACATTTTATCGGCACTCAAGTCGCTTATTCAGAATGGTTAAGCATTTTAGAAATGATTTCAAAACAAAAGTTTGAAGTCAGTTTGATTCTCAATGCTGACTCTGAAATCGACCAAGAATGGATTGATGAAAAAATGTGGTTACAAGAAAAATACATTGCTGCAGAGTTTGCATCGAGTTGGTGTTTGGCTGCTTCAGACGTTCAAGTTCGAGGTTTAACTCCAAATAAAGTGCTACAAGTGGTGGCACATGAGCCTGAGTTGAAACGTAATTTAGAGCTTAAAGCACTGAATAATTTAGATCAGTATGATCAAGAACAACCCTTTTTATTGATGTTAGATGATGCAACGGATATGAAAGTGGTGAAAAAATTACAGCATAAATTTAATGAAACCGCGATTGAAACCTATCATTTTTTATATACAAAACAGAATCTTGGAAATACCCAGCAATTGGCAAAAATTTTTGGATTCATGTTGGGTATGCACTTGCCAGAAGAGTTAACTGCCATGATTTATAGCACAGACCAAGAATCGACATTTGCTTTTATTCAAGCATTTTCAGTAGAAGATGAACTTGAACAAGAAACTGTTTAATTAGAATTAAGACGAAATTGAGAACATTGTGAACACACTATTTTATACGATCCTCGGTTATGTTTGGCAGTACGTCACCAATCCTAAAGCGATGGTGGCTTTGTCATTTTTTGTGGCTATTGTTGCCATGCATAATTCGATTCCGCAAAAGACTTTTTACATTGTGGTTGCTGTTTATATTCTCGGATTAATTCTGTGGGGTATTTATGAATTAGTGCAGCATTATCGTCATAAACAGCAAGGCGAAGAGCTTGCTGAGGCGATTGCCAAAGATAATGAAGCTGAATACGGTAAACAAAAGAATAAAGAAGAACTTGCGCTGATCAATCAGCAAATGAAAGACTCGATTCAACTTATCCGTAAATCAAAACTCGGCGACAAAAAGGGTAATGCAGCCCTATATGAATTACCTTGGTACATGGTGATTGGTAACCCAGCAGCGGGTAAAAGTTCGGCGATTTATAATTCTGGACTTAGATTTCCATTTGAAGAAACTCATCAGAAAATGGTGTCTGCAGGTTTAAGTGGGACACGTAACTGCGATTGGTTTTTCTCTACAGATGGTGTATTACTCGATACCGCAGGTCGATATTCTGTTTATGCCGAAGACCATTCAGAATGGTTAGGTTTCTTAAATATTCTCAAGAAAAACCGTTCTAAAGCACCAATTAACGGTTTAATCGTGATTGTTTCTGTGGCGGAGCTTGTTAGTCAAAGTCCTGAAAAATCAATCAAATTAGCCAAAAACTTACGCGCACGTATACAGGATTTGACGGAACGTTTAGAAATTTTTGCGCCAGTCTATATCGTTTTTTCAAAAATGGATTTGATTGCCGGCTTTACTGAATTTTTTGATTGTTATGATAAGGATGAATTTGATCAAGTTTGGGGTGCAACACTGCCTTATGATCCAGACTCATCTGAGCATGCCGTTGAGATGTTCGAAAAGCATTATTCAATTTTATACGATGGCTTGAAGAGCGTCAGTACTACGCACTTGAGTCGTCGTCATTCGCAAAATATTTCTCCAAGTGTAATGACATTTCCACTTGAGTTTAAAAGCTTAAAGCCTGTGTTAAAAACTTTTATTGGTACGTTGTTTCAAGACAACCCTTATCAGTTTAAACCAGTTTTCCGTGGGTTCTATTTCACCAGTGCGTTACAAGAAGGTGTAATTGAAAGTCCAATGACCGAGCAAATCGCTGAAGATTTTCATTTGGTGAAAAGTACGGATAGTGAGTTTGGCATTCCTACGAATTCTGTTTCGCAAGACCATGGTTATTTCTTAAAAGGACTCTTTTCAACCGTCATTTTAAAAGATAAAAATCTAGTTAAACAACATATCAATCCTGCACGTAAACGTCAGCGCTTTATGGCATTTATTGCTGCATTGTTATTGGTTGCTGTGGTGCTTGGGTTATGGGTTTGGTCGTATCGTAATAACCAACAACTCGTGGCGGAAGTTCAAGCTGACTTAGACAAAGTTGTGCAAATGGAAAGCCGTAGCGGAAGTGAGCTTTCGACTCAATTGGATGCATTGCTGATATTACAAGGGCATTTACAGCAGCTCGATCACTTTGATGAAGATCGTCCTTTGAAATACAGCTTTGGTTTATACCAAGGGAATAAAATCCGTGAAAAACTTAAAGTTGAGTATTTACGTGGTATTCAACAAATTGTATTGGCACCATCTCAGCAAAATATGGCGCAGTACTTACAACGCGTTAAAGCCAATGAAGCGACGTTGAAAGAAAATCACGTCAATGTGCAAATCACTCAAGCTGTGAAATCAAATCAGCCCTATTTAGAACCATCAGATACTAACCCTCAGGATGCATATAATGCACTGAAGGCTTATTTGATGATGAGCAATCACAAATATATGGAATCGAGCCATTTGAGTGACCAAGTTACTCGTTTCTGGCGTTCATGGTTAGATTCAAATCGCGGTCAAATGCCACGTGGGGAAATGATTCAAAAAGCTGAACAAGTTTTATCTTATGCGATGACTTTAGCTGCTGATCCTGCGTTCCCGCAAATGGAATCTGATCCTTTATTGGTTGATCAAACACGTCAATTATTGACGGCTGTTACTATGGGTATTCCTGCACGTGACCGCGTTTATAATGAAATTAAAATGCGTGGTTCGGTACGTTTCCCTGCAGTAACTGTGAAGCAAATTTTAGGTGAAACAGGCCAAAACAGCATGTTAGGTAGTTATGCCTTGCCGGGTATTTTTACTTACCAAGCATGGAATGATTATGTAAAAGATGCGATTAACCAAGCTGCGAATAATCCGACAGATACCCAAGATTGGGTACTCAATACCAATCGCTCTGATGACCTGACGTTTAGTGGTAGTCCAGATCAGATCAGTAAACAGTTAACCGAACTTTATAAGCAGGAATATATCGCTGAATGGCGTAAATTTTTAAATGCTGTGCATTATGGAAAAGGTGCAGATGTTGCTCAGCAGTCACGTTTTATCGATATTTTAGGTGAACCTGAGAATTCGCCAATTCGTAAAGTGGTGGACCGTATTGCGAAAGAAACCAGTTGGGATAATCCAATTGTTCAAGCAGAACTGGCTGCACCTCAGAAAGGCTTTATTGCGTGGTTTAAACGTAAAGTCCTCAGCCGTGATGATGCGCAGCAGGCACAGCAAGTTGCTTCTAAAGCCGGTCAAGGTGTTATTGCAAAAGAATTTGATGTGTTCTATCAATTGGTTCGTAAGCGTGATGATCAGCAAAACAAATCTATTTTAGATGAATACATGCTGTCTTTGAGTCAAGTGCGTAGTAAGTTCAATGACTTAAAGAGTGGCGGTGATATGGGACCTGCAAGCATGACATTGGTGAAACAAACCATCAATGATCAAAGCTCTGTCTTTAATAGCACACAAAAATTCGTAGATGAAAAAATGTCTGTGGGTCTAAATGAATTAGATCAACAGTTGATTCAAAAACTCTTTATGCAGCCGGTAACTCAGTCATTTGAAGTTCTTTTGATCCCTGCTCAAAACGAAATTAATAAGTTGTGGGCAATGCAGGCGTATCAACCATTTACAACCAATCTTGCACCTAAATATCCATTTAATAGCAATGCTACTTTACAAGCGACCAGTAATGAAATTAGCCAAATTTTTGGTGAAAACGGAAGTATCGCTCGCTTTGTAAAAGAATATTTAGATCCACTGGTGATTCGTCGTGGCTATACCTTAACCACGAAAACATGGAAAGATTTGGGCATTGGTTTAAATCCACAATTTGTAGCGAATTTCCAACGCTATGTTGCGCCAAGTAATGGCGTTGCTACAGGGGAATTGAGTCAAGCAGCACCTGCGGCAACCAATCAATCGAACTTCCAATTCTTCCCATTAGAAAATACACAGTTGCTTTCATATACCATCGATATTGATGGTCAGCGTATGGTGTATGAAAACGGTGTTCAGCAATGGGTGAACTTCGTTTGGCCAAATAAAGGGGCAATTCCGGGTGCACGTATTACCGCGATTGACTTGGAAGGTCAAACGCATACGATTTTTGATGAGCCGGGTGAATATGGTATTAACCGATTGGTTGAAGGCGCTCAGCGTACACAAAATGGTAATTCATTTGAAATGGTGTGGCGTAGCAAACAAAATCCAAAAGTGTTTGTTAAAGTGAATTTCCGTTTAATTAGTGGTAACGCATCTGGCCCAACTACAGGTTCAGGCTATTCAGGTATGACTCTTGTTGATCAAGTGGTGACGAATAAAGGTGTTCGTGTCGTCGCAGCGCAAACGATGCCTGCAGGACAAGCGCCTGTAGCGCCACCAGCGACTTCACCGATGAGTGTTGTACAAGGAACAGCAACACCATGATGATGAATTTAAAAATGAGAGCGGTGGCATTCGTGCAAAAGAACAAGGAGTGTGACGATGTATGAAGTGAGAACGACACCGCTGTATTATGGAAAATGTCCAGCTCGTGGTGACTTCTTAAAGAGCCGTGAACAATATTCACTGATTCAGTTAATCGATCAGTGGATCACGGAGGCGCTTGAGTTCGCTATGCGTTCAGACAATTTTAATGCAGCGTATAACTCACTACCTTCATTAGATTTCTTTATTGCCAGTCCAAAAGATAAGCGTTTTTTGGTTGCCAATTTGATTAGCAGTGAAGACAGTTCAAAGCGTCAATTTCCAATGGTGCTGGCTCATTTGCTAGAAATTGATGATCCTTTCGATAATATTTTGTATGCACCATATCGTTATAAACAGACCTTAATTGACTTATATCAGCGTAACCGAGTGATGCGTTCTATTCGCGATCCCGATATTTTGCTCGATAAATTAGGCAAACTGAATAACGAAATTCAAGTGTTCGGGACAGAAGAAACCTCTTCTTTTTATGAGCATCATACGTTGCATTCATTTGCACGTTTATTGAATTTTACGCCTTATCAGTTGGCGCAAAGCATGATTGGTCTCGGTTTGCTGCTACAACCGATTATTCATCAGGGTACGTCTCGGTTGAATAAAGTGTTGATCTTACCGATCAATAATATTAGTTACTGTTATGAAATTGCGGCTTTTTGGGTCAATTTAATTAGTCGCTTTGTCGAAAACCAAGATGCTGAGTTACTCATTGGCATCCTACACAGTGATTCACCTGTTTTACTATTTGGTTTTCAAGGTGCTGATATTACTGCACTCAATGATGTTTTTACCCAAAATATGCAAAGTGATCATTGGGTTTCCCTGATCGATGCCAGTTGGATTGATCCTTATCTTGAACAAAATGCAGGCTTAGCCGTTTTGGAACAGTCTTTGAGTGAGCGTCAGATCAGCCTTATTCATGGCATTAAACTTTTTAGACAGACTTTTATAGAAGAATAATGATGCAAAGAATCTTACCAATGTTGCCCAAATTTATTGCGAGTGTATGCATTTTAGGTTGTTCGACTTTGCTTTGGGCAGAGCCTATTGTGATTGAAGGTGCTGTACCGAATGAAGCAACCAAGCAAGAAATATTAAATAAAGCCTATTTGACCTATGGTCAGGCAAATGTGGTTGATAAAATTCAGGTTCGAGCGGTTACAGCACCTAATGGTTGGGGTAATAGCGTAAGCCAAATGATTAATGATGACCTAAAAAAAGTAAAACAGGGGAAACTCTCTGTACGCGGAACGCAAGTCGATTTAAGTGGCAAGATGTCAAATCAAAATGATATCCAACCCACGACCACCAAGTTTCAGTCTTTGGTCACAGCACCTTTTCGTTTCAATGCACAGCTTTCTGTCAATCAGGCTGAACAAGCCATTATTGATGCGGCTTTACGTAATCGTATTATTGAATTTGAATCGGGCAGTGCTATTTTAGCGCCATCTGGGGTACAGATCTTAGATGAAATGGTTGTCGCACTGAACCGCGTCGGTGGGAAAAAAATACGAATTATTGGTCACACAGACAGCTCAGGGAATCCTGAGAAAAACTTAAGTTTAAGCCAAGATCGTGCTAATGCAGTTAAAAACTACCTAATTTCAAAGAATATTGCGGCGGCGAACTTAAGTACTGAAGGGATGGGCTCAAATAAGCCTGTAGCAGACAATGCTACGCCTGAAGGTCGTAAGAAAAACCGTCGTATTGAGTTTGAAGTACTATAAATATTGTAACTACAAAGGCAAATGCGGCGAATGAACCCAGTGTATCTAGACTGGGTTTTTTATGCCAATTGATTCGGTAGATTATTTTTATATCTAAAAAATACATCATTTAAAGCAGCAGTGTGCATGCACATTAAAAATATAATTTGAATTGGGATGATGCTATTAATTTTTGCATTTTATATCACTAAAGCCTTCATATTTTGAGCAATAAAACAGTGGATTCTAAAATCAATTAAGGTTAAAACATAAGAATCAGTTTTGGATATGCGTTTCATATCTACTGCTTTCAACCTTGTCGATAAAGAATAATCACTTTTGACATGGTACAAAGTTTTAAAAATCTGCAGGACAGTGCGGAAAAACAACAACTCAATATGGATGAATGTGGGAGCAAAGAATGCTTGGTAATATGATGTTTAAACCGCTTTTGATTAGTAGCATGATTGAACATGCGGGTCGCTATCATGCGGATAGTTTAGTCATTTCAAAAAATACAGACACGACAATTACGAAAACCACTTGGGGTGAAGTCCATAAAAATTCAAAACGATTTGCCAATGTTCTTGCTTCACTCGGTTTAAATTTAGGAGATCGTGTTGCGACGATCGCTTGGAATAACCATCGTCACTTAGAGTCTTGGTACGCTATTTCAGGTAGCGGCTATGTTTGTCACACCATTAATCCGCGTTTATTTCCAGAACAATTAATTTTTATCATCAATGATGCCGCAGACCGCGTGATGTTATTTGATAAAACCTTTTTGCCTTTAATCAAAGCAGTAAAACCTTTATTAAAATCTGTTGAACATTTTATTTGTTTAGATGCACCAGATGCAGCGATTGTCGAAGCGGTGCCAGATGTTAAATTTTATGATGAACTTATCGCGGGGCAATCTGCAGACTATACATGGCCAGAATTAGATGAATTATCGGCTAGTTCTTTATGTTATACCTCGGGTACCACAGGCAATCCGAAAGGCGTGTTGTATAGCCATCGTTCAACAGTCTTACACAGTTATGCGATTTGTATGCCGGATTCATTAAATATCTCAGCGCGAGATATTATGATGCCTGTTGTGCCGATGTTCCATGTCAATGCATGGGGTACGCCGTATGCTGCGGCAATGGTAGGATGTACTTTAGTGCTGCCAGGCCCAGGTTTAGATGGTGCGAGCCTGACGCAAATGATTGATGATTATAAAGTATCCGTAGCATTGGGTGTTCCAACAATTTGGCAAGGTTTGATTAATGCTGCGCAACAAGCGGGTAGTCAGCTTGAAAGTTTAGTGCGTAATGTGGTGGGTGGATCTGCTTGTCCTCCTGCGATGTTAAAAGTGTTTAAAGAACAATTTAACTGTGAAACGATTCATGCTTGGGGAATGACCGAAACCAGTCCATTAGGTTCTTCAAACCAGTTTAAAGCCAAACATTTGTTATTATCTGAAGAAGAACAATTACAAGTACGATTATCACAAGGTCGTCCACCATTTGGGGTCGATTTACGTATTACCGATGAAGAAAACGGTACACACGAAGTTGCACGTGATGGCGAAACGACGGGTAATTTACAGATCCAAGGGCATTGGATTATTGGCAATTACTTTGGCAAAACAGAGTCTGCATTAACCTCAGATGGTTGGTTTGATACAGGGGATATTGCAACCCTGAATGAGGATGGTTTCTTAAAAATTAGTGACCGTTCAAAAGATTTGATCAAATCTGGCGGTGAATGGATTTCTTCTGTTGAGTTAGAAAATTTAGCTATGGGACATCCTAAAATTGCAATGGCGGCAGTGATTGCAGCAACCCATCCAAAATGGGATGAGCGTCCTGTATTGATTGCAATTAAAAAGCCAGATGTCGATTTATCTGATACAGAAATTTTGGATTATTATGCAGATAAAGTCGCTAAATGGCAGGTGCCAGATAAAGTGATTTTCGTGGATGCTATTCCATTGAGTGGAACAGGTAAAATTCTGAAAAAAGATCTACGTGAGCAATTTGGTGCTGTATTACTAGAAAGCTAACTTAATATAAGTCACTAACTAAATGTTGGTAAGGAGCAAAACGCAAAGGTAACATGCCTTTGCGTTTTTTTATAAAAACTTAAATTTTGATAAATACCATATGCTTAATATGAGGTTTTTAAATAAATTTTTTTCAACGAATCCATAACCAAGTTCAATGAATAATCTAGCCGTGTTGGGTCGCATTCAATTCAATAAAAGCGTAAATTGAAGAGGCATCCACCGTTAAACCACCTTTCTTATGTTTCCAGTTTGGATCTTATTCACTTTAATGGCTGCTTTTATGCAGTCATGGCGCAATGCATTTCAAAAGCAACTCAGTACCACTGTTGATGTGTATGGTGTCACCCTTGCACGGTTTATTTTTGGGCTCCCATTTGCCTGCATTTATTTATATGTGCTGTACCAACAACAGCCTGTGACTCAGGTGACCACATTTACACCTATGTTTTGGGTCTATGTGGTGATTGCTGGACTAAGTCAAATTTTAGCGACGATTTTAATGGTCTTGCTTTTTAAGCAAAAGAATTATGCCATCGGCGTCGGTTTAGCGAAAAGTGAAGCCATATTTGCGGCCATAGTGGGGGTGATTTTCTTAAGTGAACATTTAAGTTTATTTGGTTGGATTGGTGTTTTGGTTGGTGGCATAGCCGTTTTTCTTTTAAGCAAAGGTTCTCAACGACAAAAGTTATCTTTGCCAACGTTATGCATCGGTGTAGGGAGTGGATTAAGTTTTGCAATTACCTCTTTATTGGTTCGTGAAGCCAGTTTAGAGCTAAGCGATATACCGACTTTGCATCGTGCGGCGTGGGTGTTGTTGAGTGTAATTGGCTTTCAATGTGTGATTATGCTGCTGTACCTCAGTCTATTTAGCCGTAAAACGCTCATTGCTATGTGGGATAGAGTCGGTCTGACCTTTCGCGTTAGTGTCTGTAGCTTTCTAGCGTCTTTGGGCTGGTTTACTGCTATGAGTATGCAAACGGTTGCGATTGTCAAAACCTTAGGTCAAATCGAAATCTTATTTAGCCTCTTAATCTCTGCATATTTCTTTAAGGAAAAACTCGCAAGAACCGATCATTGGGGATTAGCCTTAGTGGTGATTGCGGCCATTATGGTGATTTGGGCTTAATGTGTGCTTTAAACAATCATGAAGGCAAATAAAGGCCGAATTTAAGTCAGTTTTTCGAATATATTTTTAATTAAAATATGAGAAATATTCCATGTCCACTAGGATATTGATTATGGAATTGTTTATGATTTAAAGGATGACTAAACTTTGAACATGATTGAAAATGTTCAAGTTGTATATTTATTTTTCGAATTTTAGCGTTAATTTTTTTTAATTATTTTTTATTTATATTGCTAATATAAACAATGTATTGATGGGAGGGCTTAAATTTGGAAATACTCATACAAACATTATCCTTCCCAGCATTGTTAACTATTTTAGCTTCGGCTTTAGGTTGTGGACTGCTCATCGGTTTGGAGCGTCAACGTAACAACAATTTGGACAGTGAACAGAGTTTTGCTGGTTTACGCTCATTTACCATTTGCGCGCTGTTTGGAGCATTGTGTTTTTTAATCCATTTAGCTGTTGGTGTAATCGGTGCAATTGTCGTCAGTATGTATAGCTATTATGGATTAAGCCAGCAAAAACAAGATATTGGCACAACCACAGAACTTGCTTTTGTTATGACCTATTTAATCGGCGCTGCTTGTGTATTTAATATTCCATTGGCTGCGTGTTTGGCTGTGGTGCTGACCCTCATATTAGTTGGAAAGAAAGACTTACATCATTTTGCAGCGCATTGGATCAAAGACTATGAGTTAAGAGATGGAGTCTTTTTACTGGCATTGATCCTAATTGCCTTACCTTTAACGCCGAATCAAGCCTATTGGGGTTCAGTATTAAATCCCTATGTGATTTTAAAATTACTGATATTGATCTTGGTGGTGCAGTCATTAGCACACATTTCCAAGCGGCTATTATCCTCTGATAAAGCCATTATTTTATCGACCTTGGCATCAGGTTTTGTGTCGAGCACAGCAACAATCGCAAGCTTAGGCATGGAAGTACGAGCAGGAAAAGCCAGTGCCAAAAGTAATGCAGGGGCAGGACTTTTTTCATGTGTTGCGACATTGGTTCAACTCTTGATCATCGTCCTTGGGGTGAGTTTTGCATGGTTTAAAATATTAGTTATACCAAGTATCGTCGGCATCTTGATATTAGTCCTTGCTGCGCTATATCTGATTTATGGCTCATCTCAAGTTCAGCATAATAAAGAGACAGAACCCGAAAAACTTTTTGTAGAAGCGAATGAACCAGCGCCGTTAGAAAATACCGATAGTCGAATGTTTAGCTTAAAACAGGCGGCAATCATTGCCATCACGCTTACTTTTATCCAATCACTTGTTTATGGATTAAATCTCGCTTTAGGTGATAAAGGCTTAATTTTAGGGACATTATTAGCATCACTCTTTGAAGTCCATGCAGCTATGGCAACCGTTGTGATGCAAGGTAATATCGATAATTTGACACTGGTTTATGCTGTGGTGATTGGATTATCAGCCCATGCAATTTCAAAATGTGTGAATGCATTTCTCACAGGTGGCTGGAAATATTTTCTATATTTTGCACCAACACAGTTACTTCATATGCTGTGCCTAATCGCGGTTTTGTTATTCAGTTTAAGATAAATGAGCCAAGTGACTGCTTCATATTATTCATGGCGCAATTGCATTAATTTGGCTTTTATTTGTGGCCAGCTGGTTGAAATCCAACATACCAGCGAACCTAATGTCACCAAAATGGCACCATGCCAAAAACTTAAACTCAGTGGTGTCTGTAATATAAACATTGAAATAACCGAAGAAAAAATCGGACTAAAATACGATAAAGTCACCAATATCGTAATATTGCCTTTAATAATACCTACATTCCACGCTGCATAACCCAATGCGGTCACGATGGACACGATTAACATATACTTACCGGTATGTAAGTCTACGGCAGGCATTCGCGGGATACCGTGAAATATCAACATTTTTAGCCATAGCACAATGGTGATCACGACGAAAAAGAATGAAATAGGGTTATGTCCATGACTGTATTTACGGGTAATCACACAGTAGAGTGACCATAAACTCGCGCCCATAAAAGCAAGAAAATAGCTTAATGGATTGGACTGAATGTTGGTAAAGACTGTAGACCAGTTAAAACTTCCGTTAACAGTTTGGATTAAAATAATGCCGCCCAAACTAATGGCTAAACCAATGATTACGAAAAAGTTAAACTTTAATTCTTTAAATAAGATTAACGCGGCAATTGTCAGACTCGGCCATAAATAATTGACCAAACTGATTTCAATCGCTTGTTGAGCTGTTTGAGCCAAAGCAATGGCATACGAAAAACACAACTCATAAATCACAAATAAAAGGGTGGCGTATATCAAAAATTGGCGCGGAACCAGTTTAAGGTTTGGAATTTTAAATAAGAGCAATAGAATAATTGCGCTCAAGGTATACATAAAGAGCACAGCAAGATCAGGGCCAATACTGAAACTAATTTTCTTAAGTAAACCAACAATAGAAGACCATTGTAAGATTGCACTGAATCCAATCAGCGTTGCAAGATTTTTGGACATGATTGCTCGAAGATTTCGCAAATGGCGAATGAATTTTTAATTTTTATTATAGTCTTTATTCAGTCGTTTAGTATAAGCGTGAAATTATCAAACTCTATTTAATTAAAAATATTTAGAGCTCGTCGTACGTCAAGAGCAGCATGGCGATGAACTAGGTTTAGGTTCTGGTTTAGTAACACAAGATTTAAAACTTGGACAATGTATTCATGCCTATATTCGTGCGAATCCAAATTTTGACTTAGCAGAGGGCGTTAAGTCGGCAATTATGATTGGCAATGGCTCAGGAATGGCGGGTTTGCTTTCACATCTTAAGCAACGTGTCGCAACAGAGCACTATCAAAACTGGTTAATTTATGGTGAGCGTCAACAAGCTTTCGATGCAATTTTTGCTGATGAACTGCATGAATTACAAAACCAAGGTAAAATTGCAGAAATCGATCGGGTATTTTCTCGTGATGGATTTGCTGAAAAGTATGTGCAAGATGTCCTAGTTGTAAAAAAGCTGAATTGATTGATTGGCTAGAGCAAGGGGCTTGTCTCTATATCTGCGGCAGTTTGAATATGGCTAAAGCGGTAGATGCCACTTTGCAAGAGATACTGGGCATTGAACAACTGCATACACTGCGTAAAGCAGGTCGTTACCGCCGTGATGTGTATTAAATAATTGATGTCTACTGAAGAAGTAAAGTAATGATGCAGTTCGTAATGAGATGGATCGATAGTTTAAAAAGGAATAATAATGGATAAATTTGTAATTAGAGTTTATCACGATTATAAAAGGCTAATTATAGCTATTTTTTTTTATTATTGAGTTTTTGATTTTTTTAATAAAGTATTACTTTTTTGGGATAGGTTTCTGGAGTTTTATTGGTGCAGTAGTTTTTTTTATTATCTTTGTTGATCTAATTTATAATGGGAGTTATTTGTTGATCGGGAAGATAAAAAAAGAAAGTGAAGTTTATGAATATTATATTAGGTTTATCTATATTTTTGTAATTTATTTATTTTCAATATATTGCATTGTTGAGTGAAGAGTAAAATTTAAAATTATGAGTAAATATTTTTTTTAATATTTTGTAGAGTTTTGCTCGTTTATAGCTCTATTGCATAAAGATTCTTAAGGCAGACCACCATAAGTCACTAAAAATTAAGTAACTTACTTGGATATGAGGTGGGCCTAATCAAAATGTTTTGTCTTCTCCAAAGCATGGATTAATCAATTGCTAGCCAATCTTATTGTTTGAATCTTTTATTTGGAACTGAGTGAAAATGACTTATGAGTATAAATTAATTTTCAGAGTTAGGTGTTTTGATTTTACAAAGATATTTGATCATGATGCTTTAAATTTAAGTATAGTTATACCATTAAAAAATTTACTAGATTAAAAAATCAATGAGAATGCATATTTTTTTAAATTCCTTACTTACGATGTATTGTTCAATTTCAATATTTATGGTCATTTTTATATATTTTTTATCTAATTGGAAAATATGGGAAAAACATTTTACATTCATTAGCATAATTTCTTTTTTAATATTGGCAATTTGTTTTTACTGTAAATACAACGAAAAATTGAATGATGGTGATATTTTATTCAAACAGTTACCAATGAAAGTGAAGCTGCCAATAAGAACTACAACAATATTGTTTTTAAACATAAATTTTGGTTTTGTCTTATTTATATTGGCAGTGCTTACGATAGTAATTACAGCTAATATATGGTTTTTTACACTTTGTATTTTTATTATTTGGAATGCAATAGTTTGTCATCCTCATATTTGGTTTGTAGATTCAATTGATTTAAAACAAGATATAAAAAATAAAACAAACGAATTTGAAATTCTAAGACAGGATAAAGGTGATTTTGAATATTTTAATGATGGTTTCACATACACTATAACTGGGCCTGAAATAAGCACTAAAACTATATTATGGAAAGATATTCAAAGTATAGATGTCGTACGCCAAGATCTTGGAACCATTGATGAGATTCAACTCTATATATTGTGTTCAAATACAATCATTTATATTACGGAAAATACACCAGGTTATTACTATTTCATTGATCAACTGCATCAGAATTTTCCAGAAATAGATGAAATTTGGCAAATTTCAATCATTGCAGATGATTCAGGGCAACCATTCAATATCTTAAAAAAAGGCAATGGTCATTGATATGAAAAGCTATTTAGCCGTCTACGACATTGGCGCATAATTTGCTTGTTTCTAACTAATTTTTTACTGTTTGATATAACAAATTAGGAAGTTGAAGTGACTACAGGCTACTTACGCGGGCAAGACTTAATTGACCAGATCCAACAACAGGATTATTCCAGAGACCTAATTGGATATCATGGCGATGTACCTCAAGTCGTATGGCCTAATCAGGCACGTATCGCAGTGCAGTTCGTGTTGAACTATGAAGAAGGTGGAGAAAACCACATCGAACATGGGGATGCAGGATCAGAACAATTCTTATCCGATATTATTGGAGCGGCCAGTTTTCCTGCCAAACATATGTCGATGGACTCGATGTATGAATATGGCTCCAGAGCCGGTTTTTGGCGGATTCATGCAGAATTTAAAAAACGTGATTTACCCATGACGATCTTTGGCGTTGGTATGGCTCTAGCGCGCAATCCTTATATCGTCGATGCGATCAAACAATCCAACTATGATGTGGTTTCACATGGTCAACGCTGGTTACATTATCAAGATATGCCGATAGAGCTAGAACGTCAGCACATGGATCAAGCGATTAGTGTGCTTGAAGCTTTATTTGGAAAGACACCTATTGGCTGGTACACAGGGCGTGACAGTCCCAACACACGTCAGCTATTGGCTGAATTTCCGCAAATCAAATATGACTGCGATCACTATGGTGATGACCTGCCTTTTTGGAGTCGTTTGACAAATGAAAATGGTCGAACCCGTCCACATTTAATTATTCCTTATACACTTGAAAGCAATGATATGAAGTTTTGTTCACCGGGTGGTTTCAACAGTGGTGAACAATTTTATCAATACCTTAAAGACGCATTTGATGTGCTATATGAAGAAGGTGAAAGCGCGCCAAAAATGTTATCGATTGGGATGCATTGTCGTATTTTAGGGCGACCAGGCCGTTTTAAAGCACTACAACGATTCTTAGATTATGTGCAATCACATGAAAAAGTGTGGATCTGTCGCCGTGGTGATATCGCGGAACATTGGTATACACATCATGCAGTCTAATAAAAAATATTTGGATAAAGAGGAGCTTAGCTCCTCTTTTTTTAGGCCTGTACTTAGGTAACTGACATCATAGACCTAGGTTGGCACTGATATTGCAAAACTAAATTTGAACAATCATTCAATAATTTTAGGCGATTTTATAGTGCAACTTGTTGAATTTAATAAAGCATCCGAAGCAGATGTAAAAACTTTTTTAAAGCACTGTGTGCAAATTGAAGGCTGGGCAGAACACATTGTAGCGCAGCGTCCTTATACCTCTGTCACGCAAATCACAGAGCAAGCAGTAAAAGCCGCAAATGCTTGGACTTGGGATGAAATCAAAAATGCTCTAGATAACCATCCACGGATTGGTGAAAAAAAGGCACAGGCTGAATTAAGTAGTTTGGAGCAACAATTTTCTAATCGAGAACAGTCTGAAATTTCAGCAGATGAAGAAACTCAGTTTGCATTGCTCAAAGGCAATATCGCGTATGAGAAAAAGTACGGATATCTCTTTTTAATCAAAGCTTCTGGCCTCAGTAGTGAAGATGTACTACAGGCGCTGCAATATCGATTATTGAATGATCCTGAAACCGAAAAACGAATTGTTCATCATCAACTGGCTGAAATTGCCTTATTAAGATTAAAACAGGAGCTTAGCGCATGATTAGCTCACATATTTTAGATACCAATCTAGGCAAACCCGCAGCGAATGTCAGCATTCAATTATTTAATGCGGAAGGTAAGTTACTAGGTTCAGCCCAAACCAATGCGGATGGTCGCGTTAATGATTTTGCGCTGAAGGACTTTACAGCAGGTGCTTATAGCCTTGAATTTGCGACAGCTGAATATTTTCAGACTTTAAATACCGAAACCTTTTTTCCAAAAGCTGTGATTCATTTTTATGTAAAAGATGCCTCGCAGCATTTTCATATTCCTTTACTCATCAGCCCATTTGCATATTCAACGTATCGTGGCAGTTAAGAGCAAAGTTAAAAAAATAGGGGATATAAAAATGACAGAACAAGATAAAACAGTTTCACCAGAACATGAATATTTAGGCGCAGCAAAAAGCCTTGCCTATGGTCTACAGCATGTATTAACCATGTATGGTGGTATTATTGCTCCACCATTGATTATTGGTACAGCCGCGGGACTTGAACCTGCGCAAATCGGTTTATTGATTGCGGCAGCACTTTTTGTCGGTGGCTTGGCGACCATACTACAAACTGTAGGTGTGAAATATATCGGTGCAAAATTACCCTTAGTTCAAGGGGTTTCATTTGCAGGTGTGGCGACGATGATTGCCATAGTAACCGCAGGCGGTGGGCTTTCTGCTGTTTATGGTGCGGTGATTGTTGCATCTCTAATTGGCTTTTTCCTAGCACCTTATTTTTCAAAAATTATTCGTTTTTTCCCACCGATTGTGACTGGCTGTGTGATCACTGTGATTGGTCTTTCATTGCTGCCTGTAGCGGTACGCTGGATGATGGGGGGAAACAATAAAGCACCAGACTGGGGAAGTGCTGAGAACATCAGCTTGGCATTTTTGACTTTGGGTATTGTGATTGCGCTGAACTTAACCCGTAATGCAACCATCCGACGTTTATCTATTTTGTTAGCCATCGTTTTTGGTACGGTGCTGGCTTATGCCTTTGGCTTTGGAGATTTTTCTAAAGTTGCAAATGGTAACTGGATTCAATTTCCAAGCTTCTTTGCTTTCGGTATGCCAACTTTTGAGTTAAGTGCCATTATTGCCATGCTGATTGTGACTTTAGTGATTATGACTGAAACCACAGCAGACATTATTGCCGTTGGGGAAATTGTTGGTACTAAAGTGGATGCTAAGCGCATTACCAATGGCTTACGTGCAGATATGCTATCTAGTGCAGCAGCACCAATCTTCGGCTCATTCATGCAAAGTGCTTTTGCACAAAATGTCGGTTTAGTAGCGATTACAGGCGTGAAAAGTCGCTTTGTTGTTGCAGCGGGTGGAATGATTTTAGTCGTATTAGGCGTTCTGCCAATTATGGGTCGACTGATTGCAGCAATTCCAGTCCCTGTCTTAGGTGGTGCTGGTTTAGTTTTGTTTGGAACGGTTGCGGCAAGTGGTATTCGTACCTTGGCGAAAATTGACTATAACGAGCAAAAGAACCTCATCATTGTTGCGACTGCGATTGCAGCAGGGATGATTCCAATTATCGATCATTCTTTCTATGCAAACTTCCCGAAATGGGTGCAAACACTCTTTCATTCAGGTATCAGTTCAACTTGTTTGATGGCGATTATTTTAAATATTGTATTCAATCATTTAAATTTATTTAAAAATAAAGAAGTGATTATGAGCAAAGATCAGGTTAAAAAACCAAGCATGGCAATAGATGTGCAACATTAATCATGGCAGATTTTAAGTCTTGAACCTTGCGATGATGCATAAAATATAGTTTGTATAGAATAAATAAAGCCCTCTAAATTGAGGGCTTTTTATTGCGTAATATTTAAATAAATTAATACCAAGACATGAAATAAGATATTTACTAACAATTGGTTAAGTGATTTTTAGTCTATTGAACTCTAAGTATTTAAGCTAAAAATACATTAATTTGAAATGTGAATAGGCGTTGGGAACTGAAACACATCACAATTATGCCCAGCGCCAATACGATCGATGACGGCAAAGCTACTCGGTGCTTCGAGTGTTAGGAGAGGATGATGCCATGTTCCTGCACGATAATTGACTCCTTGGCTACCATCAGTAATGAAAGCATATAGCTGTGTAAGATCGGGACTGTGATCATCTAACGCAGGTGCAACAACCACTAAAAAAGCCTGTGCTTGCATTGGAATAAAAGCTTGCGAGCCGTTGGGATGCCGCTCTAACATCGAAATCGTAAAAGGCAACTCAGTCGTTTTGATATTTCTGAAGATGCTAATTCCAGCAACCGCATCACCTGAAATTTCTGCTTCCACGAGCGCATGATATCGCTCTGTATGTGCGTCATTGATATGGAAAAAATCATGTCCAGTTGTACAAATAACCTCACCAAAAGGCGCAAAGCCTTCAATACTTAGAGCTTGTAATTTTATGCTGTGTGTCATGTTTAGATATCTTATAGGGCATTTAATTAAAAAAATTGAAACAATACAAATAGGAAGCCCGAAGGCTTCCTATTTGATTAACACTGCAATTAAAGATGTATTTTTCCCCATAACCGTATGCGACTAATGCCCCCGTCAGGAATCATATTGATGCGGATATGCGATATTTTTTCATGCTTTAAAATCTCACTGACAAAGCTATGAATATGATCCATCTGCATGTCTTGTGCATCGAGTAAAAACGGCCAGAACATACTTTGCGGAATCAGTTGAGGGTCAGTGGCATCTTCTACATAAATCGCTTGTATGGAAACCTGCGCAGGGAAGTTGCCTTTAAAATGGGCAGTATCAATATCAATTTTCTCTATTGCACCAGATTGGCCCAAAGCCAAAATGCACCAGTCAAAACCTGGTGCACGGCGACGTTTAGTTTCCCAACCATCTCCCATATTGATGCCGCGACCAGGGTTAATTAAGTTTCGTGGATGTCCAAAGTGAGCATCACTATAAGCAATAACACGTCCACCATTTTCTAGTGCAACGAGGTCTAATGTGCTCGTACTGTCTTGAATTTGAACCTGAACTTCACCATAGACTTTAAATCGTGCAATACCGCCGTCTGGATATATATTTAAACGCACATGGGTAAAAACCTGATCAGTTGAGACCTTCAATATATGGTGTTGGCTCGGGCCCAATACGGTATTGCCTAAGATATTGACCCATGCTGCCTGTGCTAGTTCACCACTCGGTGCAAAGCAGGCTTCAACTGATGCGGAAGCTGGATAATTCCCTGTAAAGAATGTTGTATCAATATCTAAGGCTTGAATTCGACCAGCGACACCGAGTTGGATAATTGCCCAATCATAACCTGCATGGCGTTTACGACGGGTTTCCCAACCATCCATCCATTTGCCATGATCATCAAATTTATCTTCGACAAAGATTGGTGCATTAAATTGCAGCATGCGTTTTGCTTCTGCAAAAAAATCATCTGAACAATCAAGTATTTTTGCACCAATACGGTCATCAGCTAAATTTGTAAGTGCCTGTAATTGTGCAGGAATATCAAAACTTGGTGCGAGTAAAGTCGCCATATATAAAATCCATTCACTATTTTCATTTAAAACATATGCATTTTGTTTTCAGTGTTAAAAATTTAACATTTGATAAAAACAAGCATTTACACGTGTTTAGAAGCACAGCGTGTGCCAACTTTAGATTTTTTATTGCTTGTTTGAAAAAATGGCATGCTTTTCGCTTTTTAGGAGAAAGATATTTAAAAAACACAGGGGAGTTATAGATGGACATTACAATTATTGGTGCAGGTATGGCGGGCCTAACGACTGGGATCGCTTTGAAAAAATTTGGACACCAAGTAACCATCTATGAACAGGCAGAACAAATTTTACCTGTTGGAGCCGCTATTTCTTTATGGTCTAACGGTGTCAAATGTTTGAACTATTTGGGGCTAACCGAACAAGTCGAAAAGCTCGGTGGCAAGATGGATCATTTAGCCTATATCGATGGCTTAACGGGCGATGTTATGACGCAGTTTAGTCTGTTTCCTTTAATCGAAGAAGTTGGACAGCGACCTTATCCCGTTTCACGTGCTGACTTACAAAATATGCTTATGGATGAATTTGGTCGTGAGAATATTCATCTAGGCAAAAAAATGGTGAGCTTCTCAGAACAAGATGATCAAGTGATCACACATTTTGCTGACGGAAGTGAGGTTCTGGCTGATTTATTGGTTGGCGCCGATGGTACACATTCATTGACACGGGCGTATGTATTGGGGGAACAAGTTGAGCGCCGCTATGCAGGTTATGTCAATTGGAACGGTTTAGTCGATATTTCAGAAGAATTTGCTGCGGAAGATCAGTGGACGACATTTGTAGGTGAAGGTAAACGCGTTTCGCTGATGCCCGTTGCCGACAACCGATTCTATTTCTTCTTTGATGTCCCTTTAGCAGCAGGCTTAGAAAATGACCGCACACAATATAAGGCCTTATTTAAAGAATACTTTAAGGGCTGGTGTGAACCGGTGCAAAAGCTAATTGATGCTGTAGATGCCCAAAAAACCAATCGGGTAGAAATTCATGATATTGAACCTTTTGCAGATTTCTACAAAGGTCGCGTGGTGATTGTGGGTGATGCAGCACACAGTACAACGCCGGATATTGGACAAGGCGGCTGCCAAGCAATGGAAGATGCAATTTATTTAGCTCGTTCTTTACAAATCAATACTTTGGGCTTGCAAGATTCATTGCGTCGTTATCAAAATAAACGTAATGAACGTGCCAATGAATTGGTTCTGCGAGCGCGTAAGCGTTGTGATGTGACCCATATGAAAGATGAAAGTGTGACGCGTGAATGGTATGCAGAACTGCGTAAAGAACAAGGCAATCATATTATGAAAGGTATTATCAGTAATATTGTAGGTAATCCATTGGATTAAAAATAAACTAATAAAACTTTAGCTTTCAGCAGCCAGTACGAATTATTCGCACTGGATTTTTTTTACAAAAAATTAAGTGACAAAAAAGCTTAAATAATGGTTTTAAGGGTTCAAAGATTTTAAATTGATCTTAATTTCTTCCATTTTTTCCACCAAAAGATTAATCATGATCTGAGAAATTCGAGAGGTTTGGCGCTTCGATGCGACACATAAAGCGATGGTCAAACTGTGTAAGCCTTTTTCACGTATCGGTTTAAAAATAATCTTATTATTCTCAAGCAGTGGTAAAGCATCCATGTATGACATCAAACTGATACCTAATTGCTGTTGAACCAATGACAATATCATTCTAATGTCATTACATTCGATCTTTTGAATCGGACTAAACTTATGATGTTTATATAAAGTCTGTACATATTCACTAATAATGAGTGGATCACTCGGCAAAATATGCCGTTCATTTAACGTATCTGAAAGATAAATTTTATCCATCCCACCCAAGGTATGATGCGGCGACATCACAAAACCCAAAGGAATTTCTATAAAGGATAAAATCTCTAATTGGCTATGGCTTTTGGGATTTAAAATAATGCCAAAATCTAATTCTGCATCGACGATTTTTCTGGATATATCATCACTGCTATTCATGCTGATGTTGAGGTTGATCCACGGATAAGTTTCAGCCATCTTTTGAATGCAGTCGACGACAAAACTGTCATTCAAAGCCGCAATAAAGCCCATTTCAATGTTTCCACGGTTTAAGCCTTGGATTTCATCAAATCGAGTTCGTGTCAGTTGATATTCTTTTTGCCATTTTAATAAATCGGCATACAGTAATTCACCCGCAAGCGTCAGTTTTAAGCCCTGAGGTAGTCGTTCAAATAGGGCAACCCCCAGTTCTTCCTCTGCTAAAACGATTTGTCGATGTACTGCCGAGACTGAAATAAAGAGTTGTTCAGCAGCTTTGCGTAGACTTCCAGTCCGTGCAACCGCAATAAAATATTCAGAAAATCTAGAAAAAGTAATTGACATACAGGCTTCAATCTCTATCGCGTCATCAGCGAATCATAATGTTATGCATTTTAAGCGATATTCATGCCAGCTTTATCAAATCAAGCAGTAATCAACGCTTAATGTTCTAAAAAACAGAACAATCTATGCAAATCATTCTAATAGACAGAAATGTGTTTAGATTTTAATTTCGACTTAGAAAATAAGGATTTAGCAAAAATTAAATGGCGCTAAATGCTGAAGAAATATTGAAAATGTCGAGATGAACTATGAATGCCATTCCAGTACTCAATTTATTTACCCAACCTCAGTGCAGTACATTTGATGCCAACGACTGGAATATTTTGGCGCAGCATTGGTATCCCGTTGCACGTGTAGAAGATGTTTCGATTGAACCGCAACAAGTGCAATTACTCGATGTTAAAATGGCGTTATATCAAACTGAAAGTGGGAAAATTCATTTGGTTCGTGACATCTGTCCACATCGTGGGGTGCCATTAACCAAAGGCTGGGTCAAGGGTGAAGACATCATTTGTCCATATCATGGTTTACATTATAACGGTGCAGGAAAGTGTGTAAAAATTCCTGCACAGCCTGAGTTGACACAAATTTCAGAGCGTTTTTCATTAACTAAATTTCCAGTTGTATTGAAATATGGATTGGTGTGGACCAGTTTATTTAATCGAGATGAATCTACAGCCAATTTTCCAAATTTAGACACGTGGGATACCGAGCAGCACCAATCTATATTGCCACCTCATGTTGATATTGGAGGTTCAAGTGGACGTCAGCTCGAAGGCTTTATTGATGTTGCACATTTCGCATGGGTGCATCATGAAAGCTTTGCAGACCGTGAAAACCCTAAAGTACAAAAATATTCGACAGTACGTACGGACTATGGACTACATACAGAGTATCTTAGTGATGTGAGTAATTATCCGCATGGCTTACAACATTTAGCGCCAGATGATTTTTTATGGAAAAGAACGTTTGATGTCTATCCACCATTTTCTGCAATTTTAACCATTGATTTTCCTGAAAATGGGGTGTTAAAAATCTTAAATGCCTGTTGTCCTGTATCGCATAATAAAACCCGTTTATTTGTGCCTTTAACTCGAAATTTTGATACCACAGGAGATTTACAAGCAGTTTATGATTTTAATGCACAAATTTTTGCTGAAGATCAGGACATGGTGGAAAGTCAAAAACCAGAGGAATTGCCACTGGATATTAGTATGGAGGCGCATTTCGAAGCAGATCGCTCATCGACAACTTATCGTCGCATATTAGCCGAATGGGGGCTAAGCAAACGATATACCGTATAATTTTTATAATCGCATAATTTTATATTTGAAGTTTTCATGTAAAAAAGCGACTCAATCGAGCCGCTTTTTGAATTTGTACACTAAGGATTAGTTTACACGTATCCATGTTTGGCTGCGTCCAAGCGCAGATACACCAATATAACCACGACCATTCAAAGTCTTGCCGTCATTCGACATTTTGGCATTGAAGCTATAGGTTTTACCATTTTTCGGGTCAGTAATTTTACCGCCATCATAGGTATTTTTACCGGTATTTTTCAAACCATTCACGATTTGTACACCGAGTAATGGTTTATTGTGGAATTTACCAACACATTTTTGGCAATTTTCTGCTTCACCCGGGGTGAGTACATCAACGATTTTTGCAGATAAAACGCCATTTGAGGTTTCGTTAAATTGAACTACAGATAAAGGTTTTTTGGTTTGGTCATCGATGGTTTTCCATTTAGTACCATGCAATGGATCAGCAGCCAATGCTAAGCTAGACACCAGTGATAAACCGATTAGGCTAAGAGTTGTTTTTATCATTTTAGAACCTCTATTGAACATAGTAAGAGATGTGCATCCCTGATCTTCCAAAAGGTGGATACACAAGACTTGGAAAATTACAAAGCATCAGCCTTGCTGTCTTCAAGGGCTATATTCACAAAAAAATAAGTATATATTGTGGATTTTATATAATGATTTTGAATATCTAGAATCTGGATCGTGTAGAAAAATAGAATAAATGTTGAGCTTTGTTTATAACATTTGGGGTTTGTATCACTTTTATAAATATCAAACGCAGTTTGAATTAAAAGAATTGGAGCTACAATCCGTAAAAAAGTAGGAGCTAATAGGCTCATTTAAGCTTTCATTTTTTATTGTAATCATGACGAATTACATTCATTTGATTTTAAAAAATAACGCTAAAGTGCTATGTATAGCATTCATATTTTAGAATTAAATAAAATCATTTCATTCATAGATTAGAACTCGTTAAGCTTGTGCTATGAATAATACGAAAATGCGGCTTGATCACTGAACTAGATTAAGTATGTATAGGAATAACGATGAAAAATTTTAACAACAAAGTCGCAGCCATTACTGGAGCAGGTTCAGGTATTGGACAGCAATTAGCCATTCAACTGGCTCAATCAGGTGCGCATCTAGCATTAAGTGATCGCAACCTCGACGGTCTTGCACAAACGGCTGAAATGATTAAGCACACCAGTGTGAAAATAACTCAGACCCAGTTAGATGTATCTGATCGTGCCGCTGTCGAGCAATGGGCGGCTGCAACCCAAGCTGAATTTGGTCAGGTCAATTTGATCTTTAATAATGCGGGTGTCGCGCTAGCCAGTACAGTAGAAGGTATGCATTATGATGAAATTGAGTGGATTATGAATATCAATTTCTGGGGCGTGGTGTATGGGACAAAAGCATTTTTACCGTACTTAAGACAAAGTGGCGATGGACATATTGTGAATATTTCCAGCTTATTTGGTTTGACAGCTCAACCGACGCAAAGTGCCTATAATGCAACTAAGTTTGCAGTCCGTGGTTTTACAGAATCTTTACGTCAAGAATTAGATTTGGAAAATGTCGGAGTAAGCGCTACCTGCGTGCATCCGGGTGGAATTCGAACCAATATTGCAAATAGCGCACGTATGAGTGACAGTATTCGCGCGTTGGGTATGAATCCAGATAGAGCCACGAAAGCCTTTAATAAAGTGCTGAAAACACCGCCTGAAGTTGCAGCAAAAGTGATTTTAGATGCAGTGAAACAGAATAAACGTCGTGTTTTAATCGGCAATGACGCCAAAATCATTGATTTAATTCAGCGGATTGCACCTACACGATATGCCCAAGCCATAGATCTGCTCAGTGGTAAGAAAAAACGTAAATAATTCAAAGATCAATAACAAGGGATGATGCAACATGATCCCTTTTTTTGATTCTGTATTGTCAAAATATTTATTTGAAAATGTATTTCTAATATGAATTTAGCAGTATTAAAGAAGATGCACTTTTGAAATCACAAAAATTTAGCATAAGTTCAATTGATTAAAAATTTTGAACTATTTAGAAGTAAAATATGAGAAAAAATGATATTTAAATAAAAAATGAACACTTCACCACAAAATATAAGACTATTTTAGCTTGCTAACAGAATTGTATTAAAAACGTCCTAAGGATTGGACTACACAGGTGACTTAAATGGAATTAAGACATTTAAAATATTTTGTCATGGTTGCACAAGAACTTAATTTTAGCCAAGCGGCCTTAAAACTTTATACGGCTCAGCCTTCTCTTAGCCAACAAATCAAAGACCTCGAAGAGTTTATTGGCGTACAGTTATTTATTCGCTCTAAACGTAAAGTTGAACTGACCGATGAAGGAATTGTGTTTTTAGAACATGCCAAAAACATTTTAGAAAGTGCCGATAAAGCAGTTGCAATGACGCGCCAAGTCAAAAAAGCCAAAGACCAAAAAATCACCATTGGCTTTGTACCAGTTGCAGAAATGAAAATTTTCCCTTTTATTATTCCGAAACTCACAGAGATGTTTCCTGACTTAAAAGTTGAACTTTTGAGCTTAAATGACACGCAAATCGTCAGTGATTTACATAATGGGCGTATTGATATCGCCATTTCTAGGGCAGATGTTAATAACCATGAAATTTCGAGTCAGTTGATATTTAAAGAGCCTTTGATTTTCTTGATGAATAATCAGCATCCATTTGCAAATCAAAATAAAATATCAGTCAAATCTTTAGAAGAAATAGATTTTATTATTCCGGCTGAGGAAGTGTCGTCAGTTTTGCATCATAAGATTTTAAAATTTGCAGAAGACAAAAAGATCAACTTAAAAATTATCCAGCGCGCCAGTAATATTTTATTCAACATTAATTCAATCAATATCACACAGTCGTGTACGATTTTACCGAGTTATATTGCAGATATTGCTTATGAAAATATTATTGTCAAAAAGTTAGATACGGACCTTCCAACAATCAACTTATATATGAGTAAGCGCAGTACAAATACATCACCTAGTGTGCAAGCATTTATAAATTTAATTAACGATTTTTTTCATTTGAAGTTTGATTGAAGTTTATCATTTAGTTAAGTGATTCTATTCAATAAATAATCTTCTCAGGGGGGTAAAAACCTTTAAATTTACGCTGCTGATAAAGTTTATGTCGGTTCAAATTAGATGGTTTTTTTTAAACTAAGGCTAGGTGGCGATTACTTCATCATAAAAATTGAATCTGTGCGTTGCTATGCTTATTTGCCTAAAGGGTTCACTGGATTGCCAAAGTTGTAGAGCTTTTATTGACTGCTGTGGGATTAGATGTTCAAGAAGCTTTTGAAATCGCTCATCGAGAATTGCCTGAATTAACCGAAGTCTAAATGAAAGCATTTTATTTTTGATTAAACAAAGAAGATGTAATTTTCCATCTTCTTTGTATTAGCAATGCGTTTGGATATTATGAACTTTTAGAATCTTGAGTCGTTGTCATTGGCGCTTGTGTAGTTACACGGTTGGTCAAAATGACATGTGCCGCAACACCGATACAAATCCCCCAAAAAACCGAGCTTAGCCCTAAAAAATGCATACCTGAGGCTGTCGCTAAAAAGGTGATCAGCGCTGCATCACGGTTGGCCTCATTTTTCATCGCAACCGACATATTTGTTCCAATCGCACCTAATAACGCTAAACCTGCAAGTGCAGCGACCAACTCTTTAGGTAATAGGCTAAATAACATGACAATGCTGCCTGCAAATAAGCCGCCTAAAATATAAAAAATACCATTGGCAATACCGGCTATATAGCGTTTTTCTTTCAGTTCATGTGCATCTTTGCCCATACACATGGCTGCGGTGATAGACGCTAAAACAATAGTAATGCCTCCGACACATGCGACAGCGAGCGAGGCAATACTGGTCGCTGTGATAATCGGCTTGGCTGGCGTGTCATATCCACTGAGTTTCATGATCGCCATCCCCGGAAGGAATTGACCACTCAGACTGACTAAGATTAAGGGAATTGCCAAATTTAAAGTTGAGTTCCAAGTCCAAGTTGGAGCAATAAACTGTGGTATAGCGAGCTGAAAATTTACATCAACAGGATTGATTTTCCCTAATGTAAAACTCAGGACAACACCAGTTAGCAAGACCCAAATCATCGCGTAGCGTGGCGATAGTCTTTTAGAAATCAGAAAGACCAGTAACATGCCAAAGACAATGATCGGCATACTATCTGTAGCAGTGAACAGTCCAAGCCCAAACTGAAATAAAATACCTGCCATCATTCCCGCAGCGACATCTTGAGGAATCCATTTTAGGAGTTTGTCAAAATAGCCGGTGATGCCAATCAAAAAAATAACAATAGCAGACGTGATATAAGCCGCTATGGCTTCATTCAGCGAAATATTCGGAAAGAGCGTGACTAAAAGAGCCGTACCGGGCGCTGACCACGCGGTAATCACCGGGGTTTTATATTTAATAGAGAGATAAATACCCGCCAGTGCTGCGCCAATAGAAATCCCCCAAATCCATGAAATCATCATGGCTGGGGAAACTTGAGCTTTTTGTGCGGCTTGGAAAAAAATAATTAGTGGGCCTGAATATGAAATCAGCACGGCTAAAAATCCTGCAACCGTCGCTGAGATCGACCAATCTTCTTTTAATGTATTTAACAGGGGTGCCATCGCTTTTGCCTCCATGCGACTATGTCAATGAACCTGTTGAATTTAACCAATGATTTTTAGAGATTAACCTTGATCTCCACCACCAACAGGGACGACTGTTCCTGTCATATAAGATGAATCATCGGATGCCAAAAATAAGATGGCATTGACTTGTTCCTGAATTGTGCCATAGCGGCCTAAGAATGTGCGGTCAATGGTTTGATCGACCACGTCTTGCATCCATTGTTTTTCATGATCTGACAATGGGTTGGCGTTTCTAGGTACTTTTCGTGGTGGTGCTTCTGTGCCACCTGTGGCTACGGCATTGACTCGAATACCATCTTTTGCATGCTCAAAAGCGAGTGCAGCGGTTAAGCCATTGACCCCACCTTTTGACGCTGAATATGGCACACGGTTAATACCACGGGTTGCAATAGAAGATACATTTACAATCGTCCCTTGCTGATTTTGAATCATTTCAGGTAACACGGCTCGGCAGCACCACATAGTTGGAAATAATGAACGATTAACTTCCTTAATGATTTCTTCTTCTGAAAACTCTTGGAAGGGCTTCATCCAAATCGCACCTCCGACGTTATTGATCAAGATATCAATTTGGCCATATTTTTCAATGGCTTGGGTAGCAACTGATTGAGCGCCTGCATATGTTTCAAGATTGGCTTTAACAATAATGGCATCGCCATTATGGGCTTGAATATCGTTCAGCGTATCTTCAACAAAATCTGAGAGATCTGCCAATACCACTTGAGCGCCTTCCCGTGCCACTTGTAGTGCGACTCCACGACCGATACCTTGAGCGGCACCGGTTACAATCACAACTTTATTGCTAAATCTGGCTTGTTCTGACATTAAACTATTCTCCCTTAATTCGCTGAGAATTTTTCAAACAAGAAGTTTGCAGGTTTAACGCCTTCTGTATCTAACCAGCCACGTACAGCTTCAACCATCGGTACAGGACCACAGAGATAAATATCTACATCGCCGTTGTTTAACCAATCTTTTTCAACATGACTGGTCACATAGCCTTTACGTTCATGCTGTGACTCAGGGTGAGCGACCACAGTACGGTATTCGAACCAAGGGAGTTTGCTTTGTAATTCATCGAGCTTGTCTTTTGCCACGATGTCAAAGTCATTGGTTACGCCAAATACAAGACGAACAGGTTGTTCAGAACCTTTTTCTTCAAGCACTTGTAACATGGACATAAACGGCGCAATACCTGTACCACCTGCAAGCATGACCACAGGGCGGACTACATTACGCAGATAAAAACTACCAAAAGGACCTTTGAAGGTCATTTTGTCGCCGGCTTTCGCATCGGCACTCAGGAAGGTACTCATTTTTCCTTCAGGGACATTACGAACCACGAAGCCTGTTAAACGATTGCCCGGCTTTGAACTAAACGAATACGAACGAGTTTCTTCAGTCCCCGGAATGCCGACATTGACGTATTGACCTGCCAAGAAGTTAATGTCAGGTTGATCTTCATCCAGTTGAATATCAAAGGTAATCGTAGAATCCGACATATTTTCAACACGAGACAATGTGCCTTGAAACTCATGAATTTCAGTTTTACACACGTCAGATGATGCACTGATTTGGAAAACAGCATCTGAACTTGGACGACATTGGCAAGCTAAAATATAACCTTGCTCAGCTTCTTCGGGGGTTAAAGCATCTTCGATATAAGATTCTTCAGGCATGTCGTAAGTACCCGACTCACAAAATGCACGGCATGTCCCGCATGCGCCATCACGGCAATCTAGAGGGATATTGATTTTTTGACGATAGGCTGCGTCGGAAAGGGTTTCACCTTGAGCAACACTAATAAAACGAGTAACGCCATCTTCAAATTGAAGTGCAACATTATGGTTTGACATGGCTGAATATCCTTTTGAAAATCTGGTATAACGTGTCCTTTCAGCCAAATATCCTTCTGGCTGAAAGTAAAACCTTGCTTAGTGAAATAAGCTTTTAGAGGTGATAAATATCAATAACTTGGTTGATATAATCGTTTTTCAGAACAACATATTTGCTGAGGATTTTTGGCTGCTCACCTGAAAAATCAATTTCATAACGTGACATGCCAAAGTAGCTATAGTTGGTTTTGTAGCGGAAACTTAAGGTGTTCCAGTTAAAACGCACCGTCACTTTGTCGCCATCACGTTCAATAATCTCGACGTTATTAATGTTGTGGCTGGTTCGGGTATCTGGCATCGTGGCAGATGAACGCTCGGTTTTAATGCGGAAGACACGGTCTTCTAAACCTTGACGGTCTGGATAATAAATCAAAGAAATCTCAGACTGAGGATCTTCTGTCAGGCGGTCATCATCATCCCAAGCAGGCATCCAAAATGATGCAGATGGGGCATAGCACGCTAGCCATTCATCCCACTGTTCATCATCTAAAAAACGCGCTTCGCGGTAGAGGAACTGAGATACAGCTTCAATGCTTACGCTGTCTAAATGTGCAGTTGCATTCATGCGACATCTCCTTGTTCATTTGCGACTTGTTCAGCTAGTTCTTTTTCTTCAGCGATGGCATGTTTCATGGTTTTTAACCAATATTGATGCTGAGCAAGGTAAAGACCTTCATCTTCCGTTTTGATGCCACTTAATAGTGGTTTTAATCCAATTTCATTGGCTGCATCATCCGGTCCATGAATCCAGTGTTTTGAACCACGGCACATGTCGTTCCATTCCAATTCAATCCCTGCATAACCTGCTTGGCAGGCACGGAATTCTTCTAAATCGTCAGGTGTTGCCATGCCTGAAGCATTAAAGAAGTCTTCATATTGACGAATACGACGTGTACGTGCTTCTGGCTCTTCACCGACAGGGGCGATACAGTAAATGGTGACTTCAGTTTTATTGACAGAAATCGGGCGTAAAACGCGAATTTGTGAACCGAATTGATCCATCAAATAAACGTTTGGATAAATACATAAGTTACGTGAACGTTCGATCATCCATTTCGACATCGGCGCGCCAAATTTTTCGGTATATTCATCGGCTTTGCTAAAGTTTGGACGGTCTTCTGGGTTTGCCCATTGGGTCCATAACAACATGTGACCACTGTCAAAACCATAAGAACCACCACCTTGCTTGCCCCAAGAACCCGCACTCATAGCACGAATATTATCTGCCGCTTGTGCTTCTTTACGGTGCTGTGTGGTTGCTGCATAGTTCCAATGCACGGCTGAAACGTGATAGCCATCTGCGCCATTTTCAGCTGTCAGTTTCCAGTTACCTTCATAGGTATAGGTAGATGAACCACGTAAAACTTCCAAACCGTTTTCCGACTGACCTTCGATCATGTCGATAATTTTGGTGGTTTCACCTAAGAATTCTTCAAGGCTTGGAACATCAGGATTTAAGCTACCAAATAAAAAGCCTTTATAACTTTCAAAGCGCGCGACTTTTTTCAAGTCATGTGAACCATCTTGGTTAAAGCAATCTGAATAACCCGCTTCAGCAGGGTCTTTGACTTTGAGCAATTTACCTGAGTTATTAAAGGTCCAACCATGGAATGGACAGGTGTAGGTCGCTTTGTTGCCTTTTTTATAACGACATAACTGTGCGCCACGGTGTGAGCAGGCATTGATCATTGCATTCAGTTCACCATTACGGTTACGTGCAATGATGATCGGCTGGCGACCGATATGAGTCGTGTAATAATCATTGTTATTTGGAATTTGGCTTTCATGTGCCAAATACACCCAGTTACCTTCAAAAATGTATTTCATTTCAAGATCAAATAACGCTTGATCGGTAAATACTGAGCGGTGCAGTTTAAATTCACCAGTGTCAAAATTATCGACAAGAAGTTCATCAATACGATCTAGATGGCTGGTGTTAATTACAGGAATACGTGGCATGTCCATTCTCCGACTGTCCAATGAGGGGATAGTCGCCGAGTTGTCAAACTTGGATGAGACAGCTCGGCTTCCTTTGAGTGAGTAATTAAGCGCTAGCGCGTCGACGATCTACTTCAGTATTTGGTGCTGCAGCTTGTTCTTTAACTAACTCAACATTAAAGCTAATGTGTTTAAACGGTTGGTTTAGGCCACGACGCGCAATTTCAGCTTCGTCTGTGACATCAACAGCAGTTGCCACCAGACCATCACGAGTTGCAAAGGCAAAGTCGTCCCAAAGGTATTTATCACCTTCGATGTTGAATTGAGTAGTTAGCTTGCGGTAACCCGGTGCAGAGATAAAATAATGTACATGTGATGGACGGTTACCATGACGGCCTAATTTGTCTAAAACAAATTGAGTTGTACCTTCTGGGGGGCAGCCATAACCAACGGGCATCGTAGTTTGTGCAACATATTTACCGTCTTGGTCAGAAAGAATCGTACGGCGAAGGTTAAAGTCTGATTGAGACTTATCAAAGAAAGAATAGTTACCCAAGCTGTTGGCATGCCAAATTTCAACTTTAGCGCCTTCAATGATGTTGCCTTCGGTATCTGTTACTGTACCTTCAATAAACAGAGTTGGAATTTTATCGGTTTCCGTACCATCATCCATACGAGCAAAGCCCACTGATTCAGGTGCGCCAGCCACATATAAAGGGCCTTCAATGGTACGTGGTGTACCACCTGTAATACCTGCTTTCGCATCAGCTTCATCGGCACGTAAATCTAGATAGTGCTCTAAACCTAAACCTGCGGCTAAAAGACCCAATTCGTTTGCTTGACCCGCATCTGTAAAATACTCTAGACCTTTCCATAGTTCAGTTTGAGTAATATCTAGATCTTCAATCGCTTGGAATAAATCACCCAATAAACGTACCACAACTTGCTGTACACGTTGGTCAACAGGCCCTGTCGCTGTATCTACGTTCATTTGTTTAACCAGAACATCAATCTCTTGACGGTTCATACTATATCTCCTTAAGTATGCATTTAAGTATGGGTGGCTATCACTCGATAAAAGAGGTCTTTGGCTGCCACGTTCCTTGTTTGGTTGTCTAACAATACTTTTTAAGTTGTTTCGTGTAGCGGCTGAAGCTTCTTTCAGGGAATGCACTGCACGATGTTTTTGATCTGTTGGATGGGATTAAATTTGCTTAATCCTGTCTATGTGATATACCTTAAAAGAATAAAATCTTCACGTCGAAGATCAAATTTGCATTTTATTATACTTAATAGGTATCGATAACCATGGAACTAAGACACTTAAGATACTTTGTCGCGGTGGTTGAAGAGCAGAGTTTTACTAAAGCGGCAGAAAAACTATATATAGCTCAACCACCTTTGAGTCGGCAGATTCAAAATTTGGAACATGAGCTTGGAATTCAGTTATTTGAACGCGGTAGCCGTCCGCTTAAGACTACAGAAGCAGGTCAATTTTTTTATCATCATGCTTTAAAACTTTTGTCTAATGCAGAAGAAATTAAATCAATGACGAAACGAATCGGTTTGACAGAACGGACCGTGACAATCGGTTTTGTGAGCTCTTTATTGTTTGGTTTACTTTCGAATATTTTGTATTTATTTAAACAACAACATCCACATTTAAAAATAGAAATGGAGGAAATGGCCACCACAGAACAAATCAAAGCATTAAAAGAAGGCCGTATAGATGTCGGCTTTGGGCGTTTGCGTATTTCAGACCCCGCGATCAAACGGGTTTTACTGCGTGAAGAACGCTTAGTGGTAGCCTTACATGCAAGTCATCCTTTCGCACAAAAAAAGGAAGGAGTCTATCTTGCAGATCTGATCGATCAGCAATTGATTTTTTATCCAAATCACAATAAACCGAATTTTTCGACCCAAGTGCGTGGCATATTTTCAGAGTATGGTTTGGAACCAAAAAAAGTACGTGAAGTTCGTGAATTACAACTGGCATTGGGCTTTGTTGCAGCGAACGAAGGGGTTTGTATCACCCCAATGAGTGCCCAAAGTGTGCAATTAACACATTTAACCTTTGTTCCTATCTTAGATGAAGCCGCGATTAGCCCTGTATTTATGGCTGTGCGTCATATGGATGAGAGCGAAGATATTCGTGGTTTATTTGATAGTGTTTATCAAGTATATGATTTAGAAGCGATTCCATATGATCGTGCTGTGTTTTGAGTATGCTGTCGCTAGACGTTCAGATGAACTGCAGTTATGAAATGATCTATTTAAATAAAGCGGAATCAAGGGATTAATTTGTATTTAACTTTTTAGGTATACAAACATGCCTAATCGGTTTTGGACATTAAGCACCAACTTATTCATTGTGAAAAGCGAATTTTACAAGCTTCACAATTAGGAGGTGGGCTATGCAAAACCAGAAAATTAATATTAATACCTTGGTTGATGAAGCCAAATTTACGCCATTTCATTGGGGTGTTTTGATTTGGTGTCTTTTGATTATTATTTTTGACGGTTATGACTTGGTGATCTATGGCGTTGCCTTACCGTTGTTGATGCAAGAATGGTCATTATCTGCGGTACAAGCGGGCTTACTGGCAAGTACGGCTTTATTTGGCATGATGTTTGGTGCAATGTGTTTTGGCACACTGTCCGATAAAATTGGTCGTAAAAAAACCATTATGATCTGCGTCGGTATTTTTAGTGGTTTTACCTTCTGCGGCGCTTTTGCAAGTACTCCAGTTGAGTTTGGTATTTTACGCTTTATTGCCGGTCTAGGCATCGGTGGCGTTATGCCGAACGTTGTGGCATTAATGACAGAATACGCGCCAAAACGTATACGCAGCACCTTGGTTGCACTAATGTTTAGTGGTTATGCCATTGGTGGTATGGCTTCAGCATTATTGGGAGCTTGGTTAGTGCCAGTATATGGCTGGAAAATCATGTTTTATATTGCGATTATTCCATGTCTTGCACTGCCTTTAATTTGGAAATTCCTCCCTGAGTCATTGATGTATTTAACCTCGAAGCATCAAACAGATACGACTCGAACGATTGTCTCAAAAATTGCCCCTGAACATGTCCTCACAACGGATACTCAATTTGTACTCAATGAAATTTCTGAAGAAGACAAAGCTCCATTAAAAGCATTATTTCAACAAGGCCGTAGTTTCAGTACGTTCATGTTCTGGATTGCATTTTTCATGTGCTTACTGATGGTATATGCACTTGGAAGTTGGTTACCAAAATTGATGATTCAAGCTGGCTATTCGCTTGGTGCAAGTATGATTTTCCTCTTTGCGCTGAATATTGGTGGAATGGTAGGTGCTATTGGTGGTGGTGCTTTGGCAGACCGATTCCATATCAAAAAAGTACTGAGCATCATGTTCATGTGTGGCGCGTTGGCTTTAATCTTACTGGGCTTTAACAGTCCGCAAATGGTTCTGTATACCTTAATTGCTGTAGCAGGCGCAGCTACCATCGGTTCACAAATCTTACTTTATACCTTTGTCGCACAATACTACCCAACCACGGTACGTTCTACAGGTATGGGTTGGGCATCGGGTATTGGACGAATTGGTGCAATCGTTGGGCCGGTACTTACTGGTGCGCTTTTAACGATGAATTTGCCGCATCAAATGAATTTCTTGGTGATTGCCATTCCGGGTGTCATAGCTGCTTTAGCAATATTTATGGTGAATTTGCAAGCGTCTGTAGAGGCATCTACTCAAGGTCAATCGCGAAAACTCAATACGCAAGCTATCAAAAATTCAGCGAATTAAGCCGATATTTAAAGATTTAACATTACCCCAAAATTTTAAGTTTCTAGGCCCTGATGCACAGCATGAGGACTAGTGGGAAATTGTGACAAAAATAAGGAAAGGGCATCGCCCAAATCGAGGTCAGGATGAAAACTCAAAAGCTAAATTTAGTCAAAAAAACCTTTAAAATTAAACTTATGATACTGGCTT
Source organism: Acinetobacter sp. YH12040 (assembly GCF_013420005.1). NCBI lineage: Bacteria > Pseudomonadati > Pseudomonadota > Gammaproteobacteria > Moraxellales > Moraxellaceae > Acinetobacter > Acinetobacter sp. YH12040. Next base: position 171,369 of record NZ_VOZB01000003.1, read on the forward strand.
GTGCAGCCGCGTTCCCCATGTGGACACATGCGGCAGTGAGCGAAGCTGAAGTTGAACAGTTGCGTGAAGAAGTCAAAGCGTTAAAAGCCATGATGCAGCAATATATTCAACAACAAAACACCTTGTCGAGTGAAATCAAAGACGTAAAACAAGGGCCTGTAGTTGCTGTGCAGAATCAAAAACCGACTCAAACACCGAGCCTGAGTTTAAATACCAAATCGGGCGCTGAGTTTAGCTTGTATGGCAATGTGCGTGCAGATGCATCTTATCAGGCAGAAGGCGGCAGCTTATCTCGCCTGTATAACCAAATGAATAGTGTTCCGCTAGAAGGGAATGCTGAAAGTTCAGATCGTTTAAAAGCAACACTTGCTGCCACACGTTTAGGCCTAGACTTTAAAACGCCGACTCAAGTGGGCGATGTAGGCGGTAAAATTGAAGTCGACTTTTTGGGCGCAAATGATGGACTGCGGATTCGTCATGCCTATTTGACCTATGGTGATTGGTTGGTGGGGCAAACATGGTCTAACTTTGCTGTACCTGATTATATGCCTGAAACCATTGATGCATTGGGCTATGTCGGTGGTGCTGTTAAACGTACACCGCAAGTTCGCTATAGTCACAAATTTAGTCCAGAGACAAATCTTGTACTCGCAGCAGAAGATTCTAAGGATGACAGCTCAAATATGCGTTTGCCTGCATTAACAGCGCGTTTAAACCATAAAATGACAGATACGCTGATGTTAAGCGCACGTGCGATGGGTGCTGAAAAGAAAACAGATACGGATACAGAAACCGCATGGGGACTTGGTCTGGGCGCAAAACTGGATTTGACTGATAAAACCGTGCTCAAAGCGGATTATTACCATGTCAAAGGCGACAGTAGTTTTGTGTCATGGACCAACCAAGGTTTTGTCACTAATGCGGATAAAGACATCATCGCCACCAATGAATTTGACTCGATTACAGTAGGTTTAACTCAACAAATTTCAGCACAATGGCGCGGAACATTGGGCTATGGTTATATGAAAGCAGATAATAATGCAGATTATGTCAATTCATTAGTCGATAAAACCAAGGCCAATAAAAACTTGTGGCAAGCATGGGCAAATGTATTTTACAGCCCTGTTAAGCCAATTAGTTTAGGTCTGGAGTACGTCTATGGTGAACGTGAAGCTTTTGGCGCCGCACCAAATGGCAGTACGAAGGGTGAAGATAACAGAATCAATGCAGTCGCGATGTATAACTTCTAATGTCGTTACAGAGAATTGTTTAATTTAAATTGCCTTAGAAATTTCAATATCAATTTAACGAGAGCGTGATTAGAAGTATGTTCAGGATTTGACATCTAACTTTCCAAAATCTTTCAATGCGTACTCTTAATCAATACACGCCCTTGATCTTTATCGATTGAGGGCTTTTATCTTATTTAGAAACTTTTATTTTTTGACTAAAAAATATAATTATCTGTTTTATTTCATTTAACAAATCATTTGAATATAAAAATACGAAGAAGGATATTGATAAAAATCATGAATTTTGAAATATTTTGATACATACATGATGATAAAACACACTACAATCCTTGCCGTCAATTTCGTTTCACTTAGAAGACGCAATCATGGATGTCCCTCAATTTCCCAAATATAACAACACGTCACTTAAGCTTTTAAGCCTGATGATGCTTACTGCAATGGCACAATATAGTGTTGCAGATAGCAATGTATTACCTGAAATCACCATTAACGTTGAACAAAGTTCAATGGATGAACAAATAAAAAAAGCACTGACTAAAGTAAATGGTGCAACCAATGCGATCGTTGCAGCAGACATTCAAGATATACCCAAGCGAACAAATGCTGATTTATTTAAAAATCAACCGGGGATTTACGCGGCATCTTCAGGAAATGAAGGGGTGAAACTGTCGATACGTGGCTCGGGGATCAATCGTGCACCGGGGGCGCATGCTTCAGGGTTGTATGTAACCTTAGATGATTTGCCATTTACAGGGCCAGGAGGAACACCTTATGAACTGCTTGAGCCGCTGTGGGTAGACCACATAGAAGTTTTAAGAGGGGCTAATGGTTTAACACGTGGCGCATTGAGCTTGGGTGGTCTAATTAACTATGCCAGCCCAATTGGAAAAAATGCAGCAAAACTTTCAGTGCATCATGAAATGGGCAGCCACGGTTATCAAAAAAGTGAAATCAATTCAGGACAACAAATTGGCGACTTAGACTATTATCTTTCCTTAACGCAAAGTGATGATGACGGTTTTCAAGATCATGCTTCAAGCCAGAGCAAAGGTTTATCGGCCAATGTGGGATATAAAATAAACCCTAACCTAGATACACGTTTTTATCTGCGTTACCGAGAGACTGAACACCAAACCCCGGGACGTCTAACCCAACAACAGATTGAACAAAATCCAAAACAAGCAGTCCCCCAAAATATCTCGCTGAATAATAATCGTCCGCAGCCGGGAAGTCTTTGGCTGGCGAATAAAACCAATATGATTTTGGACACAGGTGATCGCTTACAGTTGGGTCTGGCCTATCATCATTATCCGATGGATTTGCAAGAAGGACTTTATAGTACTGAGGTTGACTATGACGATATCAGTACCTTATTTAACTACCAATTTGACCGAATCTTGTGGGGCCATGAAAGCCAAAATACTTTAGGTTTCCGTAGTACCACGCATTTGCCAGATGGTCAGGTCGTTGAACGCTTGCGTGTTGCGCAAGGCGCCTATGCTGCGGGTACAGAAACGCGGCATTATACCTACCAAGGTGGTGACTATGTTTTACATTATGCTAATGCCTTGGCACTACACCCACAGTTTTGGCTCGATAGTCGTGTTGCATTGGCGTACACCCATCGTGAAAGTGAAGTGACATGGCCTGTGCAAAGTCATAAAGAAAATATTCGTGAATGGAATGTCCTGCCATCGCTAGGTTTTCGATATCAAATCCAACCTGAAACACAGCTCTTTGCCAATGTCAGTCGAAGCTTAGAAGCACCACATCCTTGGGCTTTAATTTGGGGTTCGGATCAAAAGTTCCCCGATGAAAGTGGCGCAGCGACGGGACGCCAAAATGCTCCGATTCATTTGAATAGTCAGACAGCGAATACTCTTGAACTAGGTGGGCGTGGTCAACATGCACTGGGTGAGTGGAATATTGCATATTACTATTCACAGATTAAAAATGAACTGTTGGCTGTTGAAATCCAACCAGAGCCTAATCCGATAATTTACGAATCGAATGCTTCAGACACCATCCATCAAGGGATTGAAGTCGGTTTAAACAGTTCACTTTGGCAAAATGATACATATGGACAGGTTCAACTAAAACAAGCCTATACCTTGAATGATTTTCACTATAAAAATGATCCGGTATTTGGAAAAAATGAGCTTGCAGGTATACCAAAACACATCTATCAGGCTGAACTGAAATATGAACATCCTTTAGGCTTTTATGCTGCGGTGAATACACTTTATGCCGCAAAGGTCGCAACCGACTATGCCAATAGTTTCTACGCAAAAGATTGGCAAATTTGGGGAGCATCGTTCGGCTATATTCAACCGCAAAAACAGTATATGGCTTGGTTGGATTTCAGAAATATAGCCAATAAAAAATATGCATCTACCGTGACACCGGGCTATAACGATGCCGGCAAAGATCCTGCTCGTTTAACACCTGGTGAAGGTCGGGCGGTATATGCAGGACTGACGTATCATTTTAATTAAGCATCTTGTATTCCAATACAGTGATCCCTTGAAAAGCCTTATTCTGCGGATTTGAATAAAAAAAGGGAGCCAATCAGCTCCCTTTTTTAAACCTTTGATTAGTTTGTTAAGCAGTTCGAGGCATATCTTGAATACGTCGCCATGGCTGAGCTTCTTCAATTTCATACGCCAGTTCAATCAAGGTTTTTTCATCACCGACATCGGCTGATATTTGCATACTGATCGGTAGTCCGTCGTTTTGCGTTTCTCCCATAGGAATCGACATACCCGGCGCACCCACCACATTTTGAATAGGTGTAAATGTTACATAGTTCTGTATACGCTCAAATAACTGGTCAAACGGTAATTGAGGTGACAAATAGCCGATTTTCGGTGTGGTATGTGCAAGTACAGGCGATAGCAATACATCGTAATGCTTAAAGATTTCACGATATTGCTGCTGCATTTTCTTTAATCGATACAGAAATAGCGGGGTTTTATAAAAGTTTTTTTTATACAACTTCGATAAACCAACGGTTAAGTGATCTAACTCTTTGGGGTTAAAGTCAGCGCCAAAGATTTTCTTGCCAAAGGTACTCAGTAAAAAGGACAACATCCCCCAATATTCACTAAAATCTTCAACAAAGCTTAAGGAAAAAGGTAATTGAAGTTTTTCAACATGATGACCTAATTTTTCTAAGAGTGCTGCGCTATGCATTAAGGTTGCAGTTGTTTCGCTATCTATTTGCCCTGTAATCGATTGTGGGACTAAACCTATGCGTAATCGACGTTTAGAAGGTCCATGAATCATGCCTATGCGTGGCAGCTTTTTATTGTAATAACTTGACTCCATTCCTGCATAGAAATGCGCAGTATCTCGTATGCTACGGGTTAAGACACCTTCACTGATGATATTAATCGGAAGAGAGCCAGCTGCTTCACTGTCATAAGTACGTCCACGGCTAGGCTTTAATCCAATCAAACCGCAGCATGCAGCAGGGATACGAATCGAACCACCGCCATCATTGGCATGTGCAATCGGCACTACACCGGCTGCAACGAGAGCTGCGGAACCGCCAGAAGACGCGCCGCAGGAATAACTTAAATGCCACGGGTTATAGGTGGCTGATCCATCTTTATATTCGGTGCTGGCATTTAGACCAAATTCAGGGAGCTTGGATTTTCCTAATACGACAAAACCTTGATCTAAGATTTGTTGGCTAATTTGAGGATTACGATCGGCTGGTTTTGAACTTATGGCTTTTGAACCATGGCGTGATGGCACGCCTTGATAATCTAAATTATCCTTAAAGAAAAAAGGGACGCCCGCAAAAAGACCATGTTCAACATATTGATTTTGCTCTAAAGCACGTTGAAAACAGTCCAGTTCAATGGCATTTAGATACGGATTGACTTGTTCCGCACGTGCAATGGCCGCTTGTGTTATTTCCTGTACAGAGGCTTCTTTAGATTTGATGAGCTGTGCAATCCCCACAGCATCTAGATCTGTGAGTACATCCGAACTAAAGGCATGTATGCGTTGACTGTGTTTGTGATCTTCCATGAACTAACCTATTTGTTTTTTGAATTTTGGTAAATGTTGAATGAATTCGTTGTTATATCAACAACAAATATATGTATTTGAACAATATCTGTTTGAGCATAATAATGACAATAAAAATTGTCAAATATTCGTCTGATCTGAGGAAAGTGCAGAGATTGTACTAAGGAGGGCATCTAAAGCCTGTTGAATCTCATCCTTCCATGCAAAGGAACAATTTAAACGGATATATTGAGTTTTGGCTTTCGCAACATTAAATAAACGGTCTGGTGCAATGCCGATCTGCTGTTGAATTAAGGCTTCATAGACTGCCATACTTTCAACATTCTCCGGTAATTTTAACCAAAGAAAATAACCACTTGGATGATATTGTAATTTGCATCCAGTCGGTAGGCGGCTTTCTAAATAACGGTAAAACTGTAATTTATGTTGCTGTAGACTTTTTCTTAAGACCCGTAAATGTTTTTCATAATGGTAATTTGAAATAAATTCCACCAAGGCATTTTGCAATAAGGTATTGACGGAAATAGTACTCATGAGTTGTAAGTGTTGAATCGCTTGAGAGTATTTACCGGCGTGCACCCAACCGACCCGAAATGCAGCGCCCAACGTTTTAGAAAAAGAAGAGCAGTGTAAGACCATATTATTTTGGTCAAAGTATTTCATTGAAACAGGTTTCTTAGACGCATAATGCATTTCTTCATACACATCGTCCTCAATTAAATGCACATGATATTGGTGTAATAAAACGGCAATTTTTTGCTTGATTTCATCACTCACTGTGAAGCCCACAGGATTATGCGAATTCAGCATCAGCCAACAAATTTTGACGGGATAAGTTTTTAAAATATGTTCAAACGCGGTTAAATCAAAACCATCTTGTGGATGTTCAGGTAAGGTCACCACTTTAAGGCCTAAGCGCTCTGCAGCTTGCAAGGCGCCATAGAAAATATTTTGCTGTAACACAATATAATCACCCGGTGAGGCAATGGCCTGTAAGGAAAGATTCAGTGCATCCATACAGCCTGAGGTAATCACAATATCCTCTAGATCTGTGGCAATGCCTTGCATGCAATAACGCTGTGCAATCAACTTACGAAGGGCTAAATTACCGGGTGGAAGATTATCAATGGCATCGTAACTTTGGGGATTTCGGGAAATTTGCCCCATGATTTGGGTTAACTTTTTAGAAAAAACAATGTCTTGCGCTGGAAAAGCTGATCCCAAGGGAATGATTTTTTCATCTTGTATTGATTTTAAATACTTAAAGACCAGAGAGTTAATTTCAATGGGGGTATTTAAGGACACGATTTGAGCGTGTTCAGCCTCTATTTCGACTAAGCCTTGCGCCACATAGTAGCCTGATTTTTCACGTGCATAGATTAAGCCACGCGATTCTAACTCCTGATAAGCATTCATGACCGTGATTAAACTAAAACCGGACAACTGCACTTGTTCACGTAAAGACGGAAGTTTTTCGTGCGCTTTTAAAGTGCCATTTTCAATCAGTTGACGTAGGTGCTGAGCAAGCTGTTCCGATTTATACATAGTCATCAACAAGACAAGATTCTGTTATAAATATATCAGTAAAATTAATTGTGCATTATATTTTTATAACAGATGAGTCTGTAGTGTTATATGTTTTTTCAAATTCACTGTATCTAGTTTTAAGCTTGAATTTTTTATAAGGTGCATTGACCACAACACTTGTGGCGTCAAATGGTATGGAAGTTAGGGAGTTGAGTATGTTTAAAGCCAGTGAATTAGAACTGTTACAACATTTACTGGTGGGTGTTCCATTGACAGATTCAACGCTGCATCTGTTGCAACAACAGCATACAAATTTAGAAGCAGTGCTTTTACGCAGTCGAATTTTGCGCCAAGTACAGCAAGTGGGCTATGTCAGTATTTGTCAGGAGCATATGAATGCCAAGGCTGAAAATGCGGCTTTTTTATTTGCACCCTTTATCTTAGCGAATTTGAATCAGAAGGTGATCTACGCTGCACCGCAAAGCCCTGAAAATATTGCGATATTGAATCGTTATTATCATGCTGAGGCTAAACTTAGCGCATTTAAAGTTGATGATGTTTTATCGGGACTAAATGTCTACATTGAGCTACATAATGAACAACTATCGCCAGCAGAATACTTCTATTTTAGTTTGATCAATAGCTTATGTAATCCGAAAGTTTCCAGAATCATTTGTATTACACATCTAGATATCGACTTAGAAAAATTAAAACAGCTCGCTGAATTTTTAGATGTTGAAATCCATGTCTTGGCGGATAAAGTTGAACCGATTGATTTTGATCTAAATAAAATCAATATGTTAAAGCTGCTATTTAAAGACAAAGATCAGCAATATATCGATTTATGCCAAAAATTTTCGTTTATTAATGCGCAAATTTTACAACGATTAGGTTTATATGAGTTTGACCGTGCGCAAGTCTTGGTAGAAGACATGTTTTATTCAGAACACATCTTTGAAAAAATGTCGGTCTACGGTGAATATATTCAAACGCATCTACAGCACCAAGTTAAAAAGCAAAGTCCTGCATAAGCTATTCAGATGGGAAAGTAATTTTATAGCTGTGATTTGATCACTTTAAAAATGCAAAAAGCTTGTAAATGTAGACTTACAAGCTTTTTTAAAATTCAAATTTAAACCAATTTATTTGGCCTAATGATCAATATGAACTGATCATGAGCGAACATGAAATGTAAGATATACATGCAATAGCGAGTTGTAATAAGTGAATAGATATTCGCTTAAGGTAGATAGGAATTATCTGCACCAACGACAAACGCTACACCAATACAGAATAAAAGCACATAGATCGAGAACCAAATAATGGCACGCTTAAAGGCCTTATCTGAAATTTCACTGTCTGCATATTTTTGCGGTTTTTTAGGCTCTTGATTGCTCATAAGATGTACTCTAAATCCCTAGTGGTTATAGGTGATTATTGGGGTATATCACTTGAAAGCATAGATACAACATTCATCTAAATTTCTATAACAGTTATAGTTTGGAAGGTAGCTTCATTTCTTAATCCATTAATAAACTATGATATTGATCGGTTCTTTTTCTCAAAAAGTCCCAGACCAGCTTAATGCGCGGCTCATGCTGTAAATCGACTAAGGTCAGCATCCAAAAGGTATGCACAAAACGAACATCTTGCGCCAAAACTTGTTCTAATTCGGGTTTTTCCTCGGCCAAAAACTTGGGCAATATTGCCAATCCTGCACCCGCACTCACGGCAATTTGTTGTGCCAAAATACTGCTACTTCTAAAGTTGGCATTAAGCTGAATAGGTAAGCGCTCTAAACAATACAGTTCGGGACTATAGACTAAATCATCTATATAGTTCACAAAAGTGTGTGATTTTAAATCTTCTAATGTATGAATGGGTTGCGTGTTTTTTAAGTATTCTTTACTGCCATAAATCTTTAAACAATAGTCTGCCAGTCGAGTAATAATATAAGGTCCTGATTTCGGTCGATCGATGGAAATAACAATATCTGCTTCACGATGTGAAAGTTTGATCATTTTCGGGACAGGAATAAGGTCGATAGTCAATAGAGGGTATTTTTTGGACAATTCTGCCAAGAGCTGTGTCAAAAATGCTGTTCCAAACCCTTCGGGTGTGCCAATTCGCACACGACCTTGCATAGGTTGGTTAGGTTTTTCGATTTGTAAAAATGCCTGTTCCATTTGTTCAACGCGAGGAACCAGTGCCAAACCTTCTAAAGTGAGCTCATAACCTGTGGCTTCACGTTTAAATAATGGTGTGCCTAAAGCCAGTTCTAGCGCATGTATACGTCGAGAAACCGTACTGTGCTCAACACCGATAATACGTGCGGTATTGGTTAGGGTTTTCGCACGAGCCAAAACCAAAAAATACTGTAAATGATCCCAATCTACTTTCATTGTTATTGTCATCCCTGTGCATATTTGCACATCAATCGTGCGTGAATCTCTATTGGTAGTCAAAATTTTCTTTGCTAGTTTGAAGTGAATTGGAAAATATAAATATAAGGCTTTTGGATATTTTCTAAGTCAGTACAAAACAATAAGTGCCTATGGAGAGGTCATGAACACAATGTCAAATATTCAGTCAGCGACGGCTAAATTATTAATTAACGGTAAATTTGTAGAGTCAAACACTACAGAGTGGCAAGACATTCTAAATCCTGCAACTCAAGAGGTTTTGGGTCGTGTTCCAATGGCGACTATGGAAGAAGTGGATGCAGCGATTGCTTCAGCGCAAGAGGCTTTTAAAACATGGCGCTTAACGCCTGTTCAAGCACGTATGCGCATTATGCTGAAGCTACAAGATCTCATCCGTAGCAATATGAAAGAGATTGCCCGCGTACTGACTGCTGAGCAAGGAAAGACACTTGCAGATGCTGAAGGTGATATTCAACGTGGTTTAGAAGTCGTTGAGCATGCGTGTTCGGTTGGCACACTTCAAATGGGCGAATATATAGAAGGTGTTGCACGTGGTGTGGATACCTATACCTTGCAGCAACCTTTGGGTGTATGTGCAGGAATTACGCCATTTAACTTTCCTGCGATGATTCCACTGTGGATGTTCCCAATGGCCATCGTCTGTGGAAATACCTTTGTTTTAAAGCCATCTGAACAAGATCCATTATCGACCATGATGCTTGTCGAACTTGCGATTGAAGCCGGTATTCCAGCAGGTGTATTAAACGTAGTGCATGGTGGTAAAGACGTTGTTGATCGTTTATGCACACATCAAGCTATTAAGGCCATTTCATTTGTAGGCTCTACAACCGTTGGTACACATGTATATAACCTTGCAGGACAGCATGGAAAACGTGTGCAGTCGATGATGGGGGCCAAAAACCATGTGGTGGTAATGCCGGATGCCAATAAAGAACAAACTTTAAATGCCCTCGTTGGTGCAGCATTCGGTGCGGCAGGTCAGCGTTGTATGGCTTTGTCGGTTGCTGTCATGGTTGGTGAAAGTAAAGAATGGGTCAATGAACTGGTTGAAAAAGCCAAAACGCTGAAGGTCAATGCAGGGCATGAGCCGAATACCGATATTGGCCCAGTTATTTCACCTCGCGCAAAAGCACGTGTACTGGATTTAATTCAAAGCGGTGTAGAGCAAGGTGCGGAGTTGCTGCTGGATGGTCGTGATGTTCAAGTCATTGGCTATGAGCAAGGAAACTTTGTCGGAGCAACGATTTTTAATCAAGTTTCAACCGATATGCGCATCTATACCGAAGAGATCTTTGGGCCCGTGTTAGCCATTATTCATGTCGATACTCTGGAGCAGGCGATTGAATTGATTAATGCCAATCCATTTGGCAACGGTGTTGGACTATTTACACAAAGTGGTGCAGTCGCTCGTACATTCCAAAGTGATATCGATATTGGTCAAGTGGGTATCAATATTCCGATTCCTGTACCAGTTCCTTTCTTTAGCTTTACAGGATCGCGTGGTTCAAAACTGGGGGACTTAGGTCCATATGGTAAGCAAGCAGTTCAGTTCTATACACAAACCAAAACGATCACCAGTCGTTGGTTCGAAGATACACAAGAAAAAGGTGAAGTGAATACCACCATTAACCTACGTTAATTTAGGAGTTCAAGGATGAATATTGCCTTTATCGGTTTAGGAAACATGGGCGGAAAAATGGCTCAAAACCTACTCAAAGCAGGTTTTACGGTTTACGGTTTCGACTTAAGCGAAATTGCGATTCAGCATTTTACTGAAGCAGGTGGCATTGTTTGCCAAAGCCCACAAGATGCAGCGAAACAAGCAGATGTTGTAATTAGCATGTTGCCTGCTGCCAAGCATGTTAAAGAGGTGTATTTGGGTGAAGATGGTGTGTTGGCGGTAATGAAAGCAGGAAGCTTATGTATCGATAGCAGTACCATTGATCCGCAAACCATTAAGGACATAGCCGAAGCGGGTGCTGCACATCAGATAAAAATCTGTGACGCACCTGTTTCAGGCGGAACTATTGGTGCTCAGGCAGGTACATTAACCTTTATGGTCGGTTCAGATGATCAAACCTTTGAAAGAACCAAAGCGGTATTGGGCCACATGGGTAAAAACATTGTGCATTGTGGTGATGTGGGTGCAGGTCAAATTGCGAAAATTTGCAATAACTTGATTCTTGGTATTTCCATGGCAGCCGTTGCTGAAGGTATGGCGCTCGGTGCGCGTCTGGGGATTGATCCTCAAGCCTTAGCAGGTGTGGTGAATAGCTCGAGCGGACGTTGCTGGAGTTCGGATGTATGTAATCCATGGCCGGGTATCTCAGCAAATGCACCTGCAGGACGTGGCTATACCGATGGTTTTGCAACGCAGTTGATGTTGAAAGATCTAGGATTAGCTGTAGAAGCCGCAGGACAAGTCCAACAGCCGATTATTTTAGGTGGACTGGTTCAGCAGATGTATCAACAGCTGTGTTTACAAGGTAATGCACACTTAGATTTTTCAAGCATCGTGCAGCAATACTTACCTAAGGACGCTTAATCGCTTTGAACACCAATCTAGCCTAGGGATGGCTAAAAATACTAACACTCGTGTCGGAATAACAATAAATTGAGACTGAGGTAGAGAAGATGTCGAATTATCAAGATGTTGCAAAGGCATTTGACTTAAATCATGCTGCCAAAGAAATGTTATCAGGCTCTTTAGAGCAATTAAATGCATGTTATGAATGCTGCGACCGTCATGCGATTGATCAAGATAAGGTTGCACTGTATTGGCAAGGCAAAGATGGGCGGAAAGAACAATATACCTTTGCAGAGCTGCAACAGTGGTCAAGCCAATTTGCCAATTTTTTAAAGTCACAGGGTGTGCAAAAAGGTGATCGTGTATCGGGTTTATTACCCCGTACAGTTGAATTACTTGTGGTGATTTTAGGGGCTTGGCGAATAGGTGCTGTATATCAACCGCTATTTACCGCCTTTGGCCCCAAAGCCATTGAACATCGTTTACACCTTGCACAAAGCAAATTGGTGATTAGCGATGTTGGTAATCGCAGTAAATTAGATGAAGTTGCACATTGTCCTCAAATCGTTACTGTTGCAGATCCAGCGGGTCAAGGGATTCAACAGGGAGATTTAAACTTTTGGGATGAAGTAAACGCACAGTCTACAGATTGTGAAATTGTCCTACAGAGCATCAATGATCCATTTCTTTTGATGTTTACTTCAGGTACTACAGGTCCTGCAAAGCCCTTAGAAGTCCCGCTTAAAGCTTTGATCGCTTTTGGTCAATATATGAAAAATGCGGTAGGGCTACGTGAAGATGATTCGTTTTGGAATATTGCCGATCCGGGTTGGGCTTATGGTTTGTATTACGGAATCACTGGGCCACTTTTACTGGGACATGCAACACTCTTTTACGAAGGTGGTTTTAGCATTGATAGTTTGTGTCAGATTGTAGATGACTACAAGGTGACGAACCTTGCAGGCGCACCGACAGCGTATCGGATGATGATGGCAGCTGATCCTGAACAAATGGCAAAACTCAAAGGGAAGTTTCGAGTCGTCAGTAGCGCTGGTGAGCCGCTTAACCCTGAAGTGTTCCGCTGGTTTAAACAAGTTTTAGATGCACCGATCTTTGACCATTATGGTCAGACTGAAGTTGGTATGGTGGTGTGTAATCACCATGGTTTACAACATGATATTCGCGCAGGTGTCGCAGGTTATGCCAGTCCGGGATATCGCGTGGCGGTTGTTGATGAACAAGGGCAAGAGCTAGCTGCAGGAACGCCAGGAGTACTGGCTGTCGATATCAGTCAATCACCGATGATGTGGTTTGGTGGCTATAAAGAAAGTAGTAAGTCACCCTTTGTAAAACATTATTACCTCACGGGTGATACCGCAGAATTACACGCAGATGGCAGTATGAGCTTCGTTGGTCGTAATGATGATGTGATTACAACATCCGGTTATCGTATTGGGCCATTTGATGTTGAAAGCGCTTTACTTGAGCATGATGCAGTGATTGAAGCTGCGGTCATTGGTGTACCTGATCCGGATCGGACAGAAATTGTAAAAGCTTTTGTGATTTTAGCTGAGCATGTCACAGCGTCAGAAGATTTAGCAGAGCAACTAGGGCAATTTGTGAAAAAGCGCCTATCTGCACATGCTTATCCACGATTGGTGGAGTTCGTTCAAGAACTACCGAAAACTCCAAGCGGAAAAATTCAGCGCTTCTTATTAAGAAATCAAGAGATTGCAAAACAATCTACGCAGCATGCAAGTTAAAAGACGCAACGATTAACCCTTAATTAATGCCGAACAATCAGGATCAGGAATCAAGCTTTCATTCAGTTCCAATCATTTTCAAAGTGGATGAAAGCAATTGATTGATGTACAGGAAGATAAGATGCAATTTACCGAAGAACAATTATTAATTCAGGATATGGCACGCAGTTTCGCACAGGAACAAATTAAACCTCAAGCGGCTGAATGGGATAAACACGGAACCTTTCCCAAAGCGGCATTAGCACAGATGGGGGAACTGGGTTTATTGGGTATGTTGGTATCAGATGAATGGGGTGGTTCAGATACAGGTAATCTTGCCTATGTTATGGCTTTAGAAGAGATTGCAGCGGCAGATGGGGCAACCTCGACCATCATGAGTGTACATAACTCAGTAGGCTGTGTTCCTATTGCTAAATTTGGCACAGAAGAACAAAAGCAGAAATATTTAGTGCCTTTAGCACAAGGCAAAATGATCGGTGCATTTGCATTAACTGAGCCGCATACAGGTTCAGATGCTGCTGCCATTAAAACTCGTGCAGTTAAAGATGGCAATGAATGGGTGATTAATGGTGCTAAGCAGTTTATTACCTCTGGTCATAATGCAGGGGTCATTATTGTCTTTGCTGTGACTGATCCAAGTGCAGGGAAAAAAGGCATGAGTGCTTTTATTGTCCCAAGAGAAACACCTGGTTATGAAGTGATTCGTACTGAAGAAAAGCTTGGATTACATGCCTCAGATACCTGCCAAATCGCACTCACAGACGTGCGAGTGCATGAAAGCCTAATGTTAGGAAAAGAAGGTGAAGGTTTGAAAATCGCCTTATCAAATCTAGAAGGCGGTCGTATTGGTATAGCGGCGCAAGCGGTTGGTCTTGCACGAGCAGCATTAGAAGAAGCAACCCGATATGCCAAAGAGCGTATTACTTTTGGAAAGCCGATCTTTGAACATCAGGCAGTTGCGTTCCGATTGGCAAGTATGGCAACAGAAATAGAAGCTGCACGCCAATTGGTCTATCACGCGGCACGTTTAAAAGAAGCAGGACAACCTTGTTTAAATGAAGCGTCTATGGCCAAGCTTTTTTCATCTGAAATGGCTGAGCGTGTTTGCTCCGCAGCATTACAAGTCTTTGGTGGTTATGGCTATCTCAAAGATTTCCCTATAGAGCGTATTTATCGTGATGCACGTATTTGCCAAATCTATGAAGGTACGAGTGATATCCAACGTTTAGTAATTGCCCGCAGCTTATAACGTTGTCTTTAAGACCTTTAAAACGACAAGGCTTCAGACGAAGCCTACTTATAAATATTGAACATATATAGGGATCTCACATGCAATTTGAAACGATTCTGCTTGAAAAGAACAATGGTGTTGGACTCATTACTTTAAATCGTCCTCAGGCCTTAAATGCATTAAATAGCACATTAATTCAAGACCTTAATTTGGCGTTGGATGATTTAGATCGAGACCCTGCCATCGGCTGTATGGTTATTACAGGTTCAGAAAAAGCCTTCGCCGCTGGTGCAGATATTAAAGAAATGGCTGAACTGAGTTTTCCAAATATTTATTTGGATGATTTTTTTCATCTGGCAGATCGAATTGCTCAGCGCCGTAAACCTCTAATCGCAGCTGTCAGTGGTTATGCGTTAGGTGGAGGCTGTGAGTTAGCGCTCATGTGTGACTTTATTTACTGTGCCGACAATGCAAAATTCGGTTTACCAGAAGTAACTTTGGGTGTAATCCCGGGGATAGGTGGGACACAGCGTTTAACGCTTGCTATTGGTAAGGCCAAAGCCATGGAAATGTGTCTGACTGCACGACAAATGGGTGCAGCAGAAGCAGAGCAGAGTGGTTTAGTTGCTCAGGTCTTCCCTAAAGAGGAGTTAGTCGAAAAGACCTTAAAAGCTGCTGAAAAAATAGCGGAAAAATCTGTGGTGGCAACCATGATGATCAAAGAGTCAATTAACCGTGCATTTGAAGTCAGTTTGCAAGAAGGTTTACGTTTTGAACGTAGAACATTCCATTCGATTTTTGCAACTCAAGACCAAAAAGAAGGCATGCAAGCATTTGTTGAAAAGCGCCAAGCCAATTTTAAAAACAATTAAAAATAAAAAAGGATGATATGGATATGAGTACAAATAACTTAATGATTGAAGAACATGGACATTTAGGCCAAATCAGTTTAGATCGCGTGGCAAGTTTAAATGCCTTGTCTTTGGAAATGATTCAAGGGATTCAACAGCAATTAGCACTATGGGCTGATCAAACTAATATTCATGCTGTACTTATTCGCTCAAATAGTCCCAAAGCATTTTGTGCAGGTGGCGATATTCGTTATCTCTATGATAGTTATATGAATGGTAAAGAAGATCATCAAGCTTATTTTCAAGCTGAGTATGAAATGCTGAATACCATTCGTGCGTATGAAAAACCCATTATTGTCATACTTGATGGCTATGTACTTGGCGGTGGATTTGGCTTGGCCCAAGCATGTCATGTGCTTATCAGCAGCGAAAAATCTAGATTTGCCATGCCTGAAACTGCCATTGGATTTTTCCCAGATGTGGCTGCGACACACTTTTTATCACGTTTAGATGATATTGGTGTGTACATGGCAACTACAGGCGATCAAATCAGTGCCAGCGATGCGTTGTATCTAGATTTGATTGACTACCATGTTCCGAGTGAGCAACTTGTTCAATTAGAAGAAGAATTAAGAAATTCCAAGCAACTAAGCAAGGAAAATATTGAACAATTGATTGCGAAATATATTACTCGACCAGCGGAAAGTGAACTTAGTCAAAATGCAGATTTAATTCGTAAGCATTTTGGTTTTGAGAGCATTGATGCCATTGAAAATAGTCTTGAAAATGAACAGCATAATGATGCTCAAGTGTGGGCGTTAAAAATACGGAATACATTGGAACAACGATCTCCAATCGCGAAAAGGATCAGTTTACAACTCCAGCATTTAGGTCGTGGGCTTTCACTAAAGCAATGCATGCAAATTGAACGACATTTGCAAGATGTTTGGTTTCAACATGGGGATATTGTTGAAGGTGTGCGCGCATTAATTGTGGATAAAGACAAACAGCCAAAGTGGCAACAGTCTAGTCCGACTTTAGACAAAATATTGGAGGAAATATCTATTTAATCAGTGATTTAAAAAACTTTAACGGTTCAAACCCTTGGTCAATATTCATATTCAATTTGTTATTAGATATGAAGAAGTGACTCAGCGTAAATTAAACACATATAAGATCTAAAAATATTGATTTTCATGAAGAAAATCATCACACAAATCAAGCATCGTGAAAATGCAACATAGAAATATCTTGCAGAATAAGGAAGATAACAATGCAAAATGTACAGGGAAACACAGCTCCACCAGCTAAGTCCTCGCATCGTTTAGCGGGTATTTCCAGCATGGTGGGTACAACCATCGAATGGTATGACTTTTTTATCTATGGTGCTGCCGCAGCACTCATTTTCAATCGACTTTTTTTCCCAAATCTTGATCCATTAACTGGCGTATTGGCAGCATTTGCCACTTATGCTGTAGGCTTTATTGGTCGACCACTTGGTGGAATTGTTTTTGGTCATTTTGGCGATAAAATCGGTCGTAAATCAATGTTATTGGTCACATTAATGTTGATGGGTATTCCAACGGTGATGATTGGGTTGTTACCGACTTTCGAAACCATTGGTTATTGGGCAACGGTCTGTTTAATTATTTTAAGATTTATACAGGGCATGGCCATGGGTGGAGAATGGGGCGGAGCAGTCCTCATGGCGGTAGAGCATGCGCCAGCGGGTAAAAAAGGCTTTTGGGGAAGTTTACCGCAAGCCAGTACAGGTGGTGGTTTATTGCTCGCTTCGGTAGCTTTAGGCTTAGTCTCAATGTTACCTGAAGAAGCGTTATTTAGCTGGGGTTGGCGTCTACCATTTTTAGCCAGCATTATTTTACTGGCTGTAGGTTGGTATATTCGTGTAAAAGTGCCTGAATCACCAGACTTTGAAAAAGTTAAAGCTCAAACCAAATCAATTAAAGTTCCAGCAAAACAAGTGTTTAAAAATCATCCTAAGCAGTTGATTACGATTATTTTATCTCGAGCTGCTGAAAATGCTTGGTTCTATTTGGCATCGACATTTGCTTTAGCCTATACCACCACACAGCTAAATATTCCTAGGCAAGATATCTTGTTTGCAACGATTTGTGGTGCTGCAGTCATCATGGTTATTACGCCAATTTTTGGACATTTGTCTGATAAAGTTGGGCAAAAAAACATGTTTAGATTTGGTTTATGCGTCCTGGCTTTATACAGCTATCCATTTTTTGCGATGTTAAATACTAAAGATCCAGTATTGGTTTGGACGGCCATTGTGATTGGTATTGGTGGGGTTTTTCCTTTGATGTATGCGCCGCAGTCACAGTTATTTTCACGCCAATTTCCAGCAGAAATACGCTATAGCGGTATTTCAATCTCAGTTCAATTTGCAGGCGTGCTAGGTGGTGGTTTAGCACCATTAATCGCGACGAAATTGCTGAGTATTGGTGATGGAAGCCCTAATTTAATTATTGCCTATATTTCAGGCTTTGCAGTGATTGCGATTATTGTATCATCATTCTTAAAGCCGGATCAAATAGAGCGAAAGGCAAATGCATTTAGCAGTGAGGAAATCAAATCTTCCTAAATCAACAATCAGGAAAACAATTGATTGATTTAAAATATAGAATTTCAATATAGAAATACATGTGAACAGCCATAGCAACAATTGTTATGGCTTTTTCTTGTCTAAGGATTGTGTCAGGACAAATTTATTTTTAACGTAGCTTAGGATCATAGCAATTTGAATACGGTTTATGTGCAAGAGCTGTGAATCATCATCTTAGTAAATAAAGTTGAAGCATTTCGTATAATGTATATTATGTTAAATAAAGTATTATGCAAACCTAAACATGATACTGACCTATTGTCTGGCTTACGTAATTCTCTGATTCTTTAATTGGGACAAAAAAACTATTCTTATTTTCTCACATTGATCACTTGTTTAATGCTTTGATTCCAAAAAATTGTCACATGACGTTTTTCTTAGGATTTACTATAGTACATCGAAAAATGACCCTATTTTCCTAGAGTCATCTTGTTATGCGTCATATTAACGCCAAGCAATCCTCCCAGCATATTTGAAAAATTTGATAACATTTTAAAATATGCTTTGACACATATTTGGCATCTTGATCAATTCCTAAGAAACACAAAGAGCCCATGTATATAACCATGGCAAACCAATGATGCTTAGTCTAATTTTTACTGTAACATCGACTGAAAAGTAAATAAGAGTGATCTTTAAAATCACCAAAAAGTCCGAGCAACTATATGCTTTTTAAAGCAAATTAACGTAAGTCCATATCACATCATGACTATGTAAGTCGCAATCTTCTCGTACGAAATTCCGTCTTGGGCTTGAAATTATAAAATTTTGGGCGCTGTGGAGTAGTTAATAAAGTAGCAACAGGTATTTTGTTTATAGATAATTACAATGCTGATCTTGCTACGCGGTGTAAGGATACTTTTGAACCGCTAAATTGAACCATGAATTGTCTTAGTATCTCCTTGTACTGAGCCCCTTGTGATCACTCGGACCTGCCTCCCCACCTTTACATGCAACCGACATCCCTCCTTCTCATTTCAGTCCGTTGCACTGCAATTCACTTGATAATTCAACTACTGACATGGTGTTTAAACTCGTATAGTGTTGTTGAAAAAGTTACACTTATTTTCTCTATAAATTATTAAACGTGTACTGTGTGATGCATCTTCATGCTGACTTTTCAAAACTAATTATCATCACTCCGCAAAAATACTAATGGGTCAAATCTCCATGCGGTGAAGTCAATGGTATGATGCTTGACCGAATTGGTGCAGAAAAAGCGCGCGCAACCAGTGTGATTGAATTTTCGCCAAAGGCTCAATTCACTTAACATACGCCCCCCCTTTGTGAAGAGGTTTTGGTCTTATGGAACATTTACTGAAAATGAGGATCAACACTATCTTGTAGGATGGTATATGCGTAATCCACATCAATCTACCCATCGTGTATCAAGCGAAATGGGCTGCCAAATTTTTGTCAAACTCATGCAAATGACAGAACATGAAGTGACTCCAACACGCATCAATACTCATGGCCCAAAGCATTGGCGCATTCAGCAAGGCCGAGAAATCTGCTCCTTATTTAAATCAAATGTTGAACAGACTTTTTTGGAAAAATTAAAACCCCATCAATGCATGGCTAAAAGTGCTGAACACGGCATTGAAATTTTTATACTTACAGGTGCGCTTAGTTCAGCACACCATGTATATCCTATGGGAACAACCTGGATGCGCTTCCCTTCAGATTATGATATTGATCTAAACGCTACCGAATTAGGTGCAACGCTGTATATCAAAAGCGCACATTTGCAACATGCTAGAGACGTTTGGACAGCTGAATTAAATATGTGAAAAGCTTAAATCTGTTGCTTTAAGACATGATCTGCCTGAAAAATTTGATAAGTTAAACGTTCTGATGTGTCATGGGGTAATGGCTTCACTTCTTGCATACTGTTGAGACAACGCTCGGTTAACTCAATGTACTGCGCCGTACCATGACGTTTCCAAGCAATTTCTTGATCGGTTAAGGCTCTCACCACCCGTGCAGGACTGCCCAATACCAGCATATTATTAGGAATCTCTGCTTTTGCCTTAACTGTACTGTTGGCACCTATAATCACATTTTCCCCAATCACAGCTTCATCGAGAATCACACTATTCATGCCAATGAGGGCATTCTTGCGTACCACACAGCCATGCAAAATAGCACCATGACCAACATGACCATACTCTTCCACCAAGGTCACACTGTTTGGAAAGCCATGAATGGTACAAGAATCTTGTACATTGGCATTTTTTTGAATATGAATACGGCCAAAATCGGCACGTAAGGCAGCAAAAGGTCCAATATAAACCCCTGCCTCAATAATCACATCGCCAATCAACACGGCGTTTGGGTGTACAAAAGCCTGAGGATCGACCACAGGAATCACGCCATCAATGGCATAGCACGGCATTGTTCTATCCTTATTGTTAATTTTATATTAGACGCTAACTTAATAGCTCAAATCTGGCTGTTTTAAACCACCAAAACGTTTATAGAACTGTGGGTGTGCGGGCGGCATACTGCCTTCAGCCGTACGTGCAACATTTAAGAAAAACTCATCGCCTGCCATAAATACCGCCTGATACAAATTGGTACTTAAATTACGTGCAATTAACGACAGCCAGTCCGTCGGTAACAAGTCAAATGGTAAATTTGGATCTTTAAGTAAAATACGACGGAACTGATGAATCAATAAGATACGAATTTGAAAGGCTTGGACAGCATCTATTTCTTCTTCTTGCTCAACAAAATAGAAAAACTCACGGAAATCACTAATAAACTTTTCATAGCGTTGATGCAATTCTTGAATGGGCCAATTCACAACCACCATACGTTTAATCGTAGGATAAGATTCTTGCCAAAGTTCTAGGGTTTCGGCACGAAACACCACCACTTGATCGGTCATTTGATGACTAAGTAATAAATTTTGCAGCTTTTGTTGATCACAGCCTGGATAAGCCATGACATTAGTTGCAATATTGGCAAACCCTAACCACTCAAGCTCTTTCTTTAAGACCAATTTGTTTTCAAGTTCAACTGAGCTCAGTAGCACCAAGTCCCACTTTTTATCCCAATCTTTATGACTAAAGCCATAAATTTTCTGATCAGCCATGATAAAACGCTGACGACTACTTTCCGTAATACGATAATAACTGGTGCGCCCAATTTTCTCTGAACTGAGCCAGCCATTTTGTACCAAACGAAAGACCGCAGTACGCACTGAACGTTCATTCAAGCCAAATACGTCCATTAGCTGAATTAAGCTCGCAAGACTGATGACACCTCCACGGTGATAAATGCTATCACCAAAAATGGTCATGACCAATGAAGTCCCACTGAGCGCTTCACGTTGAATAAACTCATCAATAATTTGTTTTAATTTAGGATTCATTGCGTTTTCATTTACCTATTGAATTGCCTGACGACCTTTATCGTCAGGCATGTTCATTTAAGCGGATTGTCGAATATCAAAAACGCGCTGCGCTTTGCCTTCAGAGCGAGGTAAACTCCCTTCATTCAGCACTTCAACACTCACACTAATCCCCACCATGGTTTTAATCTGTGATTTTAATTGGTTTGCAAGCTGCATCGCC
Organism: Acinetobacter sp. YH12040; assembly: GCF_013420005.1. Classification (NCBI taxonomy): domain Bacteria; kingdom Pseudomonadati; phylum Pseudomonadota; class Gammaproteobacteria; order Moraxellales; family Moraxellaceae; genus Acinetobacter; species Acinetobacter sp. YH12040. Next base: position 193,213 of record NZ_VOZB01000003.1, read on the forward strand.
AATTGAGGACTGCTATCTTGACGCATTTCAGTGCGAATATGCAATGTATCCAAGTGACCTTGCTTACAAATATGAATCTGATAATTGGCAATTAATTGTGGAATTTGCAAAATTTGCTCTTCAATTTGCGATGGGAACACATTCACACCACGAATAATCATCATGTCATCACTGCGACCGACAATTTTATCCATACGACGCATGGTACGTGCTGTGCCTGGCAGTAAACGTGTCAAGTCACGGGTACGATAACGAATCACCGGCATGCCTTCTTTGGTAATTGTCGTGAATACCAATTCACCCAGCTCACCATCTTGCACCACTTCGCCTGTTTCAGGATTGATAATTTCTGGATAGAAATGATCTTCCCAAATGGTTGGGCCATCTTTGGACTCTAAACATTCCATTGCCACCCCAGGACCCATGACCTCAGATAAGCCATAAATGTCTAAGGCATCAATACCTAAACGCGTTTCAATTTCTTTACGCATTTCATTGGTCCAAGGTTCAGCACCAAATACACCGGTTTTAATAGAACAGTCTTTGGCTGAACCAAACTTTTTCTCAAGGGCTTCAATGATATTCAAGCAATACGATGGTGTCACCATGAGTGCTGTTGGTTTAAAATCGTGAATTAACTGCGCTTGTTTGTCTGTTTGCCCGCCTGACATTGGAATGACAGTAGCACCCAAACGCTCTACGCCATAATGTGCACCTAAGCCACCAGTAAATAAACCATAACCATACGACACTTGAATGGTGTCTTTACTGCTTAGCCCTGCAGCACGCAGCGATCGTGCGACTACGTCCGACCAGATATTGATGTCATGTTGGGTATAGCCAACCACCGTCGGTTGACCTGTGGTGCCCGATGAAGCATGTACGCGCACAATTTGCTCTTGAGGCACCGAAAACATGCCAAATGGATAATTGTCACGTAAATCTTTTTTGGTGGTAAAAGGGAATTTTGCTAAGTCTTCTAGATGTTTAAAATCATCCGGATGTACACCTGCTTCATCAAACTTTTGCTTATACACCGTGCTGTTATGATAAGCATGATTGAGCGTCTTTTTTAAACGCTCAACTTGCAGTTGACGTAATTCATCTACAGATGCGGTTTCGATGTGTTCCATTGCATTTTTATTCATTGTCTTACTCCTTACGCAGTCATCGCGACAGCTTGTTTTATGTCAATCAATTACGTCCTGAATTGATATTTTCGAGTATTAAGGCAACACCTTGCCCAACACCAACACACATGGTGCACAGCGCATATTTTCCTTGTTGAATTTTCAGTTGATGCATTGCGGTAAGGACTAAACGTGTACCACTCATGCCAAGTGGATGGCCCAAAGCAATGGCACCACCATTTGGATTGATACGTGCATCATCATCCGCTAAACCCAGTTCACGAATCACAGCTAAAGCTTGTGCTGCAAAGGCTTCATTGAGTTCAATCACATCCATTTGCTCTAAAGTTAAGCCCATTTGTGCTAAAACTTTACGCACTGCAGGTACAGGCCCAATACCCATATAACGCGCTTCTACACCAGCACTTGCAATCCCTAAAACTTTCACTTGGGGAGTTAAACCATGCTGCTCAGCAAAGGCATTATTACCTAAGAGTAAACATGCAGCACCATCATTGACACCTGATGCATTGCCTGCTGTGACCGAACCTCCTTCTTTACGAAATGGTGCTTTAAGTGCATTTAAAGCCTCTAGTGTGGTTTCTGCACGTGGATGTTCATCGAGAACAACATGCACTACACCTTTTTTGCTTTTAATCTCAACTGGTAGAATCTCACGCTCAAAGCGACCTTCAGCCTGTGCTTTTGCGACTTTTTGCTGACTGTTGTAGGCAAATTGGTCTTGATCGGCACGGCTGATATTGTATTTTTCTGCCACGTTCTCAGCGGTTTCTGGCATGCTGTCCACACCAAAATTGGCTTTAAATGCAGGATTGATAAAACGCCAACCAATCGTGGTATCAAAAATTTCAGGTGTACGGCTAAATGCACTCGTCGGTTTAGACTGAACAAATGGCGCACGAGACATGCTTTCCACACCACCTGCCAAGACAAACTGCGCTTCACCTGATTTAATAGCACGCGAAGCAAGACCAACTGCATCAAGACCTGAAGCACATAAACGGTTTACGGTAATAGCAGGTACACTGTCAGGTAAACCGGCAAGCAAGCTTGCCATCCGTGCCACGTTACGATTGTCTTCACCCGCTTGGTTGGCACAGCCGAGAATCACTTCATCGACCTCCGTCCAAGGCAAATTTGGATGTTGTTGCTTCAAATACTGAATCGGCAATGCAGCCAAATCATCGGTACGAATACTACTTAAACCACCGGCATAGCGCCCAATTGGGGTACGAATCCCATCAAAAATAAATACGTCTTGCATCATTTTATCCTTAACTGGCAGCGCGTAATGGCTGCTGCGTTGACACATGTCCTTGTGCCGCTTTTTTTAATAAATATAGATTAGGACGATAACGCTCTTCACCATAAATACGATACAGATTTTGCAAAGTCTGTAAAATAATGTTGTATCCTAATTCTTGTGCCCATTGGAATGGTCCTTTAGGATAATTCACAGCAAATTTCATGGCTGCATCAATGTCTTGTTCAGACGCAATTTGATGTAAAACGGCCTCGCATCCTTCATTGACCAACATGGCAATAGTGCGCAGTACATATAATCCTGGATGATCCTGAGACCAAATCGGAATAATATTTAGACCGATAAACAACTGTTCAATCGTTTTTTGATCTATCGCTGTACACGCTGGTGAAGCTGTAACTGCAATGGCTTTGGCTTGTGACCAATCGCCATGCCAATCCATCAACACCACTTTTTGTGATGCATAATCAATTTCGGCAGATTGCCCCATTGATAAACGTAAAGACACATCACCGATGAGAATTTCAGCCATTGGCGCCGCTTCAATACGCAGATTAATATGTAAAGATTGTTGCAATAGCTCGATCAAACCCTGTGAATGTGACCAATCACCTTTGACCACCATCTCAATTTTTTCAGGTGATTTACTGTAAATCACAGGGAGTTGATACACTTTTTTAGAATGTTCTGTTCGATAGTCATAAAAACCCTGTTGAGTTTTTCGACCGAAACAGCCTGCATCGACTAATTCTTTTTGAATTAAGGATGGACGATAACGCGGTTCATCAAAAAAGGCATCATAGACACTCTGTGTGACAGAAAAATTAATGTCTTGGCCAATTAAATCGGTCAGCTCACACGGCCCCATCGAAAAGCGTCCACATTCACGCATGATAAAATCAAGCTGCTCAGGTGTGGTGGCATTTTCCTGCAGGGCACGAAATCCTTCCGCATAATAAGGACGTGCAATACGATTGACGATAAAACCAGGGGTGGATTTTGCACGTACTGGCACTTTTTTCCATGCTGTCATCAAGCTGACTAAAGCATCAGAAATTGCTGGGTCTGTTTTTAAGCCTGCAATCACTTCCACTAACTTCATCACTGGTGCTGGGTTAAAGAAATGCAAACCGACCACGCGTTCTGGATGTGGAATATTGGCAGCAATCGCAGTAATCGAGATTGAAGATGTATTGGATGCAAAGATCGTCTCAGGCGAGCAGATATCAGCAAGCTGTTGAAATAGCTTTTGTTTAACGTCTTTGTTTTCTATAATCGCTTCTACAATCAGTTGGCTGTCTGCTAATGCGTGTAAATCCGCTGCCACGTTTAAATTGGACAAGGTCAGTTGCAAGAGATCAGCCGCCATTTTTCCGGCATCTACACGTTTTTGTAATTGCTGTTTTAGTGCAGCAAAAGCACTTTCTACACGTTGTGGATCGACATCATACACATGGGTCGGATGGCCATGCATGGCCGCCAATTGTGCAATGCCGATGCCCATGGTACCGGCACCAATCACTGCCACAGGGGCATGCTGTAAATGAAGTTCTGCCATGATTTAGCATCCTGTATATTGTGGTGTACGTTTTTGCATAAAGGCTTGTACGCCTTCACGATAGTCACTGCTACGCCCTGCTAAACGCTGTAAATCACGTTCTAAAATCAATTGCTCATCGAGGCTATTAGCTGCTGCAGCATGAATGGCTTTTTTAATCAATGACAAACCATAAGTGGGTTGTGTCGCTAAATGTTCTGCCAATTTGCTGGCTTCGGCTTTCAGTTTTTCGTCTTCAACCACTTGCCAAATCATGCCCAATTGTTGTGCTTGCTCAGCAGGAATCTTATCGCCAAGCATAGCCAAAGCCATTGCTTGTGCACGACCAACCAAACGTGGCAAAAACCATGTTCCACCCGAATCTGGAACTAAACCTAAACGACAAAAGGCTTGAATAAAGGATGCTGATTTTGCAGCCAGTACAATGTCACACGCCAAAGCAATGTTGGCACCTGCACCCGCTGCTACACCATTCACTGCACACAGCACTGGTTTCGGCATTTCAGTAATCAGTTTGATCAGTGGGTTATAATACATTTCAATCGAGCGGCCTAAATCAGGTGCATCGGCATTTGGATCAACCACGCGGTCACTTAAATCTTGTCCTGCACAAAAACCTCGACCTTCCGCAGAAATCACCACTGCACGAATCTCAGCATTTTTTGCCCATGCTTTGAGAACTCCTGAGACTTCTTTGTGCATAGTTTCATTAAAGCTATTGAGTTGCTTTGGACGATTAAACGTTAAATAACCGACTGCATTTTTTTCTTCGACAATAATTGTTTGGTAATCCATTACACACCTCTAAATGCGGGTTGTCTTTTTTCTAAGAAAGCTTGAATGCCTTCCTTACGATCTTGGGTTGCTGCCAACCACACAAAATGTTGACGCTCGAGTTTTAAACCCTGGCTTAGGGTCACTTCATGAATACTTTTTAGCGACTGTTTAATCACACGAATCGCTAGGGGTGCTTGCTTGGCAATTTTTTCTGCCAATTCAACGGCATATTGCACCGTTAAAGCTGTTGGGCAAATTTGACTGCTGATCCCGTGTTGCAATGCGGTCTGGGCGCTGATCATTTCACCTGTCATTGCCCAACGCATACACAGTTGCTGACCGACGAGACGTGCCAAACGCTGTGTTCCACCTGCCCCGGGCAACATGCCTAAACCAATTTCTGGTAAAGCAAATTGTGCATTTTCACCACTCAACACAATGTCACCATGCAATGCCAATTCAAAACCTGCACCTAAGGCATAACCGTTGACGGCCATAATTAAAGGCTTTGAAAACTCATCAATCCGCTTCCACAACTGTGGTCGTTGATCCTGTTGAATGCTGACCACATCAAGTTGGGCAAGCTCATTCAAATCCGCACCTGCAGCAAAGCATTGTGAATGACCTGTAATCACGACTGCACGCACTTCACGGTCTGTATCTAAGGTTGTTAGATAATCCGCGAGCTCTTGCAATGTGGCATTGTTTAAGGCATTGCGTTTTTCAGGGCGATTCAGTTCAATGAGCACCACACCGGTTTTTGGAGAACTACTTTTTAGATATTGCATGTCCATACTTTCATTCCACACGGCGTTATTCATCAAAACTTAAGCGTACATTGGCAGTGGTTGGACGGGCTTGGCAGCTCAAGACATAACCTCTTGCAACTTCATCCTCTTCAAGACTGTAGTTGATGGCCATCTCGACTTCACCTTCAAGTACCTTACACTTACAGGTGGCACACACCCCACCTTTACAGGCATAAGGTAAATCTGCACCTGCACGTAATGCGGCATCGAGGATGCTGTCATCTTGTTTTGATACCTCAATGATCAACTCACGACCATCTAAAATAATGTTGACCTTTTCTTCACTACGTTGCGCAACTTGTTGTGCTGATGCTTTTGTAGTCGTACCTGTATTAAAACGTTCTGTATGAATCTTGCTGCGCTCAATCCCTAGCGTCGGCAAAATTTCCTCAACGGCCGTCATCATCTCTTCTGGACCACAGGCAAAGCAGTGATCAGTATCTGTACGAATCAAACCGGCTTTGGCCAACTGCTGGAGCTTTTCAGTATCAATACGACCGTTAAAGATCTCGCTGTCATTCAATTCACGTGAAAAAATATTCACCAATTGCAAACGCTGATGAAAGCGATCTTTAAGATCCATGATTTGTTCAGCAAACATGGTTTGTTTCCATGAACGATTGCCATAAACCAGTGTAAATGTGGCATCTTGCTGACGATTCAGCACTGATTTCACGATGGATAAAATTGGCGTAATTCCACTGCCTGCAGCAAAGCCTAAATAATGTTGTCCACCGACTTTTGCTGCTTTTTGGAAAAAAACCCCTTGAGGTGGCATCACCTCTAACACATCCCCTGCTTTGAGGTTTTCATTTGCCCATGTTGAAAATTGACCTTGATCAATTTTTTTAATGGCAATACTCATATCTTCTTGCACATCGCTACAAATCGAATAGCAACGACGAATTTCACCTTGCTCTGTGAGATGGCGAATAGTCAGGTGTTGACCTGGTTGATATTGAAACGCTGAGGTTTGTTCATCTTGCACAGCAAAAGAAATACAAATGGCATTTTCCGTTTGCGGCTGGATTGATTTAATGGTTAAGGGAATAAATTGACTCATTGTTAAAATCCTTCTTTTATTTTATTGCTGTGCTGTTCAGCGCACATCGATGTCCATTAGATTAAATACATTTAAAGTAATCAAAGGGCTCTAAGCAGTCTTGGCAGCGGTATAAGGCTTTACATGCAGTAGAACTAAACTCGCTTAACAGCTGTGTATGTGCACTGCCACAATGTGGGCAAGCCACGCCATCCGTCAGCGCCACATGCGTACCACACAGATGAGATGAACCTTGTGGTGGTGCAATACCGTATTCACGTAGCTTTTCTTTACCTGATTCACTCATCCAATCCGTGGTCCATGCCTCAGATAAATCCACTACTACTTTGACAGGGTGAATGTCATGCGCCAACAACGCTGTTTTGATTTCGTCTTTGAGTAAATCAGTGGCAGGACAACCGCTATAAGTTGGGGTCAAACGCACCACAATCTCTTGGCTTGCATTGAGTTCTACACCACGAATCATGCCCAAATCCAAGACCGATAACACCGGAATTTCTGGGTCAGACACCTGTTGTAAAATCTCCCAACATTGCTGCTCAACGTGTTGAATTCGGTTCATGTCACTCACTCCCTGTGAACGCTGTGATTACCACACCATCTCTGGATAGCTGCGTTGTAAATATTGCAACTCGGCAAGGACATAACCTAAATGTTCAGTATGCAAACCTTGCTTGGCTCCGCTACGGTAGGCTCCCTCTTGTGGTAGTTGTAGCTCGAAACGCGTTAATTCCGATTGAATCAGTTCTAACCATTTCGCAGGCAATATTGTTAAGTCAGGAACAATGCCGGCTTCTACCAATTGTTTTTCATCGTTAGTCAGTGCAAATAGCTCTTCGGTGAAACGCCACAATTGATTTAAACCATGTTGCACTTTGTCATGTGCTTCTTGCGTACCCAGACTTAAGCGCTCCATCCAAGCTGTTGAAAAACGTTGGTGATATTTCACTTCTTTGAGAGACTTAATCGCAAAGGCAGACAGTTCGGCATTGTTGCTATTGCTTAACGCGGCAAATAACAAGGCATGATAATGATCCATTAACCATTGACGTACGATGGTCTGTGCAAAGTCGCCATTGGGTTGTTCACAGAGCAGTAAATTGCGATATTCACGCTCAGTTCGGAAGTACGCTAAACGATCTTCATCACGTCCTAAACCTTCAATACTCCCTGCCAGTGAAAGCGCAGTACGTGCCTGACCTAATAAGTCCAAGCCAATATTCGCAAGTGCGATATCAAGCTCAAGTTCAGGTGCATGCCCACACCACTCTGCTAAACGATGTGACAAAATCAGTTGGCTGTCACCAATGTGTAATAGAAATTCGGATAAAACTTTATTGGTCATGCTGTGATCCTCCAATTACATATGCTCAATGCCGTGTGGAATGTTGTAAAAGGTTGGATGACGGTAAACCTTATCCAAATGTGGTTCAAAAAACTCCGCTTTTTCATCTGGTTGCGAACAAGTAATTAACTCAGATTTGACCACCCAAATACTGATACCTTCGTTGCGACGGGTATACACGTCACGCGCATTTTGTAAGGCTATTTCATCATCAGGTGCGCGTAAGCTACCCACATGTCGATGGCTTAAACCTTGTTTGCTACGTACGAAGACTTCGTATAAAGACCAATTGTTTTTGTTATCCATGATTAAACTTCCTGTATGTCATTGATGACTTAAATGCTTATGCAATTTTGCGCGTGTCATTGAATTGCTGTTGTTTTTTGGCATAGCTTGCTGCTGCATCACGAACCCATTTGCCGCCTTCCCATGCTTTACGACGTGCTTCAATACGTTCATGGTTGCATGGACCTTTACCTGCGATCACATTAAAGAATTCAGTCCAATTCACTTCACCAAACTCATAATGACCGGTCTCTTCATTCCACTTCAGGTCTGGATCTGGCACAGTTAAACCAAGCTGTAAAACTTGTGGCACGGTGTTATCCACGAATTTTTGACGTAAGGCATCATTACTAAACAGCTTAATTTTCCAATTCATGCTTTGTTCACTGTTCGGTGAATTGTCATCACTTGGACCAAACATCATAAGTGCAGGCCACCAAAAACGATTGACTGCATCTTGCGCCATTTGTTTTTGTTCAGGTGTGCCTTCTGCTAAACGCATCATGGCTTCAAAGCCTTGACGTTGATGGAAACTTTCTTCTTTACAAATACGCACCATGGCACGTGCATAAGGACCATACGAGGTACGGCACAAAGCAACCTGATTGACAATTGCCGCGCCATCGACCAACCAACCAATGGCTGCGACATCTGCCCAACTTAAGGTTGGATAATTAAAGATTGATGAATACTTCATGCGACCTGCAATCAGTTTATCCATCATATCGTCACGATCTGCGCCTAAGGTCTCAGCTGCGCTATAGAGATATAACGCGTGACCTGCTTCGTCTTGTACTTTGGCTAGTAATACCGCTTTACGTTTTAAGGTGGGCGCACGGGTAATCCAATTGCCTTCTGGCAACATACCAATCACTTCAGAATGTGCATGTTGTCCAATTTGGCGAATTAAAGTTTTACGATAAGCGTCTGGCATCCAATCCTTTGGCTCAATCGATACATTATTGACAATGTTGTCATCAAATCTTTGTTGTTGCGTGTTCATGTTGTCTCACTTATCCCAAGTGTTGTTAGATTCAAATTAATACGATACAAAAAATAATTCAATTGATTTTTATTGGTATCATATAAATATTTTTAACACCTATTAATAAGACACTGTTTTTATTTAATTAATATTTTTTTCATACTAAAAAATAATTTTTTCAACAAGGAATTTGATTGACAATCTGTTTTTTTAAATGCAATTTATGAAACACATATTATAAATTTAATATTAACAACGTATCATAAATGGAGTTATATCGATGTTGGATCTTGAGCAAAATTCACAAGACAATACCATTTCAGTGGATGGCAAATATGAGCCATCGGAATCTTTACTGCGCTTAAGTTCATTGGTTCTTGGACAAGAACACGTTGCATCAGCAGACTTACGTACAGTATTTCACGCCATTTCAGGTCAAGCCATTTACCAAGTCAGTAGTCATGGCATTGACACTCAAGCCGTGGTGCAATATGCCAAAACGCATGGTTCAAGTGTTGCCAATTGGACCTTTCATCAACGTGCCAATGCATTAAAGCAAATTGCACAGTACTTATTGGAACGTAAAGAAGACTACTATGCGCTTGCCGCAGCAACGGGCTGTACCCGTAAAGATGCGTGGATTGATATCGAAGGCGGTATCGGCACATTATTTGCCTATTCAAGTTTAGTCCGCCGTGAGCTGAGCGATGAAAAGGTTTGGATTGAAGATGATTTTATTCAACTGTCTAAACACGGTTCATTTGGTGCCAAGCATTTACTGAGTCCCAAAGCCGGCGTAGCAGTACATATCAATGCCTTTAACTTCCCGATTTGGGGCATGTTGGAAAAAATTGCACCGACTTTATTGGCGGGTGTGCCGTGTATTGTTAAACCTGCAACAGAAGGTGCTCAGTTGACCCATGCAGTGGTGAAGGCCATTCATGAAAGTGGTTTCTTACCTGAAGGTGCATTACAGCTGATCTGCGGTCAAACCTACGATCTCTTTGAGCATTTAAATGAACAGGACACTGTGACATTTACTGGTTCTGCCTCAACGGGACAAAAATTACGTGCACATCCGCATTTAAATGCCTATTCCATTCCATTTAGTATGGAAGCCGATTCAGTCAACAGTGCCATCCTGACAACCCAAGCCTCAGATGAAAGCATTGATTTGTTTGTCCGTGAAATTTTCCGTGAAATGACCACCAAAGCCGGACAAAAATGTACCGCGATTCGCCGAGCATTTGTCCCTACGGCTTTATTAGAGACGGTGCAACAGCGTTTAATTGAAAAGCTGAAAAAAGTCGTATTGGGTGATCCAAGCCAAGAAGGCATAACGATGGGTGCTTTGGCGAGCTATAAACAAAAGCTCGATGTTGCAGAAAAAGTCGAAATATTGGCACAAGATGCTGAGATTATTTTTGGCAGCCATTTACGCCAAGATATCACTATAAATGGTACATATCATGAAAAATCAGCCTTATATCCACCTGCAGTTTTACTTTGCCGTCAACCGCTTGATGCACAGTACGTCCATCAGGTTGAAGCGTTTGGCCCAGTGGTGACACTGATGCCGTATAGCACAGAAAGCGAGTTGGCAACCTTGGTTGCAAAAGGTGAAGGCAGTTTGGTGGCATCCATTGTACGCAATGCGGATGAAAATATTGAAAGCTTAGTCGCAAAAATTGCACCATGGCACGGTCGCCTGCATATTCTAGATACGGAAAGTTCACGTGAAAGTACAGGTCATGGTTCACCCCTACCACTTTTAGTCCATGGTGGACCTGGGCGTGCGGGTGGTGGTGAAGAATTAGGAGGCTTACGTGCAGTCAAACATTATATGCAACGTACAGCATTACAAGGCTCACCAAATGTGTTAACCCAAATTGGTCATCGCTGGACAGCAGGTGCACAAGTCTTTGAAGATCGAGTTCATCCATTTAAAAAATCATTTGATGAACTGCGTATTGGAGAGCGTTTACTAACCGCACGACGCACCATTACCGAAGCAGATATCGTTAATTTTGGTGGTTTGAGTGGCGACTATTTCTATGCACATATGGATAAAATTGCCGCTGCAGAATCATTGTTTGGTGAACGCGTTGCGCATGGTTACTTTATTGTATCTGCAGCAGCCGGTTTATTTGTAGATGCCGCAGCAGGCCCTGTTATTGCCAATTACGGTATGGATAATTTACGTTTTGTAGAGCCCGTCAAAATTGGCGACACCATTCAAGTGGAACTGACCTGTAAGCAAAAAACACCAAAAACCTTGCGTGATTCAGAACAAAAACCTCACGGCGTGGTGGTGTGGGACATTAAAGTGAAAAACCAACGTGGTGAATTGGTTGCAACCTATGACATCTTAACGCTTGTCGAGCGTGATGCATAATTTCGACTCAACCAAAAAGGAATCAATATGATTCCTTTTTTTTATATTATAGATTTATCTGTATCTTTTTTTGTAAATAGCATTGACGAATAATGAATTTCAACCTAAATTCAATTAATGATACTTTTTAAAACTAAAATAAATAATAAATGTATCAAATATATTTCAATAATAGCTTTGCACAGGAAGTTGCAAAATGAATGACAAAACAATGGTTTTAGAAACAGTTGGTTGCATCAAGCAACCTGCGATTTTAATCAAAGTAGGTAGTTTTATGGACATGAATAAAAGGAATTTCGCATGAATAATTCGCAAATAGAAATGAATACACCAGAACTTGCAATGGATATCCCCGAACAATCGAGGACACAGAAAATTGCTTTAGCAACCATCGTTGGTACCACCATCGAGTGGTATGATTATTTTATTTATGCTGCTGTTGCAGGTTTAGTTTTTAACCAACTTTTTTTTACACCTGCCGGACCTGCTTTCGGAACCCTATTAGTCTTCGCCTCGATTGGTATTAGTTTTATTTTCAGACCCTTTGGTGCCTTTATTGCAGGTTACTTTGGCGATAAATTAGGACGTAAAGCTGTACTCGCTATGACTTTGCTTTTGATGGGTGGGACGACGACCATGATTGGTTTACTTCCAACCTATGAGAATATTGGTATCGCAGCTCCGATCATTTTAATTTTATTGCGTATTTTACAAGGTATTTCTGCAGGTGGTGAATGGGGTGGAGCTGTATTAATGGCTGTTGAACACGCTCCTACCAAAAAACGTGGCTTATTTAGTTCATTTCCACAGTTAGGTGTACCACTAGGTTTGTTACTTGCATCCTTTGTTCTGGTGATTATGACCGCTTATGTTTCTCCTGGTGACGCATTTTTAGAATGGGGATGGCGCGTACCATTTTTACTCAGTATTATTTTATTTGGTTTAGGCTATTGGATTCGTCGCTCAGTTGAAGAAAGTCCAGTGTTCGAACAATTAAAAGAGCGTAAAGGCACAGCAAAAAAACCAATACGGGAACTATTTTCTGAGTATAAACAACTTATTTTAACAGCTTCCCTTCTTACTGCTGGTACAACTTCACTAGGTTATATGACAGCAGGCGGTTTCATTCAAAGTTTTACTACTAATCCAAATGGTATGGCGTTAGATCGACCAACAATTTTGAATTTAGTCTGTACTTCTGCAGTCATTTGGACATTCTTTACTTGGCTTTCAGCAGTCATGTCCGATAAATTTGGTCGAAAACCTATTTATATTTTAGGTTCAATCATCCAAATTTTAACTGCACTATTCTTATTCCCATTGGTTAGCACTGGTGAATATGTATACATTATGCTTGGTTTAGCAATACTCGCTATGGGAATTGGAATCACCTATGGTGTGCAAGCTGTTTATTATTCTGAACTCTTTCCTGCATCTATTCGATTCTCTGGTATTTCGATTACTTATGCACTGGGTTCAATCATTGGTGGTGCATTTGCTCCCCTGATTGCTGCAGCTTTAATCACTAAAGCTAACGGCATTTTCTTGGTAAGCACCTATCTGACGGTTATGGCTGTTATTGCTTTCATTGCAATCTGTGTACTTAAAGACCGCACAGGTATTACACTGGAACCAACCGATGAAGCTGAGAATGCACAAAAGAAATCGCCATTAGTTTGGAAATAATCTTAGCGTTTAGATTTTTAAAATGACTTGCACATGATGTCATTAAAAATAAGACTTGACTCGGACTTTTCAATCCGAGTTTTTTCTTGACTGATGCTTATAAATTTCTGCATATATAAACAGTCAAAAGAAGTATAAGGCTGACTAACTAAAAATGAATTGTTTAAATTAATTATTTTCTGAATGCCAATTCTTCTTTTATTGATTTTACGCTTATAAATCTTCATACCCAAGATCTTATCTAGAGTGCTTCTTTGTTTTTAAGCAATCTTAGTCTTGCAAAATAGCTTCGGAAATATGTTAAATATTGAATATGAATCACATTTCAGTTCAAGCTCCCACTTTTTTCAACTCGCTCAGGTTATAATGATCGTCTCCCAAAATACGATTGATCTAATATGAGCACCTCCAATGACCCTTTACACGGCAAAAAACTTGCTGACATCTTGGATGAATTATTGGATTACTACGGCGGTTTTGAGGGCTTAAGCCGTAAAATTGAAATTAGATGTTTTTGCATAGATCCAAGCGTTAAATCATCACTACGATTCTTACGTACTACACCTTGGGCACGTGAAAAAGTAGAAAGCTTATATTTGTATGTCTTACGCCAAAAAGCCAAACAGAAAGCATAACGATTAATACCTAAGCTCAAATAATCTTGTATAGCAGTGTGTGTTTTAAGATAAAATGAAACTGCTGAATCCTTCTAGCTATTCCTTGCACGCAGTATCTTCGCCTCAGATTTAATTCGATCCCTATTATGAGCAATCCTTTTTCCCAGCATCCTCAAATTGGTGTAGTTACTACATTTTCTGAATTGATTCACAGTCATTTCGAAGGTCAAATGAATGCGCTTTGCTGGCAACGTAGCTTACAAGGTGACTTTAAAGAAGTAGTCAAAAAACTCGAACTGATTGAAAATATTACTGAAGTTTCTATAGATGATCTGATGGAATTAAAGCTTTCAGCGCAAGGTCATTTAGCTAGAGAAATCATTTTAAATGACATGCAACAATTAACAGCATTTGGTGCATCACCCTCGCTGAATTTGCTTAAATGTTATGAACGCGATGATGAATTCGATTTCATCTCAACCGATGTTTATTCTTTTCATGTTGATCGATCACCCATCGCTACCGATACCTTTTTATGTACGTATTATGGTGCTTCCAGTGATATTGTGCCAAATGATCAAGTCACACAAAAAATCTTAATTCCTGAAATACGAGATCAACTCAAAGCTTTATACGATGGCCCTGACTCAGAGTTTGATGACTTTTTAAAGGAATATTTTTTTGATTTACATTATCAACTCAAAGACAATGCTGTGCCTGTAAATTTAGGCAATGGTCATCTATGGCGTTTAGCGGTGGATCATCCTACACAGCCAGTTTTACCTTGTGTGCACCGCGCACCTGTTGAAAATGCAGGTGAATATCGGCTTATGCTGATTTGCTGATTTTAAATATTGATAAATCCTGAGTCCATACGATCCATTCTGTCTAATGAATGAACCGTAATTGAGATCGAGCTGTATTAAGGCAGCGGTAAAGCACTGGCAGTAGCCAAATATCTGTTTGTGCTTGGTCGTATTGTACCTTGGCAAATGCAGATTCGAAATTGCTGACATTTTTAGCAAAAGTACTTTGTAAGGCCATCGAAATACCAACAGCTAAGCCTAGACGTATAAACGCCGTAAAATATAAAGACATGATTTTTCCCACTCATTTATTAAAAAAAAGTGGCGGGAATGTTTTAGGCTATCCCGCCATTAGCGGGGCATAAACAGGAGGAGGTGTTTGCAGTAAGAGATCAGGCGCTTGATAAAGATTCGTCCAAACAAATTTTGGCAAATATTCAAAGGCCTGATGCGCAATAAAAAGAATCGATTGTTGATTTTGTACAATCTAATGCGTCATAGACGGCAAATGGTCTTGATGATCTTCACCGAGTTGCAGATCACTTGCGGTATTTTTGACTGGTTTATTACTTGATTCAGATGCTTGATGCAACGAATGCTGTGGATTGGTTTCACTGCTGACGCATAAGGTATTTTGATGATGACCAAAATGATAGCTTTGAACAACTTGGGTTTGCTCTTCATGCACACAGAAAGCGGCTGCCACGTTCCAAAGGGTTTGGAACATGAACAATCCGACTAAGACTGTTATCCATGTCGCAGAACGCATATTGCATCAATCAAGAAAATTTTAACGATTATAAAGCTTGGAGTCGGTCGAAGGTCAAGTGAATCTTTGAATTTGTCTTAAAAGTGGATTGCCATAGAGATATAACGTAACGCATTCGCTTTAATCCCCTGACATGACACATTCTAAAGACAATCCATTGGTTCATGATTACAATTTTTATCGGCGAAACCTTTTTTAATTTAGTTCTGAATCATTCTTCAAATTAGCTTTTCTTGTCACAACTAAGCCGCAGAGAACCACCAATGTTGTGACACCTAAGGACAATGAAGTCTCATAACTGTAGGCTGGAGATAAAAACATATAGATCAGCACACTTAAAATCACAATAATGACAGCCCATGTCAGCCATGGAAATAGCCACATTTTAAACGCAACCTCAGTTCCATTTTTTTCGATTTGTGTTCTCAATTTAAGCTGTGAAAATGCAATCACTAAATAAACCAATAAGGCAATTGAACCTGTTGTAGACAGTAAAAATCCAAATACTTGGCCTGGAAATAAATAATTGACTGCACAGCAAATTAAGCCCACTACAGACGATGCCAATACTGCAATTGCAGGCACACCAGAGGCATTAATTGATGTGACCCATTGAGGTGCTTCTTTGCGTGTCCCCAATGAAAATAGCATCCTTGATGAACTATAAAGTGCAGCATTCATACAACTTGCAACCGCAATAAAGACTACACTATCAATAATCAATTTGGATTGAGGGACATTTAAACTGACCAAGACATATTGGAAAGTGCCTAATTGTTGTAATTGTGGTGAACGCCAATCTACCAGTGCAACCGTTATAAAAATTGAAACCACAAAAAATAAGATGACCCGATACAGTACTAAATTGGTTGCACGTTTAATTTTTTGTTCAGGATCTTTTGATTCTGCTGCAGCGATAGACAGTATTTCTACACCAAAGAATGAAAATGCTGAAATCAATATTGCTGAAAGTACACCACCCAGGCCATTTGGCATAAATCCATCATTTTTAAATAGATTTTCTACACCACTTACATTAGGTGCTAAAGGCCAAAACCCCAATATGGCGGTGAGTCCAATGGCGATAAAAATTACAATAGCCAAGACTTTTATCAGAGAAAACCAAAATTCAAACTCACCAAAACTCCGAGTACTAAAAAAGTTCGCTAAACTGAGAAGCACAATAAAGAATGTCGCAAATACAGCACTTGATATTGAAGGAAACCATGCATGCAGAATTTCTGCACCAGCGATTGCTTCAATTGGAATAACTAAAACCCAAAACCACCAATATAACCATCCGATGGTAAAGCCCGCCCAAGGCCCAATGGCTTTTCTTGCATAGGTTGAAAATGAGCCGGTGTCAGGTTGAGCTACAGCCATTTCTCCCAACATTCGCATGATTAAAAAAACCAAAATACTGGTAGTAATATAAGCAAGAACGGCGGCAGGCCCTGCTTTTGCAATCGCAGCAGATGATCCAACAAACAGTCCAGCACCAATTACACCACCAATACTGATCATTGTAATATGCCGATTAGATAGCCCTGCACCCAGTTTTGCAGTTGAATTATGTGTGGCTAAGCTATCATCATGCATCGATTAGATTCCCTGTCTGCACGGTCAGTCGTACAAATCATTATTTCCAAGATCATTAGGAATAAAAAAGGGAAAACGCTGTGTTCTCCCTTGTTTTGTAACAATTTAATCTAGAAAATGAGTTTTTCATAGTTCTAATCAAAACTTTAAGATGCAGCTTAATACCATTTTTTCATCTAATTCACTGTTATTACTTATATAATTTATATTTATTTAAAAACTTATTTGACCATTTTCTAGATACAAAATATGGGCTTTTAAATAATCTAACTCATCGCCATGATGCGTAACATATATCATCGGCAGCGCCAACTGTTCTTTCACCGTGTTTAAAAATGGCAATATTTGATCTTTCAGCCTGCGGTCCAGTCCTGTCAGCGGTTCATCTAACAGCAGTAAGTCAGGCTGTGACAGCAATGCGCGTCCTATGGAAACGCGCTGCGCCTCACCGCCAGAAAGTTCATGCGCCCGCCGTTTGAGCAGTGGCTGTAACTCAAGCAGATTAGTCACTTGCTCAAATTTAAATTTCGCATTTTCCTGAGCGCCTAAGTTCTCCGCATATTGCAGATTTTGCTGCACATTCATATGCGGAAAAAGCCATGCTTTTTGAAAAATCAGCGCAATACTGCGTTGATGCATCGGCACGTTAATCTTCTGCGCCGTATCGAACACATCACGCTGATTCAGCGATATATAACCTTGCTGCGGCTGCAGCAAACCAACCAAATTTTTCAGCAGCGTAGACTTGCCGCTGCCTGATGGCCCCATAATGCCCAGCAGCTGATCCTGCATCTGCAGCCGAGCCTGCAACTTAAAATCGGTGTATTGAAACTGAAAATCACACTGAAGCATGGTCGGCTCCGAGTTTTCGCTGATAGCGCTGTAAAATATAATAATTGGCAATCAATGCGCCAAAAGCCGCCAGCAATGAAAGGATCACTAAACGCATTGCGGCCTCTTCACCATTTGGCTGCTGTATCAACGAATAAATGGCGATAGGAATGGTTCGGGTTTCATCTGGAATATTGCCGACAAAGGTAATGGTTGCGCCAAATTCGCCTAAACTTCGGCTAAATCCTAAAATGCTCCCGATTAAAATGCCCGGCAATGCCAGCGGCAGGCTAATTGATGCAAATACCCGTAACGGATGCGCGCCTAGTGAGCCTGCAACCTGTTCCAGCTGCTGATTAATCATTTGAAAAGACAAACGGATCGGCTGCACAATCAGCGGAAATGACACAATCATGGATGCTAAAACGGCGCCTTTCCAATTAAATGCCAACTGTATTCCCCATGCACTTAACAGCTGCCCAATCCAGCCATTTGAACCAAATAAAATCAACAACAGATAACCCAAAACGACTGGCGGCAATACCATGGGCATTTGCAATAAAGCTTCAACTATAAACTTCAAGTGAAAATCATAACGTGCTAAAACCCATGCCAGTGCAATTGCAAATGGTAAGCAAAATAAAGTTGCACAAATGGCAACCTTGGCTGATAGATACAGCGCACTCCACTCTTCTGGGCTAAGCATGCTTTAACCTTTCACGCCAAAACCATATTGCTTAAAGATGATTTTGCTTTGAGTTTGATCTTTAAGGTAACGGTAAAACTTCACCGCCTCAGGCTTTGCTGCACCTTGGCTTGTTAAAGTGAGCGGGTAAATAATCGGCTGATGTGTACTATTAGGAAAAACGCCATCGATTTTAACTTTTTGGCTAATCATGGCATCTGTACGGTAGACAATACCTGTTTGGCATTCACCGCGCTCTACAAATGCCAAAGCCGAACGAACATCATCCGTTCCAACTATTCGGCCAGTTAAATTTGGCATCCAGCCCAACTTTGTTAGGCTTTGTTTTGCATATTTACCTACAGGTACGGACTCCATTTGCCCAGTACATAAGTGCCCTTGAAAAGACTGTGCAAAATTAAACTGCGGCACGGCTTTAAATTGTACAGTGCTTGTTTTAGGCGTAATCAGTACCAAATCATTAGACAGCACAGCGTGTACATGTTTGGCTGATACTTTTTGCTTTTGCACCAAGTAATTCATCCAATCCTGATCCGCCGAAAAGAATAGGTCACTTGGTGCGCCAGCTTCGATTTGTTTAGCCAAAGCAGATGAAGCGCCAAAAACAGGTACGATTTTAGTTTCTGGATTCTGTGCTTGGAATTGTTTTGCAATATCAGTAATCGCATTCGTCAAACTGGCAGCAGCATATATTTTTACCGTTTCCGCTTGCACCATACTTGCTGTACCGCAAAGTACAGCTAAAAAAGTAAGTCGAATATGCATAGCATGCTCCTACTGCTGTATCAGCAAACCTTGAAGAAGATTACCTGCCTGTACAGACTGACCAGCAGGAATACGAACAAGACAATTGGCTTGCATAAGATTGCTCAACATGTGGGACTGCTGTTTAGCTAAACTGGTCAGCTGCACAGCACCTTGCTCAAACCGAACTGACATTCTTAAAAACCGTTCTCGCGCATCTGCTTTTAAATCATGTGTGATCACACCGCTAAACCATTCCAAAGGAGTTGTTTGACCTTGTAATGCTTTAAGCAGTGAATCTGTATAAATTTGCATACCGACATATATAGCAGCGGGATTGCCCGGCAGTCCGAGTAAATAACAGGAGGTGCTGTCTGGACGCCGATATTGTGCAAACAGCATTGGTTTGCCGGGTTTTTGTTTCACTTTCCAGAAAATTTGCTGAAAACCGATGTCCAAAGCTGCGGGACGAACAAAATCATAATCACCTACAGATACGCCGCCAGTCGTTAAAATTAAATCAAAGCTGTCTTTTAAACGGTTGAATAAATCTAAAACCGCCTGTTTTTCATCTGCAATATGAATCACTTCAACTTGGACGTGCTGCGACTGAAACCATGCTGAAATCAGCGGTGCATTGGCATCAAATATTTTACCTGCACGGTAATCTTCTATATTTTGCGCAACTTCATCACCTGTTATTACGACAGCAATTTTTGGATAGGCAAAAACTTCGCAGTGTGAAATACCAGCCATACTGAGTGCTGCAATTGCGCCGACCATCAGCTTTTGACCACGAGCTGCTAAACATTGTCCAACTGAAATTTCCTCACCGGCATCTCTAATATCTGCATGCGAGTTTAAGGCTGCAGTCAGCTCAATCTGCTGTGTATCCGCCTTCACTATTTCTTGCCGCGCCACAGTTGCCGTACCTTCCGGAATCGGTGCGCCAGTAAATATCCGGACAGCTTGGCCTGCTTTTAAAATAGTTTCAGCCGTTTGCCCTGCACGGATTTCTCCAATGAGCTCAAATTGAGTGCCTGCTTTAATTTCACCCGCTGCACAAATGGCATAGCCATCAACTGCGCTTTGTGCAAATAAAGGCAGCTGAATTTGTGAATGCACATCTGCCGCCAAATAACGGCCTAAAGCGTGCTGAAGCGCCAAAGTTTCATGCGCTAAATTTTGCGTATGTGTCTGAATCAGCGCAAGTGCTTCGTCCACTGAAATCAGTCCTGCTTCAGCACCGCAGCCTGTATGCAATACGGCTTGGTTCATTGGTAGCCTCCTGCGTGGGGAATATTTTTCTGCACATCAAAGAGATGTACCAAGGCAGGTAAAATGGCAACCAGTGATTCTTTTGCGCCTTGTCTGCTGCCCGGCAGTGTAATCACTAAACTGTCATCAATATAGCCAGCAACACCGCGGCTGAGCGCTGCATAAGGCGTACGTTTCTGCCCAAAACTGCGGGATGCTTCCATTAGCCCAGGAATTTCCCGTTTTAACAGCGGCTGAATGGTTTCAACGGTTAAATCTTTAGGGCCAAGACCTGTACCGCCGACAGTCAAAATCAGCGGATATTGCGCCTTATGCTGTTCAACAAGAGCCAAAAGCTGTTCAGGACTGTCTGGTATCACTTGATAGCTGATGTTGCTGAAGTTTGCTTCTTCTAAAATTTCGAGGACATTTTGCCCCGCAGTATCCGGTTTTTTACCGGCAGCAACTGTATCTGAAAGCACAATAATCGAAGCCGATAAGCTTTCTTTTAATACACGGGTAAAATGTGATTTACCGCCTTTTTTCTTTTGCAGTTTCACTTGATCTAAGCATAAATCTTCAGGTTCACAGTGCGGTTTAAGCATGTCATACAGCGTTAAACCTGCAAGGCTGACAGCAGTTAAAGCTTCCATTTCTACCCCTGTAGGCCCAATGGTTTCTACAGTAGCAATAATTTCAACCTGTGCCTCACCCAACTCATACTCCACATCCGCACGGTAGATCGGCAGCGGATGGCATAAAGGAATCAGTTCATCGGTACGTTTAGCGCCCAAAATACCTGCAATACGTGCGGTTTTCAGCGCGTCGCCTTTTTCTGTATTGCCATTACGCAGCAGTTCAATGCAATGTGGCGGTGCATGCAGTATTCCAGTTGCAATGGCTGTACGGTAACTTTCCGCTTTCATGCCCACATTTTTCATTGCTTTGTCCTTATCTTATTCATTTGCATGTGCAGTATTAAATTTGAGGTTTTATAGATGCCATTGATAAATATTGGCATTCAAATGCATAGTCTGATGGCTGCTTTGGTGTGAATGTTCACATGACTCGCCATGGATATGTGTATGCTTCGTTTCGTGATCTGCCACTTCAGGCGCGTGATCCTTACGAATACAGCAGCCCTCTACATATTGACTGCTGCCATCCATATAAAACTCTTCTTTCCACACCGGTACTTCATGCTTAACCCGTTCAACCGCTTCTTCACAGGCTGCAAAAGCCTCACGGCGGTGCGGCGCATAGACCATTGCGATAATGGCCGTATCACCGACCTGCAGCGCACCAATACGGTGTACAACCCGTACATATGACACGCCGTATTTGGCTTGAATTTCCTGCTCAATTTGACGGATCATTTTTTCAGCCACAGGCGCATAAGCTGTATATTTCAAAGCTTTTACCGCTTTGCCTTCATGGTGATTACGCACCGCGCCAATAAATACACCTATACCGCCACATTCAGGAAATGCCTCAATGCTGTCAAAATCAGCTTGGCTGAATACCGTATCTTGTATGCGTGAAATATGCTTGAGCTCCATATTCAGCCTCCCGCCACAGGTGACAGCAGCACAACGGTGCTTTCCTGCACCAATGCGGTTTGCCTTGGCACAATATCTTCCCCAATGGCACAGGCGCAGCGTTCAAGCATGCTGAATGACTCCGGAAATTGATCTGTAACTTGCTGTAAAACCTCTGCAATTGATTGCTGTGCCAAGCAAGTCAGACTTAAATTCGCTGGCAGCAGGCGTTCAATAGCGCCAAAAGATTCTATTTTGATGGTGATCTGACTCATCATTAGCCTCCAATCATATGCATGCTGATTTTTCTAGATGGACTGGATTGAGCTGTTATGGCATGAAAGCCTTGCTCCTTCTGCCAAATATAACTGCCTAATTTTTGCTGCAAAGCCATTGCATCGAGCGGCATTAACTCTGTTGTTTTACTGCTTTTCAGCTGCTGAATTTCATGGCTGAGATTTAAACCTTTTCGGGCAAACAGGCAGTTAAAAAACTCGCCTTGCGCATTCAGTCTCAAACGGTCGCAGCTGCCGCAAAAAGAATTGCTGATGGTTGAAATAATGCCTATAGGCAAGCCGTTGATTAAGTATGATCTGGCTGGTGACGCACCTTGACCGTGCACTGTTTGCACTTCAAAAACAGTATTGAGTTTATCCAGTATGTCTTGTTCGGTAACGACCGCAGCTTTAGACCAGTTTTGATCACCATCCAGCGGCATAAACTCGATAAACCGCAGTTCGAAACCTTGTTGCAGCGCCCATTTTGTTAATGGAATGATTTGCTGTTCATTTAGACCTTTCATTAACACAGCATTGATTTTTATTTCAAAGCCCGCTTGCTGAGCAGCTTCAATCCCGTCTAATACAGGCTGTAATTGTTTTTGTGTCAGCTGGAAAAATTGCGCTTCATCCAAACTGTCTAAGCTGATATTTATGCCATCTAGGCCAGCTTGTTTTAGGGCCTGTGCATATTGCTTCAGATAATGTCCATTGGTTGTCATGGAAATACGTTTAAGGCCTAGATTTCTGAGGTGCTGCAGCTGTTCAATAAAATGTACAACGCCTTGACGCATAAGAGGTTCACCGCCGGTGATCCGGATTTGATCAATCCCGCGCAGCACCATAAACTCACAAAAATTGTAAAGTGATTCAAAACTAAGAAGATTATGTTTTTTCATCCATTCAGGATGTTCAGGCATACAATAGACACATTTAAAATTACAGCGGTCTGTCACTGAAATGCGCAATTTGCGTTTTTCACGGCCAAACTGATCCTTAAAAATGGTCGCTGGCTGTAATTGTGTCATGCTGTTCATGTTTATCTTCCATGGTGCTGTCATTTGCCCTGTCTTAGCTCAGTACAAATTTTGCGCCCTCTTTTCTTGCAGTAAAAATTGCAATAAGTGTTCCAACTTTGCGCTTTTTTGAATATTTATTTCAGAGGATTTGGTTTGTTTTTTTGACACACAAAATCAATAACTTATAAATAACTAATAGCAATTAAAAATATAAATTGCCGTTAAGCCCATTATTTAAGGTATAAAAGCAGTCTGTTTTATCTCTAGATATCATGCTCAAAAGCTTCATATTGGCTGTAGATTTTCTCTCTGGGTTCAAAAACAGCACATTAGGCTCATTATTTGAAATGAAAGCTCCGCAAAAGGTACAGCTTTTAGAGAAAATTCAGCTGACGGTGCTGCTGCAGCTCATCTAGAGAGTTAATGCTGTGAAAAAAGAGTGCATTATTTTGAAAACGTGCAACTTGCATGCGCATTTCGGCAAAACAGCCTTTTAAACTGCGCTGTTTTTGATCAAGATGCACCTGCAGCATTGTGAGACTGCTTCGTTTCAGCAAACAAAATGGATACAGCGCTTTGCCATTAATTTCCACTACAGCTACTTCACACAAGGGATCCCGCTGCATGGCCTGATGCAATCTCGAAAGCACTTTCTTCGGGATATAGGTCACATCGCACGAGACAAACAAAACATAATCAGACTCAACATGTGACCACGCGCTTTTCATCCCCATCAATGGCCCTAAAAATCCGGCTTCATCATCTTGATAAAAGCGGATCGAGGGAATGAGCCGTTTATAAATCGAATGATCGCGATGGCTGTTGATCCAGACATTTTCAGCTCGTGATTTCAACTGCTGATGGATCTTAATCAGCTGAATTTCATTATCAAATTTTTGCAGCACTTTATTCATGCCGTTCATTCTGCGGGCCTGACCGCCCGCCAAAATAACCAAGTCTGTTTCTGGATAGCTTACTGATTTGGTGATTTTCTTCATCATTCTGCGTACTCCGTCTGACAGGCTTTAATTAAGCCTCGAATTTCTGATAAGCACGAACCGCAATTGCCGCCGGCCTTTAAACATGCAGTAACTTGTTTTTCATGGGTAATATTCTTTTCTTTAATGGTTTCAATAATGGTATTTTTACCGACTTTAAAGCAGCTGCACACCAGCGGACCTGCACTGTTAGTCATGTTCATCGGCTGACCTGCAAGCAGCGCTTTGCGGTGCATTGCACTTAGACGTTCACGCTTAAACATGCCAGCAATCCAATCACGGTCTGGCAGCATAGAGCGCTGCGCAATATATAGACTGGCAATTAAATGCCCATCTTGCAGCACCACGGTATGACTCAAATCGGCAGTTTGATCTTCCAAATTCAGCCATTCAAAGCTTTCATCGGTAAATGGCAGTAATATTTTCAGCTGCTGAACCGTGTTTCTAAATTTTTTACGATCTGCCAACTCAAAACGTGTCGCTTTCGCTGTTTTAATTTTGGTCCACCACACCGTGTTTTGAATTGTGTTTTGCACCATTTGCTCAAAGCCGTCACGTACATACAGTACACCTTGCCACTGTGTATAAAACGGCTGTACAAATACAGGTGTATGTTTAAATTCAGGCTCACCAGATAGTGCATCGACCACAGGATTCACCACTTTGCCTATACGCGCATCCGATGCGACTTGGTCATTCCAATGAATTGGCGCAAAGATTTGACCGCGTCGAATTTTACTGCTGACCTGTGCACGTAAAATACATAAGCCCCAGTTAGATTTCACCTCAACCAGTTCCCCATCTTTAACACCAAACTTCAGTGCATCTTGCGGGTGTATTTCACAAAATGGTTCGGCGATATGTGTACTCAAGTTTGCAGATAAACCCGTACGGCTCATGGTGTGCCATTGATCACGGATACGTCCAGTATTTAAAACCAGCGGATATTCGCCGCAAATCTTGTTCAAAGGGTCAATAGCGGTTATTGCGACAAACTTAGCTTTGGCATCGGGATGGCTGAATTGACCTGCTGAAAACAAACGGCTGACTGCATCAACGCTCTGATCTAACTGCCAAACTGGCCATTGCACGGGCTTTAATTCAGCATAATCTTGTGCAGATAACTTACTTAAACCCTGCAAGTTAAAGTAGCGAAAAGACTCAGTTGTATCACGTTGATCTAAAGGCGCATTTTGATAGGCAGATAATTTTGCATGTTCAATAAATATGTCATAGCTGCTGCTGTAGTCAAAACCGCTATAACCCATCTTTTGCGCGACTTGTGCAATAGACCACCAATCTGCTTTGGCTTCACCCGGCGCATCTAAAAATGCAGTTTGACGTGAAATACGGCGTTCAGAATTGGTAACGGTTCCGTCTTTTTCACCCCAGCCCAATGCAGGTAAAAGCACATCTGCATATATTGCTGTGTCTGTGTCTTTGCAAATGTCCGACACCACTACAAACTCGCATTGCTCTAAGGCACGTTTGACTTGATCTGCATCTGGCAAGCTCACAACAGGATTGGTAGCCATAATCCAGATGACTTTTATTTTGCCGCTTTCAACCGCCTGAAACAGATCAACCGCTTTTAATCCCGCTTTATTGGCAATAAATGGACTTTGCCAAAACTCTTGTACTAATGCCTGATGCGCTGTGTTATCGACATCTAAGTGCGCAGCCAGCATATTGGCTAAGCCGCCAACCTCGCGGCCGCCCATCGCATTGGGCTGACCTGTCATAGAAAATGGCGCTGCGCCTAATTTTCCGATTTTGCCTGTAAGTAAATGGCAATTGATAATGCTGTTGGCTTTGTCTACACCGCGCGAAGACTGATTAACCCCCATCGAAAATAGCGACATAACTTTGTCAGTTTGCGCAAATTTTTCAAAAAATAGCTGTAATTTTTCTAAAGAAATACCTGTGCGCTCAGCAACTGCTGTCATAGAAGCTTCTGTTTTACTTTGCTCCAGCGCTTGCGCTAAACCTTGAGTATGTTTGGCGATAAAATCTACATCACCATGGTTATTTTGTACTAAATACTGCAGCAAACCGTTGAACAGTGCGACATCTTGCCCCGGTAAAATTGGCAAATGCAAATCTGCAGCCTCACAGGTACTGGTAAAGCGCGGATCAATGACCACCACGAATAAATCACGTTCTTCTTTGGCTTTCATAATGCGCTGATACAGCACGGGATGGCACCATGCTGTATTGGAACCGACCAGCACCACCATATCTGTATGCTCAAAGTCTTCATAGCTTGCTGGTACAAGGTCTTCACCAAATGCACGCTTATGTGCCGCCACAGCCGATGACATGCAAAGCCGTGAATTGGTGTCAATATTTGCAGTACCTAAATAGCCTTTGACAAATTTGTTAACGGCATAGTAATCCTCCGTCAGCAGTTGGCCCGACACATAAAAAGCGATGCTTTCACGTCCGTACAGATCTATACATTGCTGAAATTTTTCGGCAATCAGTGCTGTTGCCGTGTTCCAATCTGTAGCCTGACGAGTATGGAATGGCGATGTTTGACGCCCAAGCATCGGCTGTAAAACACGTGTTTCTAATCCAATCGTATCGGCTAAGTTACTGCCTTTAATGCACAGCTTGCCATAGTTTGATGGATGGTTCGCATCGCCAGTCACGCTCACTTTTTGCCCTACAGCAGTCTGTTCAACTGTTGCGCTCACGCCGCAACCGACACCGCAGTATGGGCAAGTGGTTTGCGTTGTTTTAATTTTATTTTCTGTGGAGCTATGCAGTTCCACGATCGGGATGCTATTCACTTCTGCTGGCTCCTTTTCCAATTCTAACGAGGTATTGCAATAATTTTTAATATTAGACTACTTGCATAAGTAGATTTTTAATCAACACTTAATTCATATAAGAAGTTCCCTCTCCTTTTAAAGGATGAGGAACATAGTTCCGCAAGTGGGTGAGGATTTATATGAAAAGCCCCCTCATCCTAACCTTCTCCCAGTGGGAGAAGGGACTTTCAAAATTAAAGACGCATTACCCTGCTTTCTTTAATGCAAAATCCTTACCAAACAGCAATTTGTTTCGGATACTTGAAATTGGAGTTTGATCTGAAATCAATTCTGCATACCATGCCCCGTCTTCAGTATCGCCAAACAGCACAGCACCAATCACTCTATCTTTTTGAATAATAATGCGTTTATAGATTTGGCGTTTTTCATCATTCAAAATAATGTCTTCAAAATCATCCAACGGTTCAAAGTTGCCTGCAGAAAAAACATCACAGCCGCTGACTTTTAACTGCGTCGGAACCGTAGGCGCTTTGAAGGTTAAGCTGCCATGTTCGGCCAAATGCGATGCACAAATGAATGCCTGTCCCCAAAGCGGTTCAACTAAACCGAAAGTTTGGCTTCGGTGTTCAATACATTCACCCACCGCATAAATACTCGGATCAAAAGTTTGCATGGTGTCATTCACCATGACACCGCGGCCGCAGCGCAGTCCTGCACTTTGCGCAAGCTCAATATTCGGACGAATACCCACCGCAAAAACCACAAGATCTGCATCTAAAACAGTACCGTCTTGCAAACGCAGCTGCTTCACATGGCCATCTTCACCCATCAACTCTTGGGTATTTGCTGCGGTCATGATTTTTAAACCTTTTTGTTCAATCGCATGATTGAGCATTAAGCTGGCTTTTTCATCTAACTGACGGTCCATAATACGATCCATCAAATGCAGTACTGTGACATTCATGCCACGCTGTTTCAGGCCATACGCAGCCTCTAGGCCAAGTAAACCGCCGCCAATCACCACTGCATTTTGCTTAGATTTACAGTAATCCAGCATGCGGTTTACATCATAAATATCACGGAAGCTGAGAACACCTTTTAAGTCAGTTCCCGGTATAGGCGGAATAAATGGCTTAGAACCTGTCGCTAAAATCAGACGGTCATAATCGATGACCAAGCCTTTTTCTGTGTATACCTGCTTGCGCGGACGGTCTATGCGTACCGCCGCATCACCTGCTACAAAACGGATATTTTTGTCTTTATACCAAGCATGTGAATGCAGCATGATATCTTCAATGGTTTTATCACCTGAAAGCACAGGTGAAAGCATAATTCGGTTGTAATTACCCCAAGGTTCTTCACCAATGACCGTAATTTCATAACGCTCTGGCGCCATATCCAGCAGATCTTCTAAGCAACGCATACCTGCTAAGCCATTGCCGACCAAAACAAGTTTCATCAACTCAGACGATGGCGCGTTATTGGTAATATAGGTTTTTTGAGCAGTTGGACTAATCAGCACACGGCCATTTTCAATTTTGCTTGGAAAAACCAAGAGTTTTTGGTCTTTATCTTCTAAGCAGCGTCCAGTAGCAAGGCTGAAATGCTGTTTATAAATGGGTGATGCCACAACACGCTCACCCTGCAAGTCACCAATAATACCGCGGGACATAACATAGGCTTGGCTAAATGGGTCCTGATTGCTGAGCGCATAAACCCGCTTTTCTTCACCGACACGGAATATCGCAATTTGCTGATTTTCAATCAGTGCGCCCACACCTGTATTTGGCGTAATATCATCTAATGCACAAACATCAAACCAGTCTAAATCATTCATTTCTTTTAAAATTGTCATCTTTAAGTTCCTCTTATCATTCTTTAGCTTTATTAGATCTCTTACAGAAGTTCTTTTTATCCATAAATTCATTTAGATCTAAATTCCCTCTCCTTTTAGGAGAGGGTTAGGGAGAGGTATTTGTTAAAACTCTTCATCCTAGCCTTCTACCTGAGCCATATAAGGTCTAAGTAAAGGAATTTATACTTTGAAAAATAATGGAAAATTTTAATTTTAACTTTCGTAAGATCTCTATTGCTGTGATTAAGCTTCAACCACTGGAATGCGTGACGAATCGCGTTCAGCTTCTGTTTTGGGTCTGATTTGACCGCGAACGGATGCAAACTGAATATGCGGATCATTTTGCTGTTCTGCTTTTGCATTCACGAAAGTCACAAAGCGTTTACGTACTTCAGGATCTTCTACAGCAGTACGCCATTCATCTTGATATGTACCCACAACATGGCTCATACGGCGTTCAAGTTCACCCGCTACGCCAAGCGAATCATTTACAACGACATCTTTCAGGTAATCTAAACCGCCTTCCATGTTGTCGCGCCATACAGAAGTACGCTGCAAACGGTCTGCTGTTTGAATGTAGAACATAAAGAAACGGTCAATGTATTTGATCAATGTTTGCGTATCTAAGTCAGAAGCCAATAATTCTGCATGACGCGGTTTCATACCGCCATTGCCGCATACATAAAGGTTCCAGCCCTTTTCTGTCGCAATCACGCCCACATCTTTACTTTGCGCCTCAGCACATTCACGGGTACAGCCCGACACAGCCATTTTCAGTTTGTGCGGTGAGCGAAGGCCTTTGTAGCGGTTCTCTAAATAAATCGCCAAGCCGACTGAATCGTCCACGCCATAACGGCACCAAGTACTGCCGACACAAGATTTCACCGTACGCAGTGATTTTCCGTAGGCATGGCCAGACTCAAAACCAGCAGCAATCAATTTTTCCCAGATTTCAGGCAGTTGATGCACTTGTGCACCAAACATATCAACACGCTGACCGCCTGTAAGTTTGGTATATAGACCATATTCTTTGGCAATTTGACCCACGGCAATTAATCCGTCCGGAGTAACTTCACCGCCCGCCATACGAGGTACTACTGAATATGAACCGTCTTTTTGAATATTGCCGAGGTAGTAGTCATTACTGTCTTGCAAGCCCGCATGGCTTGGTTTAAGTACAAAGTCATTCCAGCATGACGCTAGGATATTGGCTGCCGTCGGTTTACAGATATCACAGCCTAAACCATGGCCATGCTGTTGAATCAGGTCATCAAAGGTTTTGATTTCGTTCACACGTACCAAGTGATAGAGCTCTTGGCGTGAATAAGCAAAGTGTTCACATAAATGGTTATTTACAGTTACACCTTGACGCTGAAGCTCTGATTTAAGTACTTGAGTGACTAATGGCGCACAGCCGCCGCAAGCTGTTGCAGCTTTAGTACATTTTTTCAATGCGCCTAAAGAAGTCGATCCGTCAGCAATGGCTGAACAAATATCTGCTTTAGAGACGTTGTTACATGAACAAATCGTTGCGCTGTCTGGCAGCAGATCGACACCGCTTCCGCCCGATTTACCTGAAGATTGTGCATAGCCAGGCATGATTAGGCTTTCTGGAACTTCTAAGCCATTCAGCATCATTTGCAGCAGGTCATTGTATTCTTTAGCACAGCCCACCAATACTGCACCTAGCAGCTTAGTTTTCTCTGCATTCACGACAATTTTTTTATAAACCTGAGCTGCTTCATCTGCATAGAAATAGCTTAAAGAATTTGGTGTCATTGCATGCGCATCGCCTACAGATGCAACATCAACTCCCATCAGTTTCAGCTTGGTGCTCATATCTGCACCAGCGAAAAGCGTGCAGTTTTGTTCCATCACATGCTTTGCTGCAATACGTGCCATGTCATAGCCCGGCGCAACTAGGCCATAAATTTTATTTTGCCAAAGCGCACATTCACCAATGGCATAAATGTCAGGGTTTGAAGTTTGGCAATAATCGTTAATTACAATACCGCCACGCTCACCAATGGCTAAACCACTTTGGCGCGCTAATTCATCGCGTGGGCGGATACCTGCAGAGAATAAGATGATGTCGGTTTCCAGTTCAGAACCATCACCAAACTTCATTACATGCTTCGCATTTGCACCGTCTTCAATGCAAGATGTTGCTTTTTGCGTATGGACTTTAACACCTAGATTTTCAATTTTCGAGCGTAAAACTTTACCGCCTAGATCATCAATCTGAACTGCCATTAAGCGTGGTGCAAATTCAACAACATGGGTTTCTAAGTTTAAATCACGCAGCGCTTTTGCTGCTTCTAAACCCAATAAACCGCCGCCGATCACCACACCTGTTTTAGCATTGAAGCTTGCGGCACGGATGGCATCCAAGTCTTCAATGGTACGGTACACAAAGCAGTTTTCACGTTCATTGCCTGGAATTGGCGGCACAAATGCATATGAACCTGTTGCGAGCACCAGCTTGTCAAAAGAAAGAATATCACCGTGATTGGTCGTGACCGTTTTATTACGCTGATCAATTTCAACCGCTTTGGTGCTCAGGCGTAAATCTATACCGTATGCATCAGCAAAGTCGCTGCGGCATAGGGTTAAATCTTTAGCCGATTTACCGCTGAAATATTCAGTTAAATGCACACGGTCATAGGCTAAACGCGGCTCTTCAGCCAAAATGGTTAATTCAACATCATCACCTGCGTGTTCCAGTACAGATTCGATAAATTTATGGCCAACCATGCCATGTCCAATCATGATGATTTTCATATTCTTTCTCCGCAAGATTTTTTTTGTTTGCCCCTAAAGCGCTATGTTTTGTTTAGAGGCAACTTTCAGTATTAGTTTTGAGCTTCAGCTAAATTTCGTTCATTTACAGCTTGTTCAAATAGGCGCTGTTCTTTTTCTTTATGCTCTACAGAGAAGCGGATCATCAGTACACAGCTTGCAGCGATAACCACTAGACCGCCCAACACCATAAGCGTGGTTTGAATATCCAGCATGCCTTTAAGCAAGAAGCCTGCAGCCACTGCACCTACGTTACCGCCTGCACCGATAATGCCTGCAACACCGCCTAAAGCATCACGGTCAATGAATGGCACCAGCGCATAGGTAGCACCGCAAGCCATATGTGTGAAGAGCGCAAAGACTGTCATTGCAAGGATTGCAAGCACTGCAGTATTCATTTGTGAGAAGACAATCAGGAATAAGCCTTCTAGCAGAATCATGGCAAATAACACTTTGGTACGGCCATCTAAGCCTTTTTTAGTCGCTACTTTGTCCGAAACAATGCCGCCAAGCGCACGAGCAAACAATGCAAGCAAACCAAAGATACCTGCTGCCATACCCGCCTCTTTTAATCCAAAGCTGAAATGGTCGACGTAGTACATTGCTACAATGTTGTGAATAAAGATTTCAATACCGAAACAAGCTGCGTAAGCGCCAAATAGAATCCATACACGGTAATTGCGTGCTGCATGCATTAGAATTGCCAAGCCGCCTTTTTTGTCACTGCCAACACTGATGCCTTGTTCGCGAAGTTCTTTAAAGTTGCCTTGCGGGCAGTCTTGGGTAAATTTCCAATACAGCGCGCCTACGATCAACATCATCACACCAGGAACGATTAACGCTATGCGCCAGCCCATCGCTTGCTCTACACCAAACATAACGAGTGCGCCAAGCAATAAAGGCATGAGGGCTTGAGTTGCACCGCCGCCGGCATTACCCCAGCCTGCTGTTGCCGCATTGGCTGTACCCACCACATTAGGCGCAAACATAATGCTAGTGTGGTATTGCGTGATGACAAAGCTTGCGCCGATCGCACCGATCAGCAAGCGGAAGAAAAGAAAAGATTCATAGCTATTCGCAGATGCAACCCCAAAGACTGGGATGCTGCCGACAATTAATAATGCTGTGTAGGTCTTACGCGGGCCATATTTATCACATAAAGGGCCGACAATCAGGCGGACTAAAATCGTGATTGCAACCGCAGCAATATTAATATTAGCGATTTGGTCTTTTGTTAGATTAAATTCGCCAGCAATCACTGGCATCAACGGTGCACAGGCAAACCATGCAAAGAAGCAAACAAAGAATGCGAGCCAACTCATGTGGAAGGCCCGCATTGCTGCTGAAGAAAAATTAAATAGACTTATTTTTGTGGCTTTTTTGGCATTTAAATTTGAAGACATAACCTTCTCCTGACTGAACTGAACGCATGAATTACTCGGTTATGTCGCTAACACATAACAGAGTCGATCAGAACGGACGTCGTTGGCCGTCTAACAAATTTTTAGAGTCTTCTTTGACTCAATAAGTATTAAGCACGATACGTGCCAAGTTTTTATTTCAATCGTAAATTTCATCTCTATATTTAAGCATTGAGCACCGATCTATCCGAAAATAAGCGAATTAAGGTAAATAGATAGTCAATATGCCTATAGAGATGCGGCTGAATGTTCAAACGTGGTTCAGCCCTGCACAAGATCAGTGCACAGAAATGGTTCAATTTTAAAATGTGCATATAACCAAGCTAAAATTTAGAAGCAGATTTATATTTTGTATTGTCTTAAAATTTGGCATTTAAATTGCTTAGAAAACTCAATACGTATTTGTTTGGCTCTGTCTGAGCGTTTGCATGCCAAAACTAAAAATAGCCCTAATTGATGATGATCAAGAACGCGCTGAATTTATTCAAGCCTCATTAATTCAACATGACTTTGATGTGGTCGCCAGTTTCATGATTGATCATTTAAATATGTCATATCTGCAAAATATTCAGGCAGATGTGATTTTATTGGATATGGATCATCCACATCGCGATGTCATTGAAAGCTGTGTCAGCCAATTTGACTTACCGACTGTTCTGTTCACTAAAAATTCGAGTCTTGAAATCATCCGAAGCGCGATTGATGCGGGTGTCACGGCATATATTGTCGATGGTATTGACCCTGCACGTTTGAATAGCATTTTAGAAATTTCGATTGAACAATATAAAAAGCATAAAAAACTGCTGAATGATTTGGCTGAAACCAAGTGCAAACTGGCCGATCGAAAAGATATTGAAAAAGCCAAAGTGCTTTTAATACAAATGCATGGTTTAACCGAAGATCAAGCATTTAATTTGCTGAGAAAAAATGCCATGAGTCACCGTATGACGATGGGTGAAATGGCGCGCCGACTGCTTGATGCGCAAGCGCTGTTACAGTCTCAATTTAAGGAATAAACCATGCAAAAGCTTGAAAAAACTGATATTCACTTGGGCTATATTCCTTTACTTGACTGTGTTGCTTTGCTCTGGGCAGAACATCAAGGTTATTTTGCGGAACAAGGGTTGAACGTCACGCTGACTCAAGAACCATCTTGGGCAAGTTTACGCGACCGTCTAGCTTTTGGTTTTTTAGATGTAGCACACTGTTTATCGGCCATGCTGCCTGCGTCTGTGACGGGCAAAGACCATCTCGGCATTCCCTTACAAACCTCTCTTACACTCAGTACTAACTGCGCTTATATTAGTTTGAGTCAAAAGCTGTGCTATGAATTAAATATCCATGCTTTAGATCTACCAATTAATTCAGCAGAGAAAATCGTATCTGCGATAAAACAGAATCAAACGATTCAGTTGGCGCATGTTTTTCAGCATTCGATTCATCATTATATTCTAAGAGAATGGCTGGCACTTGCAGACACAGAAATTGCTCAAACGCAAACGTTTTCAACTTTACCACCGCCTTATATGGTCGAAGCAATATCAACGCAACGAATTGATGTATTCTGTGTCGGAGAGCCGTGGAATACGCAAGCTGAAATACAAGGCTATAGTCGTATTATTGTCAATAGCCAAGATATTATTGATCATATTCCAGATAAAGTTTTGGCTTTTACCCATGATTGGGCAGAAAAACATCCCAATACCTTAAACGCAATCCATCTTGCCATCCAAAAAGCCCAAAACGATCTGCTTCAACAAACGCATTTTTCTGAAATATTTTCTTTGTTAAAGCAATATCACATCATCCGTTTTGATTGTTCTGAGCAGATTCAGGTCGAGGCCTTTCATCGGATCAAAAACATCATTCAAAATTTTGGTAAGACCCAAGCGCCACAAACTTCAGATTTTGAATGGATGATTCAAAAAATGCAGCAATACGATCAATTAAATATTGAAGATGAAAAGGTTATTGAAATAGCTCAGTCTTGTATTTATCAGGATGCTTTGGGCTGAAGTGATTGATATTCCATAAGACTCTATCATCTGAATAGTGGATTTTATGAAATATCAATCATGAAACATTGATTAGTTATGCATCTGCATCGATGGCGCGCAGATCGATATTTTCTTCAACAAAGACTTCACGAATGCAATCCAATATCTTTGGAATGTAATTACTATGATCCATATTGCGCACTGACAAAGAAATTGGACTATAGGCTTCCAAATCTAAGATTGGAATGTACATCAAATTTTTCATCCCAATATCACTAGCACTTTCAGGAATCAGGGAAATGCCCTCTCCCGACGCTACTAAGCCCAAAGCCATATGAATTTCACGCACTTCGGTTAAATGTTTAGGTACAAGTCCTAACTCGGTAAAAATAGATTGGATGAGGGTGGAAAAATTCGGTTTAGGTGTCGTAGGGTAGGCAAAAATTGGTTCATCTAAAATTTGAGAAAGATAAATGCCTTTGTCTTTAAATTCAGCCAAATGATGGTTTTTATGAATAGCTAAACGTAGCGCTTCTTTTCTTAATAAAACACGTTTAATAGACGGATCTGTTAATCGCAGTCGTCCAAAACCAATATCGATTCGACCGGTTTTTAAGGCTTCAATCTGATCACGTGTGCCACATTCTATGAGTTCAACATGAATATCTGGGTTACGTTGTCGAAATAAATAAATAATTTGTGGCAATAATGCGTATAAAAGCGAACTGACATAACCAATGCGGACAGTTTTATCGACGGCATTAATTCGCTGTGCCATGGTTGTGGCCTGGGCGGTATGCGTCAATATCTGTACAGCATGCTCATAAAAGAACATACCTGCTTCTGTGGTTTTCACGGGTCTAGAACCACGCTCAAACAAGGTAATCCCCAGTTCTTCTTCAAGTTTTTGAATTTGGCGGCTCAAAGGCGGCTGAGCAATACATAATTTTTCTGCTGCCTTGGTAATACTTTGCTCTTCAACCACGGTGACAAAGTAACGTAAGTGCCTTAATTCCATTTATATACCTTTTAAGTATCTAAAAATACCAAAATCGCTCTAGTTAAAGATATTACATTAAATTAGGGTATATAAATAGTTGGATAGATAAGAAATATGCAAGATGTATAAGTCGATTGAAACCCTGCTCGTGGAAATCCCAACAATCCGTCCGCACAAGATGGCTGTTGCAACCATGCAAACGCAAACCCTTGTTTTGATTAAAATCACTACCGAAGATGGTTATATCGGTTGGGGTGAAGCGACGACGATTGGTGGTCTAGGCTATGGTGAAGAAAGCCCTGAAAGCATTCGAATCAATATTGAAACTTATTTTAGTCCTTTACTGAAAACTCTCACTGGTTTGAATGTTGCTCAAACCATGCAAGCCATTAAACGTAATATTAACGGCAATCGCTTTGCTAAATGTGCCATTCAAACGGCGCTACTCGATATTTTGGCGCAGCGTTTAAATCTGCCTTTGAGTGAATTATTGGGCGGTCGTTTACGTGACAGCTTACCTGTTCTTTGGGTACTTGCATCTGGCAATACGGAAAAAGACATTGCCGAAGCACAAAAGATGATTGCGGCAAAACGACACAATATTTTCAAACTTAAAATCGGTTCACGCCCCGTTGAAGCTGATGTTGAGCATGTTTTAGCCATAAAAAAAGCGTTAGGTTCAGACATTTCTATACGTGTAGATGTCAACCGTGCATGGTCTGAATTAGATGCCATTAAAGGCATTCAATTGTTACAAGATGGTGGTGTTGATCTGATTGAGCAGCCTTGTGCAATCGATAACATTGACGCGATGCGCCGTTTAACTCGTCGTTTTGATATAGCCATTATGGCAGATGAATCATTGATGGGTCCGCAAACGGCATATCAACTTGCGCGGCACAATTCTGCCTCTGTTTTTGCAGTCAAAGTTGCACAGTCTGGTGGTTTAATCGAAGGCTGTGAGGTTTCTAAAATCGCCAAACTTGCGGGTATCGATTTATATGGTGGAACCATGCTTGAAGGCCCTGTGGGCACTATTGCATCGGCACATGCATTTTCTACATTTGACAATTTAGCTTATGGCACAGAGCTTTTTGGTCCATTGCTGTTGACTGAAGAAATTTTAAAAAACCCACTTCAATATCAAGATTTCGAACTCAAGATTCCGACCACAGCAGGTTTAGGGATTGAAATTGATGAAAACAAAATTGATGACTTACGTCGTAAATAACATTTAGCTAGGAGTGAGAAATGCTTTTCCAAGTACGCATGGATGTCAATATTCCATTAGATATGCCAGTCGAAAAAGCCAATGAAATTAAAGCTGTAGAAAAAGCTTATTCACAAGATCTACAACGTCAAGGTAAATGGCGCCATATCTGGCGCATTACTGGTCAATATTCAAATATCAGTATTTTTGATGTTGAAAGCAATGAAGAGTTACACAACATTTTACAAGGATTACCCCTTTACCCGTATATGAATATTGAAGTTATGGCTTTAAATCGTCATCCCTCTTCTGTTCGTAGTGATGATAGCTGA
Organism: Acinetobacter sp. YH12040; assembly: GCF_013420005.1. Taxonomy (NCBI): domain Bacteria; kingdom Pseudomonadati; phylum Pseudomonadota; class Gammaproteobacteria; order Moraxellales; family Moraxellaceae; genus Acinetobacter; species Acinetobacter sp. YH12040. The sequence goes on from NZ_VOZB01000003.1 coordinate 231,081, forward strand.
TGCGTTTGGATTCCAATTGTGTAGCACATGATTGGAGTCCATTGATCTGCATTTTTAAGTTTGTAAACATTTGAAATAAAAGATTATCTTCCTTACATGACTGAAGTGGTTAGTCAGGTAAATAGTTTTATCGTTCTTGATGAAGGATCGTAGCATGATTGATAAAAGTACCGCTTCCTTAACAGAAGCACTTTCTCAAATTAAGGATGGATCTACCATTATGATTGGCGGCTTCGGTACGGCTGGTCAGCCTGCTGAACTGATTGATGGACTGATTGAACTTGGCATCAAAGATCTCATCATCGTCAACAACAATGCAGGTAATGGTGACTATGGATTGGCTAAATTACTCAAAGCTGGTGCTGTCCGTAAGATGATCTGTTCTTTCCCTCGCCAATCGGACTCTTGGGTGTTCGATGAATTATATCGTGCAGGAAAAATAGAACTTGAGCTTGTACCACAAGGTAATTTGGCTTGCCGTATTCAGGCGGCAGGCATGGGTTTGGGTCCAATTTATACACCAACAGGTTTTGGTACGTTGTTGGCAGAAGGCAAACCTACACTCAATTATGAAGGCAAAGATTTTGTCCTCGAAAATCCAATTAAAGCTGATTTTGCTTTAATCAAAGCTCATCAGGGCGACCGCTGGGGCAACTTGGTTTACAACAAATCAGCGCGTAATTTTGGCCCCATTATGGCTATGGCAGCAGATGTGACAATTGCTCAGGTTTCTGAAGTTGTTGAACTTGGTGCATTGGACCCAGAGCACATTATTACCCCTGGTATTTTTGTACAACATGTTGTTGCTGTTCAACCTGCACAGCTTGAGCAATCTGCATAAATCACGTGAGGAAAGAACCATGAGCTATACCAAATTAACCCGTGATCAAATTGCAGAACGTGTTGCACAGGATATTCCAGATGGTGCTTATGTCAATTTAGGCATTGGCTTACCCACTAAAATTTCAAATTATTTACCAACAGACAAAGATGTTTTTCTACATTCAGAAAATGGCCTTTTAGCTTTTGGTCCTCCTCCGGCTAAAGGCGAAGAAGACCCTGAATTAATTAATGCAGGAAAAGAGTTTGTTACTATGCAAACGGGCGGCTGCTTTTTTCACCATGGTGACTCTTTTGCCATGATGCGTGGCGGGCATTTAGATATTGCAGTATTAGGCGCTTTTCAGGTTGCCCAAAATGGTGACTTAGCAAATTGGCATACTGGTGCGCCAGATGCAATTCCTGCTGTAGGTGGTGCAATGGATTTGGCTGTTGGGGCGAAAAAAGTCTTTATTACTACAGACCATGTGACCAAAAAAGGTGAACCGAAAATTGTCGCTGAATTGTCATACCCTGCGACAGGCCTGCAATGTGTCGATCGTATTTACACAGATTTGTGCGTGATTGATGTAACAGTTGAAGGCATGAAAGTGATTGAAAAAGTTGAGGGTCTGAGCTTTGACGAATTACAGTCAATGACCGGTGCAAAGCTGATAGATACGACAGCATAAAGCAAAAAGTCCCTCCTTGATTAAAGGAGGGATTTAGGGAGGATTAATATTCAAAAATTAACTTCCTGTAAATCCCTCCCAACCTCCCTTTAAAAAGGGAGGAGCTGAGTTTTTAGGATTTATAAAATGAAAAATGCCTATATTATTGATGCAATCCGCACCCCTTTCGGTCGCTATGCGGGCGGTTTGGCAGCAGTACGTACCGATGACCTAGGTGCCTTACCTATCAAGGCACTGATGCAGCGAAATCCAAGTATTGCTTGGGAGTCTGTTGATGACGTGATTTACGGCTGTGCGAACCAAGCCGGTGAAGATAACCGTAATGTTGCACGAATGTCGTCGCTACTCGCAGGTGTCCCTTTTCAAGTTCCTGCTACAACTGTGAACCGACTTTGTGGTTCATCACTTGATGCAATTGCGATGGCAGCCCGTGCAATTAAAGCAAATGAAGCAGACTTAATTATTGCTGGCGGTGTTGAAAGTATGTCCCGTGCGCCCTTTGTTATGGGTAAATCGGAAAGTGCTTATGGACGCAGCCAAAAGATTGAAGACACCACCATGGGCTGGCGTTTTATCAATCCAATACTCAAACAAATGTATGGCGTGGAAACCATGCCTCAAACCGCTGAAAATGTGGCAGAACAATTCAATATTAACCGTGCTGATCAAGATGCTTTTGCCTTAGAAAGTCAGCGCCGTACAGCTGCTGCACAAGCCAATGGTTTTTTTGAGAAAGAAATCATCTCTGTAATCATTCCACAGCGTAAAGGCGACCCACTGATAGTCGATACAGATGAGCATCCACGCGCATCGACGACAGCAGAAGGCTTAGCAAAACTCAAACCTGTGGTGAAAGCAGATGGTACGGTAACTGCGGGCAATGCTTCAGGAATCAATGATGGTGCGGCTGCACTACTGATTGCTTCAGATGATGCTGTTAACAAATTTAAGTTAAAGCCACGAGCCAAAATTATTGCGGCAACGGTGGTGGGTGTTGAACCCAAAATCATGGGCTTTGGTCCTGCGCCTGCCATCAAAAAGCTATTAGCTCAAACAAGTCTAAGCCTTGAACAAATGGATGTGATCGAGCTGAATGAAGCTTTTGCGGCTCAAGCCTTAGCGGTTACCCGTGAACTAGGTTTAGAAGATAGCGCTAAACATGTCAATCCAAACGGTGGCGCTATTGCTTTGGGGCATCCTTTAGGTGCATCTGGAGCTCGTTTAGTGACGACTGCGTTAAATCAACTTGAGGCAATTTCAGGTCAATATGCCCTCTGTTCGATGTGCATTGGTGTCGGTCAAGGCATCGCTTTGATTATTGAACGTGTTTAATCCCCAATAAAAGTCCTCCTTCTCATGGGGGGATTTAGGAGATTTATAAAATTAAGGATTCAAAATATGCCTACATTCATATCCAATGATGCTTTGATTAATTACGCAACTTTTGGTGACCACACACAACCTGCGATTGTCTTTTCTAACTCTTTAGGCACAAAGTTCAGCATGTGGAAGCCTCAGATAGAGGCGCTGCAGCAGGATTATTTTGTCATTTGTTATGATACACGTGGTCATGGTGCATCTTCTGCCCCTCAAGGGCCTTATAGCCTTGATCAATTGGGTACAGATGTCATCCATTTATTGGATCATTTAAATATTCAACAGGCCACATTTTGTGGAATATCGATGGGTGGTTTAACAGGTCAATGGCTTGCAATACATCATCCTGAACGCTTTAACCATGTCATTGCATGCAATACCGCTGCAAAAATTGGGCAAGAATCAGCTTGGAATGAACGTGCACAGTTAGTCCGTCAACAAGGTCTGAAACCAATTGCAGAAACGGCAGCATCACGATGGTTTACAGAACCCTTTATCCAAAGTAACACGGCAACTGTACAATCTTTGAGTAACGACCTCGGAGCTGGCAGCCCAGAAGGTTATGCAAGTTGTTGTGAAGCTTTGGCTAAAGCGGATTTACGCAATGAAATCTCGTCTATTCACATCCCAGTATTGATTATTGCAGGTCAACAAGACCCTGTAACTACAGTTGCAGATGGTCAATTCATGCAAGAACGCATTGCAAATAGCCAATTATTTGAAATTAATGCATCGCATATTTCAAACATTGAACAGCCAGATGCATTTAATCAGGCTTTGCAGAATTTTATACAGCAATAATAAGCAGCTGAACAAATTCAATGTAATGTTATTAAAATAGAGCCTTGCCATTGTGCAGGGCTTTATTTCGTTTGAAGGCTTATACTCTCATCAATGGAGGTGGTATCGATGATCTTGCTGTGCAATTAGTAGACTTGAAAAATAGGCATATAAATGCTTATTGCGTGCAGCATTGCGGAAATTGGTTTGTGTATAATCCAGAATTTGAATGTTATAGCTTTAAGAAAAAATATCAAGGCGCAAAAGTATGGACATCTCTTTCATACAAAAAAATAAAGACCGTATTGCAGGCCCAAGCTTTGATGAATAATTATACTTTATCTAGAAAATTAACATTAAAAGCACTCCGTAAATGAATATTGATATTGAAAAAGACCGAAGTATTGGAGTCCTTCGGTCTAAACTTTTAACTCCACTCATTCCACATAGGCGTTTAAGCCCATATATTGAAGAATAGTTTGAAGAATAATCCCATGAAATTTTAAGCTGCAGGATGATTGAGTTGATCAATGATGCCTTGTGCAGCCAATTCATTTAATTCAGCTTCAGTTTTAAATTGAGACAAAATTTCGATTGTGTGCTGCCCTAACTGCGGCGGTGCATGACGGTATTCTACAGGCGTATCAGATAATTTCATCGGTGATCCAATCACTTTAAAATCATGATTTAAAGCATGTGGAATATTCACAACCATTTGACGATGTTGAATTTGCGGTTCATTTAATGCGTCTTCTACAGAGTTGATTACACCCACTGGCACTTTTACCGCATGAATCGCATCAACCCAAACTTGAGCATCTTGAGTCAGAAAATAAGCACTCAATAATGGAATTAATTCTTCACGGTGCTTCACTCGATCTTGATTACGTAAATAGTTCGGCTGATCTAGCAGTTCTTTATAGCCAATCGCAATACACAAATCTTTAAATTGTTTGTCATTACCACAGGCAATAATAAATTCTTTATCTTTAGCTTTAAAGGTTTGATACGGCACAATATTCGGGTGATTATTTCCCATGCGCTTGGGTGCTTTGCCCGAGGTCAAATAGTTCATACCTTGATTGGCCAAAGCCGCTACCTGTACATCGAGTAATGACATATCAATATATTGACCACGTCCAGTATGTTGCCGTGCTAACAATGCCGCCTGAATGGCAATCGTTGAGTACAGTCCGGTCTGAATGTCGACCACAGCGACCCCCACCTTTTGTGCGCCACCACCGATTACATCATCAGATTCACCAGTAATACTCATCAGACCAGACATGCCTTGAATAATAAAGTCATAGCCTGGTTCTTCCGCACGTGGACCATCCTGACCAAAACCTGTAATTGAGCAATATACGATATTGGGATTTAGTGCACTGAGCGATGCATAATCCAAACCATATTTTGCAAGTGAACCTGCTTTGTAGTTTTCAATCACGACATCTGCAGTTTGGGCAATTTCACGGACTAGGGCTTGCCCTTCTTCACTGGCAATATCAATGGCTACAGAATATTTATTGCGGTTCGCACATTGGTAATAGCCTGATTCTTTCGTCGCTTTACCTTGCTGATTTGGCATCCAGGGTGGTCCCCACATGCGGGTATCATCCCCGACTTTAGGACGCTCAATTTTGATTACCTCTGCACCTAAATCAGCCAATATTTGACCGCACCAAGGACCTGCCAAAACACGGCTTAAGTCCAATACACGAATTCCTTTTAATGCACCCATAGTTCACTCCAGATGTGCCATAGTATTGAGCTATGGCACAGATCTTTTAATTATTTTACTGTTGCAGTTTTTGCAGATGCTTTTTGTTCTGCATCATCAACATATGTATCTACACTTGCCAGTTTTTCTTTTTCCGCATCTGAAGAAAGTGATGCTTGCTGGGGATCATATTGACGTTCACGAATGAACAAGCCCGGAATAACACCTGCAATAAAGTACGCAGTACCCATTACAATAAAGGCCATAGTGAATGATCCGCCAGCGGCAATCATACCAATGGTTGCTGGTGCTATGGCTGCGCCTAAACGTCCCATATTGTAAGCACCGCCAATAGCCGTACCGCGTACATCCGTCGAGAAGCTTTCTGCCATATAAGTTGCATTTACACCGTATGGAATACCGTATAAGAAACCGAAAGTTACGAGTAAATAGGCGATATTGGTTGGTGTGTTATAGAAAATGATGATCGGTAAGAATGCTGCCGTAGCTACCGTACCAAACACAAAGGTAATACGACGTCCGAACTTGTCAGCGGCATAGCCTGCTAAAATTTTACCCAGAATCATGGCGGTATATGCGCCTACCATATAGCCTGTCATCGCTTTAAAGTTCATGCTGAGTTCGGTTTCTAGATACGTTGGCATCCAGTTGTTGACACCGTAGTAACCGAATTGTAGAAATGCAGCGGTCGACATCCAAAAGAAGAACATTTTACGATGATTGGTATGCCCAAAAATACGTTTATAAATACTTTCAGAAGGTGCATTTTGATTGACTGCAGCATGTTGCTGTACAGGTTCAAGTTTTAATTCACGGCGTTTTAGCTGCTCAATTTTTGCTTCCTGCCAAGATTTTGGTTCAGGAACAAAACGCATAAAGATCAGGGCAAAAGCAGCAGGAATAATGGTGACATAAAATAGCATGCGCCAGCCGTGATCTGGAATAATGGCACCCGCCATCAGCGTTGCAACGATATACCCCACAGTTTGACCCGTCTGCAAAGTCCCAAGTACTGTTGTGCGGTATTTGGTTGGTACATATTCTGCCATCAGCGTATTACACGCCATATAAAGTGAGCCCAGACCAAATGCGCCAATAAAACGTAAAATTAAAAATTGTTCATAGCTTTGGGTAAAGCCTAAAATACAGGTCATGATTGAGAAAAATACTACCGACCAAGCAATAGTTTTCACACGGCCAAATTTATCGCACGCCCATCCACCCGAAATACCACCCAGCGCCATCCCTGCTAAAGAAGAACTACCGAGCATTCCGGCTTGAAATGTACTTAAACCAAATTCAGCCTTTAAACTGGTCAGGCTGAATGACAGCAACATGATGTCTACACCATCAATCACCAAGGAAATAAAGGCAAAAATAAAAGCCATTTTCCAAGTGTTGCTTGTAATACGATGCATCGTGCCCACGTTAGAAGGCAATTTGAGCGTTCCTGCTCCGTTTCGCATTTCGTTATTCATTTCCTTGTTCCTCATTTTCCCAAATGAGTCATCGGCATTCCTATGTCTGCACATTTGCCTTTTTTATTCTTTTTATTTCATCACTGCTCAGGCTATTGCACAGAGTTACAAGAGTGTTTCACGATGAATCCTTTATTGATTAAGTTTATTTTTGCATAAAAAGTCTCTAAGGCACTCTATGTAGAGCACCTTATCGATATATAATTCAATTAGTTACCAAAAGCCGCGATGCCTGTTTGCGCACGACCTAAGATCAGTGCATGTACATCATGCGTTCCTTCATACGTGTTGACGACTTCGAGATTGACCAAATGGCGGGCAACACCAAACTCATCAGAAATGCCGTTACCACCCATCATGTCACGCGCAACACGGGCAATATCTAAAGCCTTGCCACAGTTGTTACGTTTAATTAATGATGTGCCTTCTACAGCAGCAATGCCTTCATCTTTCATACGTCCAAATCGAAGCGCAGCTTGTAAACCCAAGGCAATCTCAGTTTGCATATCTGCCAGTTTCTTTTGAATCAGCTGATTCGCTGCCAATGGTCGGCCAAACTGTTTACGGTCCATAGTATATTGGTGCGCTGTATGCCAGCAGAATTCTGCGGCGCCCATTGCGCCCCAAGCGATACCATAACGAGCACTATTTAGACAGGTAAATGGACCTTTTAAACCACGTACTTCTGGAAAAGCATTCTCTTCAGGGACAAAGACATTGTCCATCACAATTTCACCGGTAATCGATGCACGTAAGCCAACTTTACCGTGAATTGCAGGAGCAGATAGACCTTCCCAGCCTTTTTCTAAAATAAAACCACGAATGTCACCAACATTACCTTCAGGCGATACTTCTTTCGCCCAAACAACAAACACGTCGGCAATTGGGCTGTTGGTAATCCACATTTTTGCACCCGTGAGACGATAGCCACCTTTGACTTTTTTTGCACGAGTAATCATGCTACCTGGGTCAGAGCCATGATCTGGTTCAGTTAAACCAAAACAGCCAATGTATTCGCCTGTTGCCAGCTTTGGTAGGTATTTCTGTTTTTGCGCTTCAGAGCCAAATTCATTAATGGGCACCATCACCAAAGAACTTTGAACGCTGGCCATTGAACGGTAGCCAGAATCCACATATTCAATTTCACGTGCAACGAGACCATAACTAACATAGTTTAGACCTGCGCCGCCGTATTGCTCTGGAATCGTTGGGCCAAGTAAGCCAAGTTCGCCCATTTCTCGGAAAATAGATGCATCGGTTTTTTCATGGCGGAATTGTTCGAGTACACGTGGCTGTAAACGCTCTTGACAGTATGCATGCGCAGTATCGCGAATCATGCGTTCTTCTTCAGTTAATTGCTGTTCCAAAAGAAACGGATCTTGCCAGTTAAATTGTACTTTTGGTTTTTTTACATTGACCATTTGATTCATAGCATCCTCTGCTTTTTCGGGCTTTCTTTGTTTTATTCGATGCTATGTGTGAAAAGTGATTCATTCAAACGAATAATTTGCATGTAGATATGCGCCTTTCGCATACCTGAGCTTTGTTCACAGCGTGTTAAGCACTTTAGCCACTGATTTGAACTGCAGATTGCTTTATTTATAGACTATAGTGGTATATGAAAATCATTCTTATATGCCATTTTGTGATACCTCTCGATAAAAAGGACTTTATCTATGCGGCGTAATATTCCATCATTGCAAAGCTTAATTTGCTTTGAATCTGCTGCAAAACACGCAAGTTATACGCATGCTTCTCAAGAGTTATTTATTACTCAAAGTGCCGTGTCGCGCCAAATTCAACAGCTTGAAGAATATTTAGGTGTAATGCTATTTAGCCGAACACGTCACGGTGTCGATCTCACAGAAGCAGGCAAGCAATATGCAAAAAGTATTAAACCCTTTTTGCAAGGCATCGAAAAAAGCACTTCTGATATCATGACGCACAAAGGCTTAGGCGGTACTTTAAAACTGGGCGTTGTGCCAACGTTCGCCACACGTTGGCTGTTGCCAAAATTACATAAATTAAATGCGCAACATCCTGAAATTACCGTGCATTTGGAAACCAGTACCAAACCTTTTTTGTTTAATGAAAATGTCTTTGACGCGGCGATTTTTGCAGGAACGCAACAACAAATTGAGCATTGGCCTGGCATTCAAGCGCATTATTTAATGGATGAAGAAGTGGTTCCCGTTTGTTCCCCCAAATTGATTGAAAACAACTTTCCACTTGCGGAAATGACAGATGATCACAGTTTTAATTTAAGCGATGATGAATTGCTTCAATTGCCCTTATTACAGCAAACCACCCGTCCAAGTATTTGGCAAGAATGGTTTCAAGCCCATCAAATTCAGCATCCCAAGCCTTTCGATGGGCAGAGGCATGAACTATTTTCTATGCTTTCTGTGGCAGCCAGTCATGGCATGGGTATGGCACTGATTCCACAAATGCTGATCGAAGCAGAACTGAGAAAAAAAGAATTGGTGATTGCATCAAATAAGAAATTGCACGGTAGCAGAAAATATTATTTAGTCCACTCGAGCCAAGACAGTTCACCGCAAATACAAAAATTTGTCGATTGGGTGCTACAGGAGTTGCATCAGTTGAGCTGAATTAATCGCTATATTTTGGGTACAGTGAACTCACTGAACATCTATTTAATAAATGCAGTAGCACTCAATAGATTTATAAATTAGATATAAGGCTTAAATGACTATGCAAAAAGTTGTGGTGTTTTCAGGTGCTGGTATGAGCGCAGAAAGCGGCATCAATACTTTCCGTGACAGCGATGGTCTTTGGGAACAGCATCGTATTGAAGATGTTGCGACACCAGAAGCTTGGGCACGTAACCCTGCTTTAGTACAGCGTTTTTATAATGAACGCCGTAAACATATTTTAGCCGCAGAGCCAAATGCAGCGCATAAATTGATTGCTGAACTCGATGATTTTTTTGATGTACAAGTCATCACACAAAATATTGATGATCTACATGAACGTGCAGGCAGTCAAAATGTGCTGCATTTGCATGGCAATATTCGCTACGCTAAAAGCTCTGGCCCTCAGGCGCAATATACGCAGGAAATTTTCCCTATTGAAGGTGCAGATTTAAACTTAGAGACCGACAAATGCCCTGAGGGTTATCCTTTACGTCCACATGTGGTCTGGTTTGGCGAAGCAGTTCCTGCCTATGAAGATGCCAGTGTGAGTGTGCAAACAGCAGATATTTTTATTGTGATTGGCACGAGTCTGGCTGTCTATCCTGTGGCAGGATTGATTCACGAAATCCCTGCCAACTGCCGTGCATTTTATATCGACCCGAAAGCAGATTATCAGCGTGTACCTGAGCAGTATCAATTGATTAAAGCAGGCGCGAGTGAAGGAATGAAAAAACTGTTTTTGCAATTGGTTGCGCCATAAAAGCACATTTTGGCATCAGTTTTGATCTAAAAAATGATATCGCCTGCTTCTTTTGCAGGCTTTTTGCTGTTTATAGCCTATATAACTTTGCTTAAGTCCAATAAATCATGCCATACACGCGCTTGGCATTCAAATTGCTTAACAGTATTACGTTTTATTAAAAAAGTAATATTGGGGCTTGGTCAGTATGGGTTATGTCGCAAGAGAGCTCAATCCAAAAAGTAAGCTATTGCTTGGCTTAGGATCATTTTTAATTCCTGTGCTCATTTGGTGTGCAGTGAGTTATTTGCCATTTTTATGGCATCCACAGGTGCAAATTACGCAGTCTGGCAGTGTGCAGTATTTTCAGGTTGATAGCCGTGTAGACAAAGCGGTGTTTTATGCCGAAGCGCAATCTGCGGTCAATGCAGGTTTAGCACCACCTCAAGGTAAACTGGTCAATCCAATCTATTTACCTGCACCGCACGAAGTAGCAAAAGCATTAGTTACGGCTTTTATAACTCCGCCTGCCCAACCTGATGCCCCATGGTTTCATCAAAGCTTATGGCACAGCATTAAAATTGTGTTCAGCGCTTTTTTTATTGCCTCTCTCATCGGTATTCCGCTGGGTATTCTTTGCGGTTTTTCTCAAAAAATATCTCAACTGACCGAACCCTTTGTTGAGTTTTTCCGCTACTTGCCCGCTCCTGCTTTTGGTGCCTTAGCCGTTGCGATTTTAGGCATTAATGATGCACCTAAAATCGCCATTATTGTGATTGGTACGCTATTTCAGCAAATTCTAATTATTGCCAATACCACACGGATGGTTGACCGTGGCTTGATCGAAGCAGGTTTTACGCTGGGCACCAATAAATTGAAAAGCTTATTTCATGTGGTGATTCCAGCGGCGCTTCCCGACATTTACCGCGACTTGCGTGTCTTGCTCGGCTGGGCTTGGACTTATCTGATCGTATCTGAACTGATTGGCACAACCTCTGGGATCACATGGTTTATTACTCAACAAGCGCGTTACCAAAACTTTGACAATGTCTATGCCGCGATCCTCATCATTGGGGTGATTGGTTTGGTGTGCGATGTGGTGCTCATGAAACTCGGACAACGTCTATTTAAATGGAAAGCAGGAGCAAAATAATGAACAGCACAGAATTTAATGCCACCACTTATTTCGATGCAATTTATGCGCGCCCTGTCATTTTAGAAGCAAAAAAACTTACACAAAGTTTTAAGCACGGCAAAACTGAACGCACTATTTTAAATCAGTTGGATTTAAAGATTCATAAACGTGAATTTATCTGCGTGATTGGCCCATCGGGTTGCGGTAAATCGACCTTTAGCCGAATTGTGGCTGGACTTGACCCTTACAGTAGCGGTGAATTGCTGGTCGATGGCCAAGCCATTGAAGGCCCAAGTCCTGAGCGTGGCATGGTGTTTCAAGGCTACACGCTTTTTCCATGGAAAACGGTCAAAGAAAATGTGATGTTCGGCCCTTTAATGAAAGGTGCCAGCAATGCTTCGGCTGAATCCAGCGCCCGCGAATGGATTGATATTATTGGTCTAGAAAAATACCAAGATCAGTACCCGCATCAGCTTTCTGGCGGGATGAAACAGCGCGTTGCTATTGCCCGCGCATTGGTTAATGAACCCAAAATATTATTGATGGATGAGCCGTTTGGCGCGCTTGACCCGCATACCCGTCAAAAAATGCAAAAACATTTAATGGATCTTTGGCAAAACGTTGATATCACCATCATTTTTGTGACCCACGATATGGATGAAGCCATTTTATTGGCGGATCGTATTGTGGCGCTCAAAGCCAATCCTGGTGAAATTAAAGAAATAATTGAGGTCGATTTACCCCGTCCTCGTAATCCTGAACTCATGCTGAGTCCTGAATTTAAACAACTGCGCGAACGTGTAGATTTCTTGGTACATGCACAGGAAGACGAGCTCGACCCTGCGATGGAAAACCTACCGAAAATTCCGCGTATGACCCAAGTCAGTACGCAAAAATAACTGGATTAATCCCTCTTCATCTTTAGGACGGCCTAAATGATGTACTACAGCGTTGGACGGCCAACATTATAGGAATTGAAGATGAATGAATCTTATGTTTTGCCACTTGTTGATATTTCAAAAATGCAAAGCACGGTACTGTCAGAACGCTTAGAGGTGGCAACCGCGTTGGATCAAGCCTGTAAAGATGTTGGTTTTCTATATTTAAAAGGTGATCAGTTCAATTTTGATTTTGCGACATCACTTATTCAGGTGGCAAAGCGTTATTTTCAACAAGATACCGCCAGTAAAATGCAACACTATATTGGGCTGTCGAAAAATCATAGTGGCTATGTGCCAATTGGTGAAGAACAGTTTGCTGGCAACAGCTACGATTTAAAAGAAGCTTATGACGTCAATTATGATTACCATGGCGAACCTACAGCATTTCCCTTGCTGGGCCCTACGTTATGGCCAGATGATGCCACATTTAAAAGTACGGTCAGTGATTATTACCACCATTTACGTAGTATCAGCGAACAAATTTTTCAGGCCTTTGCTTTAGCATTGAATGTAGATGAGCATTTTTTTGATTGCAAAATTACCCATCCGACCAGCCAACTGCGTCTAATCCATTATCCCTATAACCCTGAAGTTAAAGATGCCGAAGGTATTGGCGCACATACAGACTATGAATGTTTTACACTGCTCTTGCCGACGGCACCGGGTTTACAGGTACTCAATAAACAAGGTGAATGGATGGATATTCCATTGATTGAAAATACCTTGGTGATGAATATTGGCGACATGATGGAAATTTTGTCGAATGGCAAATATTTGGCCACCAAACACCGTGTTAAAAAAGTCCCTGAAGAACGCTACTCTTTCCCTCTGTTCTGTACCTGTAATTACGACACGATCATTGAGCCTGTACATTCTACTGACGCGCCCAAATATCAGCCCTTAATTGGCGGTGAGCATTTATTTAATCAAACCGCGCAAACCTTTAATTATCTTAAAAAACGTATCGCTTCAGGAGAGCTGAGTCTAAGAAATGCTGTGCCGTTGTCATCATTTGGTATGGATGAAAATACAGAAGTGCAAGGAGCAAGCGCATGAATCTATTTCAAGCTTTAAAACAGCTTCCAGCCAGCCAAGAGGTTTCAGGTCCTATTCCAGACTATTTATATGGTGCTTTTCGCCGTAAAAGCATTAGTTTTTCGAATGGATTAATGGATGAAAAAACCATTGTGTATTGGTTTCAGTCACGTAGTTTCACCATCGATCTACGTTTAAAAAGCCGTGAAAATACGCCAGTGAATGAACGTCAAGGCTGGATTGGCAACACTCTTTGGGATGCTGAACAGCAATTATTGTCTTGGGACGTTAAAGCACACTCAAATTATCAAAATCATGTGCAATGGCCAGAACTTGCAAAACTACATGCGATTGGCAACTGTATTTTAGAATTCTCTCCAAGCAATGCGTATGTCGAAGACTGGCGTCAACAAGTGCATGAAGGGTTATTTTTAGGCCTGCGCTTGAAGTCAGCTTTAGATGTAGAAAGCCATCAGCCATTGCAGATTGATGGCGGTTTAATTATTTGTGATAAGCATGTGGCCTTTGCACGGAGCCGTTTACCTACAGATCAGCAAACTGTTGCCAGCATCGATATATCATCTGCACCTACTATGTATGAAACGGTGATTGAAAGCTTTGAAGTATCCATCGCTGTAGATGGTCTGCATAAGCACTATACAACGACTTCATCTCAGCAAGATCAACCACTTAACTTTGATCATTTCAAAGTTATTGATGAAACACATTTAATGCAAAACGTCATTATTAATGGTCAAGCAATACAGCTGATGTTCGAGGTGGATATTTATGTTCCGCATTATGCATTTCAGCGTCGCACTGATACCACGACAGAAAGTACAGATTGGTTGCAAAATGAAAAACAGCACCTCTTGTACCATGCCGTAGAATGTCTATAGGAAATCAATGTCGTTTATATATTTGCTCATCGCAATCATTGCTGAAGTGATTGCCACGTCCGCCTTAAAAGCCAGCAATGGCTTTACTGAACTAGTACCGATTATTTTTACCGTATTGGGCTATGCCATTGCACTCTTCTTTTTAGGTTTGACCTTTAAATCAATTCCTATGGGATTGGCCTACGCCATGTGGTCTGCTGCCGGCATTGTACTTATTTCTTGTGTGGGCTGGATTGTGTTTAAACAAAATTTAGACCTGCCTGCCATGATTGGTTTGGCCTTTATTTTATTGGGTATTGTGATTATTAATGTTTTTTCTAAAAGCACAGAGCTTTGAAATGTCAGTTTTAAAATGAATTTTTTAAATAATATCTCTGAAATTTTAAAGACTTAAATTGCTTTAAATAAAAATGCTCTAGCTTGCTGTTGCACACTAGAGCATACGCTTCGAATGAATTAACTGTGATCAGTCGGCTTCTATAAAATGCCTTTCACTAGAAAAAAGCATCCAACAATACATAACAGCACCGCAAAACATTTTTTCAGTACTGCTGGTGAAAGCGCATGCGCAGTTTTCGCGCCATATTTAGCCGTAAAGAAACTCATCACACTAATGCCCAAAAAGGCATAGATATGAATAAAGCCAATGGTATTTGGAATTTCAACTTGCTGTTTCATACCAAAAAACATAAAGCCTAATGCACCAGCAATGGCAATGGGTAAACCGCAAGCCGCAGACGTCCCGACCGCTTTTTGCATCACCACGCCATTTGCCGTTAAATACGGTACCGTAATACTACCGCCGCCAATCCCGAAGATGGCCGATGCAACGCCGATACCCGAACCTGCTGCAATTTGTTTAGCTGTAGATGGCAGTGTTTTGTTGGGATGGACTGGCTTTTTTGCACCCATAAACATGGTATAAGCCACCCAAAGTAAAAACACACCGACAATCATTTGCAGATGTAAGCCTGACAGCCAGCCTGCAATACCCGCGCCTGCAAAACAACCAATCGCCATAGGCGGAGCTAAATTTTTAAATACAGGCCAAATCACAGCGCCATTTTTATTATGCGCCATCAATGAACTGATAGACGTCACAACAATCGTAGCCAAAGATGTGCCGAGCGCCAAATGCATAATCACATCGGGACTATAACCCATTTGGCTAAAAACAATATAGAGCAATGGCACAATGATAGTACCGCCGCCAACGCCAAACAGCCCCGCAGCAAAACCTGCAAATGCGCCAATAATTAAGAAAGTAATGAGTTCCACGAAATAGATACTTTTAAAGTGATGTATTGAAGAAGTCTGACTGGTTTAAGCCAACTCCACTTGACCAACAGCATGATAAGCGCGGTTGAAATATACCAAGCTTTCCTCCTGCTGACTTTGCTTGATTGCAACCACACGGCACATAAACACACTGTGCGTACCCACTTCTTGAATCTGTTCAATCTGACAGTCAAAACTGACCAAAGCATCTTTTAATATCGGTGAACCTGTTTCTAATACAGTCCAAGAACCCAATTTAAAACGCTCTTCCGAATTGAATTTGCTTGAAGCAAAAGCATTG
The DNA here is from genome assembly GCF_013420005.1 of Acinetobacter sp. YH12040. Taxonomy (NCBI): domain Bacteria; kingdom Pseudomonadati; phylum Pseudomonadota; class Gammaproteobacteria; order Moraxellales; family Moraxellaceae; genus Acinetobacter; species Acinetobacter sp. YH12040. The sequence continues at coordinate 246,953 of NZ_VOZB01000003.1, forward strand.
GAAATTTGCTCATGCTGTGCGCCTAAAACATTGACAGAAAGAACTTTATTTTCAAGAAAATGCGCATGAGAACGAGATGATTGATTCATACAAACCAGCAAAGTTGGCGGTGTATCTGTCACACTGCATACTGCTGATGCTGTAAATCCATGCATGCCTGCTTCACCCTCAGTCGTAATCACGTTGACTGCAGTCGTCAATAAAGACATTGCATTTCTAAAAACAGTTGCTTCAATCATCTCTTCAATCTCAATGGTCTATATGGCTTATCTCTTTCTCAGGTTTGGGCAATAGCAAATTTAATTTCCTTATTGCCCTTACATGAAATTGAGTCAGCTCGAATTTATGCGGTCAATTCTTGGCGAATAATAGCAGCGCCTGCGCTTAGCGCATTTAGTTTGCCTTGCGCCACGTGGCGAGGTAAAGGCGCCATACCGCAGTTTGTTGAAGGATATAGCTTGTCGGCATCTACAAACTGAAGCGCTTTGCGTAATGTATTTGCTACTTCTTCTGCTGTTTCAACCTGATTGGTTGCTACATCAATGGCGCCAACCATCACTTTTTTACCGCGGATGAGTTCAATCAAATCCATCGGTACACGAGAGTTTTGGCATTCAAGCGAGATGATATCGAGCTTCGATTGCTGCAATTTCGGGAATGATTCTTCGTATTGGCGCCATTCATTACCTAAAGTTTGTTTCCAATCAGTATTGGCTTTAATACCGTAACCATAGCAAATGTGAACTGCTGTTTCGCATTTCAAACCTTCAAGCGCACGCTCTAAGGTCGCAATACCCCAGTCATTGACTTCATCAAAAAATACGTTAAACGCAGGCTCATCAAATTGAATAATATCCACGCCTGCCGCTTCAAGCTCTAACGCTTCTTGATTCAGGATTTTAGCAAATTCCCAAGCCAATTTTTCACGGCTCTTGTAATGACCATCATACAAAGTATCAATCATCGTCATCGGGCCTGGCAAAGCCCATTTGATCGGCTGATTGGTTTGGCTGCGTAAGAATTTTGCATCATCAACAAACACTGCTTTCTTACGAGATACTTCACCGACCACAGACGGTACACTTGCATCATAACGATTACGAATACGCATCGTTTCACGCTTTTCGAAATCTACACCTTCAAGATGTTCAATAAATGTGGTTACAAAATGCTGACGGGTTTGTTCGCCATCGCTGACAATATCAATGCCTGCATGGATTTGTTCATGCAAAGATAATTTCAACGCATCACGCTTTGCATCTAATAATTCTTCGCCTTCAAGTTTCCATGCTGACCACAATTTTTCAGGTTCAGCCAGCCAAGATGGTTTAGGTAAGCTGCCAGCAGTTGAAGTTGGGAGTAAAATGGCCATATTCGATCTTCTATCTCTATTTTCTTTAAAACGGGTGGTTTAACTCACCCGTGTTTCATCTATTTGCGTGATTTAAAATTAAGCTGCGGCTGCATTTTCAATACTAAAATTAGCCGCCCACTCATTCAGAATGTCTTTATATGGCTGGATAAAGTTCTCTTCTGTCCATTTGCCCTGTTTAACCGCCAACTGACCACGTTCAACACGGTCATAAACAATACGGGTTAATGAATAATCACCGAAGCTTAAGCTTGGTTGATACACTAAACCTGCTGTCGCATTGGTATTGTAAATTTCAGGACGGTAGATTTTTTGGAAACTTTCCATGGTGCTGATCGCGCTGATCAGTTCGAAATCTGTATAGTCGCTGAGCAAGTTATTTGCCGAATAGAATGCCAATGGTGCAGTTGCATTTTCAGGTTTAAAGTAACGAACGCTTAAGCCCATTTTTGCAAAATAATCATCGGTACGTGAATAGTCATCATTAGTGTATTCCACACCTAAGATCGGATGCACATTTGCAGTACGGTAATAGGTTTTTGTCGTTGAAACACTTAAACAGATGACAGGCTGTTTTTTAAATTCAGCTTTGAATACATCTGAATTGATCAAATGTTGATATAGCTTGCCATGTAAATCACCAAAATCTTCAGGTTTTTCATTGAACTTACAGCCGAGTGCTGGTAATACCACGCTGAAGTCATAGTCACGTACATACGATGAAAAACTGTTGCCGATCATGCCTTCAATGCGTTCATTGGTTTTATGGTCGATGATGGTGCTCTTTAAAGTTTCAATAAATGGGAAAGTTTGACCATTGCCTTCCACATCGAGTTCAGCCGAAATGATGTCAATTTCAAGTGAATAACGATCTGCATTTGGGTTGTCACAAGTAGCTAAACTATTGAAACGGTTATTAATCATTGCCAAAGTACGGCGCAGATTCTCTTCACGGTGTTCACCACGTGCCAAATTGGCAAAGTTCGTTGTTAAACGTGTATTGTCAGCTGGTTTATAGTTTTCATCAAAGCGGATACGTTTGATTGAACATGCAAATTTATGACTCATGGAGATTCACTACCCTAAAATTAAAAATAATCAAAATTTCTGTATGAAGTAATTTATACGTGAAACTTAAGATGAATAAAAATGATTTAACCTCAACTCAAAGTGAGATAAATTCATGTTTAAGATTTAAATACAATGAATTTTCTTCAACTATGCATCATTCAACTAGCGATAAAAAAACTGCCACCCAGGTAGCATTTAAATTTTATTTAATATAAATAAGGGCTTAAAAAAAATTCAATGAAAATTTTTTCATTCAAACACACATCTGAAATGTGTCGAATCGTACAGATTGGCTCAATATCTCCACTCTCAAAATTCAGCGATTTATTCATTCGGGTGAATTTTTCTAACTTTAAAATGAAAAAAGATCAAATCACTAATTGTTTTAATATTGAATCTGTAACACTAATATACTTTTGCCCTGAGCTATAAGGTTCTTAAAACTTGCCATAAATAGAAAACCAAATATGAAATAAGCATATATTCATGTCGTTTCAGCTTTTTAGTCAATATACTGAATATTACTCAACTTGTACTTAGAAAAAATCAGCATATTCGAGCTTTGGTATGTTAAGGAATCGCTAAAATATTCGGTTTATACTTATACCTTCTTTAAATCATGTCTAATAAATTAGAACGTCAGACACTGACTCTCCCAGTAGGTCATGACAAGTTTTTACTCCACTCTTGCTGTTTCACCATGCTCTGGCGAAGTCATGGAAACATTAATTGAATCAGGTATCGATTTTTCAATTTTCTTTTACAATCCCAATATTCATCCTGTGAAAGAATATGAAATCCGTAAAGAGGAAAATATCCGCTTTGCCGAGAAACATAACATTCCGTTTATTGACTCTGACTATGACACAGACAATTGGTTTGCTCGCGCTAAAGGTATGAAAATGAGCCTGAAAAAGGCATTCGTTGCACGATGTGTTTTGATATGCGCTTCGAGCGTACTGCACTTTATGCGGCAGAACATGGTTTTAGCTTAATTAGTAGCTCACTGGGAATTTCACGCTGGAAAAATATGAAACAGATTAATGACTGTGGTCATCGCTCCGCTTCACATTATGAAGGCATAAGTTATTAGGACTATAACTGGCATAAAAATCGTGGCGCTGTGCGAATGCTAGAGATCAATAAAAATGAGGAATTTTACCAGCAAGAATATTGTGGGTGCGTATATTCACTGCGTGATACCAACCGCTGGCGTATGAGTCATGGCCGTGACTGTATCAAACTGGGTGTAAAGTTTTACTCAAATGCCATGGATGAAGAAGCTTGAGTTCTGCACTTCATTATTTGCATTGATATTAAATTGATGATGTTAAGCCCTGAAGAATTTATACTATTCAGGGCTTATTTTTATTTACGTTTCAACTTATTTCAGTTCTTCAACCAAAGCTGGATAGATTGATCCATCGACATCCATTTCGGTTTTATAAATGCCATTGGCAACATTAAATTTATTTACGTGGTAGCTAGAACCATAAATCGAGTCAAAACCAGTTCCTTTTTTAAAGACTTGTTTGTTGGCAGCTAAATCCAGTAAATGTGTCCCGCCAATAAACTGTTCATATTGTGCAGGATCAACACCAACACGGGTCGACATGATTTTCACTGCATCGGCATGCGTTGCAGGGGCGTTGATGTATTTAACTGTTTTATCCCAAACTTGAATGATTTTTTTCCATTCTTCTTTGTTAGCAGATAAATGCGCCATGTTGACGGTTAATGTGTCATAAATCAGACCGGGTTTATCTTTCGATGTATAAATAATTTTAGAGCCAGCAACAGCTTTCAGCGCTTGATTTGCGACTGGTTGCCACACGGCAATCGCTGCAATATCAGGACTTGCAAATACTTGTGGCAGCTCGTTGGTCATGGTGTTGACCAACTTTACTTCAGAAGCTTGAATTTTTGCATCATCTAACGCCGTCGTCAAAAGCAAATGATCAACCAAGCCTTTTTCTGTCGCGATACTTTTTCCTTTTAAATCAGTTAAACTATTGATGCCATCTTTAGCAATGATGACATCATTCCCCGCAGAATAGTCCGTCGCCATAATCATGACGCCTTTCGTGCCGCCAGAACCCGTGACTAAGTTGTCACCATTGGTGACTAGAACAGCATCCAACTGATTTGCCGCAAATGCAGATAGTGAAGCTGAATAATCAAACCATTTAAAGTCTACATTGACGCCGGCTTCTTTCAACCAGCCTTTTTCAATAGCAACTTGCCATGCGACAAAACCAGGCCAGTCGCTATAGCCGATCGTGATGGCTTTTGTATTGACGGTGCCTTCTGCTTGCGCGTTTGGTTCAGGTGTTTTGGCTGTATTGTCACACCCCCCCAGTAAGATAGCGGTCACAACGGATGCAGATAAGCAGGCTTTTTTGATCATAGTTCGATTTCCCCGATGGCATTACAGTTAAATTTGGTATTGGTGTTCAAAAACGATGGTGTATTCGGATTACTGACAGATTGAGCATTACGCTTTGCACTATTTGGTCTATGGTTGGCTGCATTAGCATGTGCTTGCTTTTGGTTTGTGATTTGATCTTTAAACTGATCTTGTGATCGATATAATTGGCCCATTTTAAACTCCTAAATCCTTTGCATTTTGCGGAATTGGCGGCATTACAGCGTCCATCAACTCCAAATGTCCTTTAATCACACCTTTAAGTGCTGAAAAATGCTGACTGATAACTTTGAGCTCTGAACTGACGCCTTGCAGAATCATGACTTCTAAAATTTTGTGGTCATCGAGTTGAATATGCAGCGAACTCACCACTTGTTCTAAAAACTGCTGCTGTAAATCTAAAAGCTGAATACGTAGCGCCGTACTACTTGCGTCATAAAGTAAGGTAAATGTGCCAACCATCACTTCGTTGCGCTGCTCCTGATCGGCAATCAGATGCTTATTGATCATGTCGACAATGGCCTGAGAACGGCTTTCATAATGCTGATCGACAATTTTTTGATCCAAAGCATCGACTGTTTTTTCAGGCACGGTAATACTGATACGCGCCAGCTTTTGTTTAGGCACTGTTTTTCCTTATTTTTTTTGCTGAATATAGAAACCCGCACGGGCGCTCAGTAACTCAATAAAAAATTGCTTTAATTGATGCAGAAATGTTGCAGATTGATGGCGGTTCATATGCATCTCCTGTTTAAGTAATACAAAATATTTATTTCGTAATATCGATAGAAATGCAGAATCTGTGCCAAGTGAGAAATACAAAAAATGATCGATTATTTTGTTCTTTTAACTTTCTTTTAAATTTTACTGTTCATGATTTGTGCAATAAATGCACTCATCGAGACCCCTTTGCACTATTGCTGCAATGGTTTATTTTATGATGGGCTATTTCTAAAGCTTATTAATTTTATTAACCGAGAACATTGACAGACCAGCAACAAACTCGAAGTTCAATTTATTTCATCAACATTGAACATCATTTATACTGATTAATCTTACTATTAATCACTCAACGCCTATGAAGTATTTCAGCTGCGCGGTATGTACTAACCAAATCTTTTTTGCCAATTCACACTGTGTCAATTGTCAGACTGCGCTGGGTTATATTGCCTCTGAAAAGCAAATGGGCTGTTTTGAAAAGCACAGCAGTACGTTATGGCTTGCGTTAAATCCTGAAATAAAGGGAAAACGCTTTAAACCTTGTCATAATTATCAGCATCATCAGGTATGTAACTGGATGGTGCCTGCCGACAGTGAAGAAATTTATTGTGAATCTTGCCTACTGACACATACCATTCCCAACTTAGATAACCCAGACCATATTGTGTACTGGGCACGATTGGAACATGCCAAACGGCGTTTTTTGTATTTAATGCAGCAACTGAATACCATGCCGCGTCCTAAACGCAGTCAAGATGACCGTTTTGGGCTGCGTTTTGATTTTCTCATGCCAACAGAAAATACACCTGTCATGACCGGTCATGCCAATGGCATTATTACCTTAAATGCCAGTGAAGCAGATGTGATTTACCGCGAAACAACGCGTATAAAAATGGGGGAAAACTACCGTACACTTCTTGGTCATTTTAGACATGAAAGTGGTCATTATTATTTTGATTTGATTAAACATTTACACCCTGAGCTGATTGATGAATTTCGTGAACTGTTTGGTGATGAACGACAAGATTATAGTGAAGCTTTGAAACGGCATTATAATGATGGTGCGCCACAAAATTGGGCGGATTACTATGTCAGTTCATATGCCAGTACGCATCCTTGGGAAGATTGGGCGGAAACATGGGCGCATTATTTGCACATGATGGATACTCTAGAAACAGCCTACTATGCAGGATTAGTGGTCAAAACCAATAAGTCAGATTTAAATAATTTAGAATTAAAAGAGAACCCGATTGGCGCTCAGGATTTTGACCTATTGCTGCAACATTGGATGACCTTGACCTTTAATTTAAATGCGTTGAACCGCAGCATGGGCTTAGATGATGCATATCCGTTTACGCTGTCGAATCCAGTATTGGATAAATTGCGGTTTATTCACCACAAACTGCTCAACATGACCTTAAAAAACCAGCAGCACAATTAGATTAAATTTAATACGTGATATTGTTTGAACCTCAGATCAACTTTTCTGTATTACAGCATTCGTACATTAGCTTATAGAAAGGATGTATACGTAGTAATTTTCTAGAATTGAGCGCTGTAACACCTGCCCTATTTTTACTATTTTATAAAGGTTAAAATAACAAAAAATAGATGCCTGTGACCTTTCCAATGATGCCTTTCACGCATTTACCCGCTCGTTTTATGTGTATCATCGGCCTGAGTTTGCTCAGTGGATGCCAATTGGTCAAATTACAAGAAAATCAACTCAGTGCATCACTAAATAATAAAACAGATAGCATATTAACCCATCAGAAGCTCAGTACATTTAGCCATCAAATCCTGTTAATGGTGAATGAAAGCGACCAATCTTGTTTAAATGCGCTTGAAAGCTGTATTCACAAAATGCGTAATAATGAAACTTTAGATATTGCTCAAGTCTATGCAGCAGCAAGTGAGCTGTACATGGCACGTGCTTTAAGAGCCGATCAAAATCCACAATGCAAAAAAAGCTTAAAACAACACAGCGGAAAATTAGCTTCAAGCAAAATTAAAATGTGTATGGATCAGCAGCTTGCAGACTTTGATTTCAGTCTGCGTTACAGCTATGTCTATCTATTTAAATCCGCTCAAGCCCCAGAGGAACGCTTATTTGATTTGCGTCAGGGACAAGTCCGCACCTTTTATAATGTGGCTTTATCACGTTTAATTACCTCATCATTTACCCGTTTTGACTATCAGCAAATGCCTGAAAGTTTAATGCTGGGTTCATCGCTTTATCATTTTAACTATGAGCATTATCCTGAAATCAAAAATGCGGACATTGATAAATTACTGTCGAGCTATAATTTTAATTTTTCAGGCTTAAAAACCATTAACCGTCAGGAAGGAATTGGTTCTGAATTTGTCTTAGTCAAAAAAGCCACGGATCTGTCTGCTGCCCAGCCTTTTGTACTAGACCCTGAACAATATTATTCAAATAAACCCAACCCGAATATCCATACTGCACGGTATTTATCTGTCAGTGCGATCGCCGAGCCTGCCAAGACCAATAGCAGCATTAGTGAAATTTTGTCGCCGCAATCAGACTTTAATGTTGAATTATTTAATCCCTATCAATTTAAAAAGGCAAAAATTGAATCTCAGTCCTACACGCTAACGGCCAATTATTCTGTGCCTTATGGACTTTGGTTAGCCGAAAATAAATTAGGAAAATCTGGCTATTGGACACTCCTAAATAAGGAAGAACATTTGCGCATGCCACATGTGTTTATGTTAGAGCCGTATCAACCCCATAAAAAGATTATTGTCATGGTTCACGGATTAGCCAGCAGTCCTGAAACTTGGATCGGCCTGACCAATAACATTATGGGTGATCAAAAACTACGTGATCATTACCAAGTTTGGCAAGTGTTTTACTCAACCAATATGCCAATATTTGAGAGTCGTTTTCAAATCAATGCTTTACTCAAACAGGCATTTGCAACTGTTCAGCCCAATACGCCATCGGCTCAAGATGCTGTCCTTATCGGACATAGTATGGGCGGCATCATCAGTCGTTTATTGGTTAGTGATGCAGATATTTCCGCTCAAGCTATTCCACTCATGAACTATGAACAAAATACACAGTTACAACGTCATCCAATTATCCGCGATCGTTTTGTCTTTAAAGCCTTGAAGCCAGTTAGTCGTGCAATTTTCATTGCCGCACCGCATCATGGTACTGACTATGCAGACCGCTGGTTTACCAATTTGGCGAAAAAAATCGTGGTATTGCCTTTAAGTTTTTTAAATGATGTCAATGTTGAACTCCCGAATGCAAAAAATTCAACTATGGGCCTGATTAAGTCTGGACCTGCAGATTTAAGTCAAAAATCACGTTTTATGCTGTTGTCTGCTGACATCATGCCAAATAAAGATATTCCTTATCATTCTATTATGGGAAATCAGACGCAAAGTACTGAACCGAGCAAAATGTCGGATGGCATTGTTCCCTATACAAGTTCTCATTTAGATGGCGCGGTGTCTGAAAAGATTTTCTATGGTGGACATTCAATCCATGAATCTGCGGATGCCATTTTAGAGTTACGACGCATTTTGAGAGAACATTTGGATAATAAGTGAAATTTTTAAGCGCGGTTTTTGTGAACTCGAGCTTATAGGTCGTCTAAAGTGGTCTTTATCGTTTTTACCCTTTAGCTTTTTCTGCTAGTTCTGTTAAATGCACATCTTCCGAAAGACAATCATTCAAAATTATTTTTGCATTTTCCATAATTCGATTTCGACTTTCAGAGCTACGAGCATCTAAAAGTTCTTGTAGTTTTTTAGCCATAATTAAAAAAATCTCTTTTGATTCCATTGGCATCTGAAATATTTGCGACAAAGCATGATCGGATAAAATTATGCTTTACAAAACCGTTAATACGCTTCCTGAAGCTCTAAGGATAAAATTGTTTTTGCTTGATTATATATTTCACTATCTTTGATCATACAGCTACAAAAATATGAATACTTTTTAGTAGGTTGCATTAAATTTTCAATTCTCGCTATAGACTCAGAAATTTTTCTCAATTGATTCTGTTTTTTTCTTTCAGTATCTTTTACCTCTAGCTCTTGAAGTGCTTCTTCTAAATCTTGCTCATACTCACAAAACACTTTAATCAAGTTACTATATGGATCGTATAATCGGCTTTTTAAGCCACAAACATCTATTGTCATTTTCGCTATTTCAGTCTTACCTTTCATACGTGCCAAAGTAAATTCAAAATGCTCACTTGGATCAAAATCACTCTCATATGGATTTAGAATAGGTTCAACTCCTACATCATGTGCAAGTTTTGAATCATTACATTTACGACAACTAGGTAAAAAATTTTCCCAATCAAAAGTTTTATCATGATAGATGGATTTTGGATAGAAATGTTCAACTTCTATATTTCCACTATCCTTTGGAGTAGATTCACAAAAAGCACATTTTTGATATGAACTATCAAATAAAGGAGTTGTAATATCTTTATGTCTGTAATGACTGAGTGCAGAAGCTTTCTCTTCTTTCGGAATCTCCTTGTAACTTCCATATTTACTTACTAATGACAGTAAATGATCTGTCCATTCTTTTTGTTTATCCTGAAGAATTTGAGGGGCATTAACAGATTTTTCAAGTTTAATCATATCTTATAGAAGCTCCAAAGAAGCCATTTTCATTTCTAGCACTTGAACAATTGTGTCATCAGAATGAGTAATATTCTTTAGCTGTTCCATCACAGATAAAAGCTTAATCTTATCTTTTGACTCATAAGCATCAAAAGCTTCATCAATTAATTTTTCGTAATCTTTATTTTTCAGGCTTTTAACCCCCATTACATCTTCTAAAATTTGATCCGTGTTCCAACCTGAATAGCGCTTATTACTAGGCTCAAAATGATATTCTGTTTTTCCAGTTTCACGGCTCATAATAATGACTTCACCATTTCTTGCTGATGCCAAAAGATGTGGTGAATGAGTCGTAACAATGAACTGAAGATTAGGGAATAAAGCTTCTAACCCATTTCTAATATTAAATTGCCATTCAGGATGCAAATGTAGATCTAACTCATCGATTAGTACAGTACCAGTTGCATCTCCTATAAAGCGTTGTCCCTCAGAATTTGTGTTTTCAACCCATTCAATGATATTAACGACTATAGTAAAAATAGCTTGAAACCCTGCTGAAAGTTCTTCTAGATAACATTTTTGACCATATAATGAAAACATAGGCTCTAAATCATCTCTGATCTCAACAAATTCAAAATCACTACCATTTGGAGCAAGTTTTGGAAGATATTTAATTAAATGATTCCAATTTCTTCTATAATCATATGCCCACTCTTTATCTATCCAAACATAACGATTAATCATCCATTGTTTTACAAATCGATCCTTATCAGTATAGTGAGAGTTTAATCCTCCATTCAAATAACTATCTCTTTTTTGATCCTCTGGTAATAAACGTCGTGTTCCCTCAATAAACTCGTACTTAATATTTCTTTCAGATGTGATATTCAATGGAATTACATGAGGAAAAGTATTTTTAAAATCTATTATACTGAATCCTTTAAATCCATCTTGAGTTGCTAAAGGTGTAAGATAATTATATAAAGAATTACCACGATATTCTTTATTTCTGAAAGATCCCCATCCAAATCCAACTGAAATTTTTAGAAAATTAGCTGTATCACTACCAATTATTAAATTAGTTAAAATACTCGAATCATCCGAAAAACGAGTATTAATGTGGTTATTACTATCAAAACTGTGCATAATTCCATGTAAAACACTAGTTTTCCCACATCCATTAGAGCCAGTAATAAAATTAAATTTATTATTGAACTTAATAAATAATGATTCGAAATGTCTGTAATTTTTAGCTTCAAAAGAATGCATGTAAAAATTTTGCATAATGTATTTAAATTAAATTTATATATCTAAATCAATTCTATATCTTTTTTTTTAAAAAAACCGCCCTTATGGACGGTCTTTTTTATTCCTATCTCATCAAGCCACTGGCGACAAAGTAAACAACACCTGCCCTGTTTTCACTGTTTGCCCTTTTTCAATGGTAATTTCAGAAACCTTCATACGTTCAGGTGCAATAATTGGAATCTCAATCTTCATCGCTTCAATCACCGCAAGCGTTGCACCTTCTTCAACAATATCACCTGACTTGCATTCAATTTTCCAAATACTTCCCGGCATGTGTGATTCCACAGCACAACCACCTTCTGGAATTTGAACATCACTATCATCAGTTACAGCATCTAAGCTTTCAGAAACATACTCTGCAAGCCCTGCTTCATGCCAGCGACGACGTTCTGCATCAAAGTTGGCTTGTTGCACAGACTTAAATACCGAAATCGATTCTTGGTTTTCAGTTAAGAAGTCATTGTATTCTTTTAGGTTTAAAACACCTTCTTCTACACGGAGTTTTAAGCGACCCGCTTTGAAGTCCTCACGCATCTGCATCAGTTCAGCTTCTGAAACTTCATAAAACTTGATTTGGTCAAAGAAGCGTAATAACCACGGCATACCTTGCTCAAAGTCAGGGTTTTTACGATAACGAGACCACATTTGCGTAGTACGACCCACGAACTGATAGCCTCCCGGACCTTCCATACCATAGACACACATATATGCACCGCCAATACCGACAGCATTTTCAGGCGTCCATGTCCGTGCAGGGTTATATTTGGTGGTCACTAAACGTTGACGCGGATCTAATGGTGTTGCCACAGGTGCACCTAAATACACATCGCCCAAACCCATGACCAAATAACTCGCGTCATAAACCACATCTTTGACCGCTTGTTTGTCTTTTAAACCATTAATACGACGGATAAACTCAATATTGTCAGGACACCATGGTGCATCTGGACGTACCGTTTGCATATAACGCTCTGTCGCTAGCTGGGTTTGTGAATCCTCCCAAGCGAGTGGCAGATATACGGTACGTGATGGGACTTGCATCTCGGTCACATCAGGCAATTCAGCTTCAGCAACTTGTAATAAACGCAGTAAATCAATTTGATCAAGCTTGATCGAATCAAAATGGATTTGTAGCGAACGAATGCCCGGTGTCAGGTCGATAATGCCGGCAATGTTTTGCTTTTGTACCCATTGCATGAGCGCTTGGATACGGAAACGTAAGTTTAGATCAAGTACTAACTCACCATATTCCACCAGCATGTAGTTGTTACCCGCAGGACGATACACCACATCCGGCAAGCCATTCTGACCTTTTAAAGTATCAAGCACTGCATTTTTTAAGGTAGAAAGTTCAGGATAAAATGACTCATCAAATGATACGTCTTGAGTATCAGATGCTTCTAATTGCGCATGATATTTTTCATTTAAGAGCTTAGCTTGATGATAACTCACAGGTATAAATCTAACTTTGTCTCCTGCTTTCAATTGACCTAGTTTCCAAAGCTCAGAATTAATCACCACGGCAGGACAAACAAAGCCTCCTAAACTTGGACCATCTGGACCCAAGATAATCGGCATATCACCAGTGAAATCAATCGCACCAATGGCATAAGCATTGTCATGAATATTTGATGGATGCAGACCTGCTTCACCACCATCCTCACGTGCCCATTCCGGTTTTGGCCCGATTAAACGAATACCGGTACGGCTTGAGTTAAAGTGAATCTCAAAAGTATTGGCAAAGAAAGTATCAATGTCATTTTTGGTAAAGAAATCAGGCGCACCATGTGGGCCATACATCACCGCAATTTCCCATTCATGGCTAAATGAAGGCACTTGTTCAGGTGCAAGAGCTTTAATTTCATCGCTTGTGAATGCTGTAATTGGGAGCATATCGCCAATCAGTAAGTTACGCCCGGCATGACCACCAAACTGACCCAAGGTGAAGGTTGCTTGTGAGCCGAGATATTCAGGTACATTTAAACCGCCTTTAATACCAATATAGGTACGGCAACCTGTCGCAATTTTGCCACATTTGAGCACCTGACCTTTACGCACATTCACGTTCTGCCACATCGAAACTTGAGCGCCATCTAGTGTTGATGGCATATCGCCCCCGGCAAGCACGATTTGGCTATCACAGTGGAATTTTAAGGTTGGCCCTTGTAGGGTACATTCAAGCCCTGCAGTGTTATAGGCATTACCAAGCAACTGGTTTGCAACATTCAGTGATAATGGATCTATCGCACCTGAGGGTGGCACACCGACATCCCAGTACCCCAAACGCCCTGTGACATCTTGCACAGAAGTTTGAATGCCTGATTGCAACACTTCAATTTTTTGGGTTTTCCACTCAAAAGTATTGAGGAAACGTGTGGTTTGCGTACCGGCTTTAAATACATCACAGTCGATAATATTTTGTAGATATTCAAGATTGGTTTCAATCCCTGCAACTGAGGTTTTCGCCAAAGTATCTGTCATGGCTTGAATCGCAGAAGCACGATCGTCTGCTGTGACAATAATTTTAGCAATCATTGGGTCATAGAATGATGATACATTCGAGCCAGTTTCCACCCATGTTTCATTACGGGCATTGGCATCAAACTCAACATGCGTTAAAAGCCCTGCACTCGGTTGGAAGTTCTTGATCGGGTCTTCTGCATATAAACGGACTTGAATCGAATGACCTTTCGATTCAAGTTGTGCTGTTGGGGCAATCCAATCGCCACTGCCTAAAGTGACCATCCATTCCACAAGGTCTACACCAAACACTTGCTCCGTCACGCCATGTTCAACTTGCAGGCGGGTATTCACTTCTAAGAAATAGAATTCCTGTGTGTCGGTATCCATGACAAATTCAACCGTGCCTGCCGAACGGTAATTCACTGATTGCATCAGCCCAATCGCAACTGATTGAATATAGGCACGTTGCTCATCATTGATATGTGGTGCAGGCGTTTCTTCCACGACTTTTTGGTTTCGGCGCTGCACCGAACAATCACGCTCGCCGAGTGCTAGAACTAAACCTTTGCCATCACCAAAAATTTGCACTTCGATATGACGGGCATTTTGTACGAATTTTTCAAGATATAAACCGGCATCTTTAAAGTTGGCTTGCGCTAAATAAGACACAGTTACATAGGCATCTTTCAGCTCTTCTTCATTCCACACCAAACGCATACCGATCCCACCACCGCCTGCGGTACTTTTCAGCATCACAGGGTAACCAATACGATTGGCTTCAAGCAGTGCTTCGTCTTCATCAGCCAACAATTGACTACCTGGAAGGAGAGGCACATTAGCTTGAATCGCAAGCTCACGCGCGGTATGTTTTAAACCAAATGATTTCATTTGTGCCGAATTTGGCCCTAAAAATACAATGCCTTGTGCTTCACACAGATCACAAAATTCTGCATTTTCAGACAAGAAACCATAGCCCGGATGAATCGCTTCAGCGCCTGTTTGCTTTGCGACTTCTAACATTTTATCGACATTTAAATAGCTTTGGCTCGCAGGTGCTTCACCGATATACACCGCTTCATCGGCCAAAGTCACATGGAGTGAATCACGATCAGCCTCTGAATAGACTGCAACCGATTGGATACCTAATTTTTTAAGGGTACGAATGACACGACACGCAATTGCACCACGGTTGGCGATTAAAACTTTATTAAACATGTTATGCGTCCTCGCCTTCACGGATGATCAATTGAATTTTGGTTGGGTTATAGGCATTACAAGGATTATTCAGCTGTGGGCAATTAGAGATCAACACGATCAAATCCATTTCCGCTTTTACTTCGACATATTTACCCGGTGCAGAAATACCATCATCAAACTTTAAATGCCCCTCGCTTGTGACGGGTACATTCATAAAGAAGTTAATATTTGGACCGATGTGACGTACGTTTAAGCTGTGTTTTTTCGCAATCGGATGCTGAGACAATGCAATCATGAAATTATTACGGCAGCTATGCATTGGATATTTGTCATGTGCATAACGCACCGTGTTACTTTCACATGAACATGCCCCGCCTAAAGTATCATGACGACCGCAGTTATCATCATGAATGGTGGCAATTTTATTGCCAAAGTTGGTGTATAGAGCTGTGCCTTTTTCTAAATAGATTTGTTGATTAATCGCTAAGGTATCGGTTGCGCTATAACGCTCTTCAGGGTTTGATGCCGAGATAAACAGTGTATCCACCGCTTGATTACCTTCTAAATCCACAATACGGAAATATTGCCCTTTTTTGACTTCGCACATCCATGCTTCACCGGCAGGACAAACTTCGCTTAAAACTGTTTTTTCATGATGTTGTAGTGAGTTTACTAAAGCTGTCATGTTGTATCCTCCAAATTAAGCGCTGAGTGCGTAGTAACGATTGTTGTTTTGAAATGCACGTTGATTTTGCGGGCATGAATCACGACATACATCGTTGTCGCCTAAAGGAAGTGCTTTGTATAAAGACAATTGAACATCGGCAGGTGCATATTCAGTGCTGTTGTCTAAAGCATGCGGTGCGGATGATAAGAACACCAAGCAATCCATTTCAAAGCGCAGTTCAATGATTTGATTTGTATTGTCAGATGCAACATAGCTTAAGTTGCCGTTGGCTTCAGGTTGAACTTTAGAGAATAAATTTAAAGTACTGCTCAGGTCCGTTGCAGATAAACCAAACTTGGTCATTTCAAGCAGTAAAGAATCTTTGCCGTTACGGTACATGTCGTTGCGTGCATCTTGAAATGTTTTTGAACCAAATTGTTGTTCAATTTGCTGTGCATTGCTGGGTGCACAAAATGCATCATTCCAGCCATGGTCATCTTTGACAATGCAAATCATCGCGCGACCAAGGTCAGATGCAAGGATATGTCCTGTACTTAAAAATGCCGTATGTTGCCCTTTTAAGCTGTCTGGCATGTTATAGCGTTCAAGCTTATCTTCACTATTTACACAGTAGAGTGCCACATTGGCATTTTGCCCTAGCGATTTAAGCTGTAATACTGCCCCACGCTGAATACGCGCTGACCAGTGGTGTCCACCCGGTAAAAGTTCAGTCCATAGTTCTTTATCATCATGATAATGTGTTGTGCTCATTGCAGCCTCTGCCTAATTCTTAACTATTTACCTCCCGGGCTTTTATCCCTCCGTGCAGCTTTGCTTTGAATTAAAACGAAGCCGTGAACTCTCGGTCGCAGTCATACATAGAAATGTATCGGAACCCTAGATCACTTTATGATGTATGTAGAAAAGCAAAGGCTATGCCAATTTGGTATTACGGTTTGAATAAATCGTATTACTAAGGTTTTAGGATTCGTTTTGATGCTTAAGCTGCAGCATTGGTTTTAAATTGCGCTATTTTTGAACCGTGTTTCTGCCTAGATATGCTTCATGATTGTGCAAATGCATTCATGGTTAAGTTTTTTGGAATTTATATTTTTTCGATTTCTTCAAAATAAAAAGCCCAATTTTAGTATTGGGCCTTTCCTGTGATGTTTGCAAACAGCTACTTTCGCTTTTAACTTGCTGCTTTATAAAATGGTACCGAGCCATTCACAGTTGCACGATGCATAATGCGGTGCGCATCACCATAGTCAAACAGCGCTTTGTGCTGCGTGCAGCGGTTGTCCCAAATAGCGACATCACCTTCTTGCCATTTCCAGCGCAAGTGAAATTCTTCCTTCACTGCATGTTCAAACAAGAATGTCAGCAATGCATCGCTCTCTTGTGCATTTAATTCATTAATTTGTGTTGTAAATCCCTCATTCACAAACAACACTTCAGCACCAGTTTCGGGGTGTGTACGTACGACCGGATGCACTACTGGCGGATTTTTAAGGAAACTATTTACAAGGCGTTCGCGGTCTGCTGCTGTTGTGCCAAAGCGCTCTAATGGAAAAGACTTACGTATATCATGTGTCGCTGTCAAACCGCGTAGGTGCTGTTTTAAATCTTTACTGAGCGCATTAAAAGCAGCTGTACCGCTGGCCCAGAGCGTATCCCCACCAAACTCAGGGATTTTAATCGCTTGCAGCACACAGCCCAATGGCGGTGTCTGACTAAAGGTCACATCAGTATGCCAAAGGTCATTGTCTCTTAAATCTTGTCTGTGGCTATCCAATACAATCACTTCTGGAGCATCTTCCATCGCAGGATAAATCGGATGAATATGTAAAGTACCAAAGGTTTTTGCCAACGTCACTTGCGACTGTGCGCCAAGTGCCTGCTTTCTAAAAAAGATCACTTGATGCTGCAATAGTGCCTGTTTTATTTCCTGCAGCAACGGTGTATCGGCATGGTTTAAATCGATACCTTCAATAACAGCGCCAATGTTTTGGTTAATTTGCTTTGCTTGCAATGACATAATTAAATCTTCTTCAATCTCTAAATCTGTTTACAGCTGTTGGCCATACCAAGGCGCCAACTGCTTTTGCAGCCAACGTAAAAATAGCTCAAAACTTACTGCGACAATCGCGATCACAATAATCCCAAGAATCACGGTATCAGTAATTAGGAACTGAGCCGCAGACTGCACCATAAAACCAATACCGCGATCAGCAGCAACCAACTCTGCAGCCACCAGTGTTGACCAGCCCACGCCCAAGCCAATGCGCACACCCGTTAATATGTGCGGCAAAGCTGTAGGTAAAATCACATATTGCAAAACCTGCAAGCGCGTTGCGCCTAAAGATAATGCTGCACGTTCACGGTTTTTTTGATGGCTGATCACACCATGCGCACTGCTAATAATAATTGGCGCCAAAATTGAAAAGAAAATCAGCAGCACTTTGGTGGTTTCACCAATACCAAACCAAATCACCAATAACGGTAAATACGCAAGCGGTGGAATGGGACGGAGTAGCTCCACAAGTGGATCAAATACAGCACGTACCCATTTGTTGAGTCCTATCCATAAACCTAAAGGCACACCAATCACAATAGCACCAATGAGTGCGCTAAACACACGGCCAATACTTTCAGCCAAATGCTGCCAAAGCGTGGCTTTCATAAAACCTTGCTGGCTGACTTCAATAAACTTCTGCCATACCGCTGCTGGACTTGGTAAAATCAGCTCAGGAATAATTTTCAAAGTGGTTACGACAAACCAAAGTACCAGCAAACTCACTACACTGCCGATGCTCACAATAAGTGGTAAATTTTTTCTAAAAATAGAAATAGATGAGCTTCTATTTAATGTTGCCGTTTCTGCACGATTTTCGCTTAGATGAGCCTTATTTAATTTTTGAATTTGCGTATTCATATTAAGACTCCACCGCATGTAATTTTTGCGCTTTTAAGCGTTCAAACAACATTTCACGCAGCTGAATAAACTGCAGATCAGATTTAATTGCACGTATAGATTCACCGTTTCTATAGCGCTCAGCAAAATCCAGCTTGAGCGTTTCAACAATTGTCCCCGGGCGCGCTGTCATCAGTACCAATTGATTGCTTAATAAAAGCGCCTCTTCAATATCATGGGTAATTAAAAAGAAGCCCTTCTTCTCTTTAATCCATAAATTCAGCACAAACTCCTGCATGCTTTCGCGGGTAAATGCATCGAGTGCTGCAAATGGTTCATCCAGCAAAATAAACGGAGCATGACTAATCAAGGCGTGTGCAATGCCGACACGCTGTTTCATACCGCCTGAAAGCTCCCAAATATTGGCATTTGCTACATGCGACAGCCCGACGGTGTTTAAAATTGATGCAACTTGTGACTTTATCTCTGTACTTTTTAAGCCTTTTAATTTCAAGGAAAATGCCACGTTATCTGACACGTTAAGCCACGGCAGCAAAGCATGTTCTTGAAAGACCACTGCACGTCTTGCATCTGGAGCTATTAGAACTTCATCATCAATTTTGACTTGGCCTGCGCTCACCTGCTGAAAACCCGCCAAAATATTTAAAAGCGTCGTTTTGCCGCAGCCAGACTCGCCAAGTACAACTGTTAAAGTCGATTCAGGAACGTCCAAATTGATATTTTTTAGTACAGCCACCTCTTGTTCAGGATAGATCAGGCTAATATTTTCCGCTTTTAAGATACTCATTTTCACATCCTTAAGGCTGAACAAATAAGGCTGTCACATTGCCCTTGTAATCGGCTTTGACTTTATCTACTTTGCCTTGGGCTTTTAAAAAGGTCGCTGTATCTAAAATATTCTTGGCAAAATCTGTGCTGAAGCTTTGCGCTTGCTGCTGCTGATTCAAATAAATATTGCCAGATAGCAGCAAAGGAATATCTTTCGCATCAGAACCAGTTAATTGCGCGATACTATTGATATAAGCAATATTCGCTTCAAACGCTTTCGGATCTTGATTGTATTCATCTATTTTCTTTAAAGAAGTTTGAACGAAGGACTTTAAAAACTCTGGATTTTGCTCTGCAAAGTCTTTACGAACCACCCAAACATCAAAGGTTGGCGCACCCCATTCTGCAACTTGCTTAGAATCGGTCAGAACTTTACCTGTGGCACTCGCTTTGCTTAAAGCGGGTTCCCATACATAAGTCGCGTCAATATCACCACGTTCCCACGCCGCTGAAATTTCAGGCGGGCGTAAATTAATAATTTTGACCTCAGCCTCAGATAAATTCCAATGCTTCAATGCAGAAAGTAGGCTGTAATGTGCTGTAGAAACAAAAGGCACAGCAATGGTTTTACCCTTTAAGTCTTCAGGTTTTTGAATGCCTGATTTATTGCTCACCACTAAGGCTTCTGAAGCACCAAGTTTGGCTGCCACAAAAAATACCTCAATAGGTAAATCACGGCTGGCAGCAGCAGCTAAAGGACTGGTACCAATATTGCCAATACTGACATCACCTGATGCCAAAGCATTTACAACGTCTGCGCCCGTATCAAATTTTTTCCATTCTATGGGCTGTTGGCTGTCTTTTTCATAATCGCCATTGGCCTGCGCCACTTTGCTCGGATCAACACCCATTTGATAGGCAATAATTACCGCTTTCTGATCTTTTTGCGCAATTGCAGCCGTTGAAGTGTCAGGAGTAGATTTTTTAGCTTGGAAATATACGAAAGCAGCGATCGCCACAATGACGATCGCCGTAATAATTAAAGGTTTAGATTTGCCGCTCATATTTTTTCATAAAAAGTGATAACTAATTCACATACTAATCAGTCAGCCTTATGATGAAAAATAAGTTAATTGACAATATTTATCACAAAATTGCATTTATCGATTAGTGGAATACTTATGCTTTTATTCACTAAACGTCTAGCAATCAATTTTCTGCACGAGATCTTTTAATGGTATTTTTTACTTCACTAAGATTTCATGGAACATATGACGTAGCCATTGATGGCTGGTTTTATGATGGCAGGACATATGCCAATATTGCTTCACGCCATAGGTTGGAAATGCAATCGGTGCGTCAAATATTTTTAAGTTGCCGCGCGAAAGCAATACTTCACTCAAGTAATACGGCACAGTAGCAATCGCATCAGTGTCTTGCACGACTAAGCCTACACCTAAATAACTAGGTAAACGCATCAAAATATCACGTTTTAAATCAAGGTTAAGCAGCTCATTTTCAATATGGTAGTGCCCCATCCCTGCATCAATATCAATGTGCGACTCTGATAAATATTGCTCAGTTGTAATGGTGTCACCCGTTAATCGTGGATGATCCTTAGCTGCAATCACCACATAATATTGCTCAAACAGTTTTTGTTGATAAAAACCGCTTTCCAAATGTGGTAAAAAACCTAGTGCTAAATCAATTTCACCATTCGCCATTTGATAACTGGTTTCAGTGGTAATCGGGCGTACATTCAGACGTATTTGTGGCGCGTGTTTTTTTAGATATTGGCTGATTTTAGGCAATAAAACCAAATGCGAAACATCGGTCATGGCCAAAGTAAATTGTTGATCTGAAATGGCTTGATCAAAATTAATCGTAAAATTATTAATGGCTTCGACTTTACTCAAGGCTTCGCTAACTAAAGGAAATAATTGACGCGATAACTCCGTAGGCACCATTTCATTGCCGATACGTAAAAATAAGGGGTCGTTATAATGCTGTCGTATTTTATTTAAAATATTACTGACTGTAGGCTGACTCATCTGCAAGTGTTCAGCAGCTTGTGACACATTTTTGTACTTATAAACATGAAAAAAAATGCTAAGAAGTTTACAGTCCAATTCAAACACGAAAGATTTAGTCCCTAATTAAATATTGCAAGTTATGCTGTGCATCATCTGCTGAATTATACAAAAAGCCAATAACGAAATATTACTTTTATTGCAGATGAAACGCCAGTTTAGCCTGCTCAGTTGCATTTGGCTTTTCAACACTCCAATCAGTCCGCATAATAGACCCAGCACGAATTTGGATATCAACATGCTTCAAGGAAAAAAACTGGTTTGTTTTGATTTAGATGGCACACTTATCGACTCTGTTGGCGTGTGGAATCAGGTTGATGCAGATTTGATTCAACAGTTGACTGGACAAACCATCCAATTGGATTTAATTCAACGTGAACGTGACATTCAGCTGCAATTATTTAAAAACACACCAGACCCTTACTTAATGTACTGTAACTATCTAAAAGATACTTATAAGATTGAACAACACACAGCAGATCAAATCAAACAGCAACGATATGCCATTTCACAGCATTTTTTAGAGCATATCATCTTGCTTAAACCACATGCAGCGTTATTTGTTCAACAGCTCATTCAGCAAGGCATTCAGGTGGCAATTACCACCACGACCAGCCTGCAAAATATTTATCGATATCAAAAAAATATTAACATCTATCCAATGCTGCATTTTGAAAATAGCTTTGATCTGATCCTGACCCGTGAAAGTGTCAAAAATATTAAGCCGCATCCTGAAGTCTATTTACAGGCGATTGAACATTTTGCAGTTCGACCTGAAGAATGTTTAATTTTTGAAGATTCACTCATTGGTGTAGAAGCTGCAAATGCAGCAGGCATTGAAGTGGTTGCGGTGTATGACGCATATTCAGAGCACGAAATTGAGCAAATCAAAAATAAAGCGGATTATTTTATCCATGATTTCTCTTCGGTTCTGAACTAAGTTAAAGTAAATAAACGTTCGCTTAAAAGTTAAAAAGCAGCCCAACTTAGAGGCTGCTTTTGATATTTTTGCATCTATAGATAATTGATCTATTTTACTTTTTTATAAATGGATCCAGACCCAACTAAATTTCCAGTTTTTTCGTCAATCGCAAATTCAACAGCACCTGTCCCAGAGTTTACAGCCAGTAAACCAGATTCAGCGACAGATGCAGGTACAGGATTTTTCTTTTCAGATTTACCACTTTGTTTATCTTTTAAAGTATTGGTAATGAAATAGTTTTCACCATTTTTACTAATAATCAGCGCATTTTCAAGTTGCGGATCTACTGCGGTATTTTGCCATGTTCCAGCATAATCAGGCGCTGGACTTTGTTTACATGCAGTGAGGAGAACTGCGAACAACATCGCAGAAAATAATTGAATCTTTTTCAAAATACTGACCTTCTTTGTCAATGAGTTTTGCATTATAGAAAGCCTTGAAGAGAACTTAAGACCGTTCATGTTGTGCAAAAGTTGCAAACCAAGTCCTGCTGTTTTTCTTTTGTCATGTTTTGAAACATTTGTAGTCTTTCATAATAAATAAGCCCACTTGATCGTGGGCTTATTTAAATATTTTCAATCTTTAGATTTATACGATTTGACGCATTGAACCGGTTTCTTCAAAAGTGGCATGCCAAGACAAAGCCTCTTTTAAAATATGCGGCGTTTGACCACCAAGCTCACATGCGCGTTCAAAGTAGCTCAACAATGCTGCGCGATAATCTGGATGTGCACAGATTTCAATGACTTTACGTGCACGCTCACGTGGTGAAAGACCACGTAAATCTGCCAAGCCCTGCTCTGTAACCACGATGTCAACGTCGTGGTCAGTATGGTCGGTATGACTCACCATTGGCACCACAGATGAAATCGCACCACCTTTTGCAATCGACTTGGTTACGAAAATGGCAATGTGCGCATGACGAGTAAAGTCTCCTGAACCGCCAATACCGTTCATCATTTTGGTACCCGTCACATGGGTCGAATTTACGTTTCCGTAAATATCAAACTCAAGCGCCGTATTAATCGCGATAATGCCTAAACGTCGAATGATTTCAGGGTTATTGGATAGCTCTTGTGGACGTAACACAATTTTGTCTTTGTACTGATCAAAATTGTTCATCACATGCTGTGCACAAGGCTCAGACAGCGTCATTGAACAGCCTGAGGCAAATTTCATTTTTCCAGAATCAATTAGCTGGAAAGTACAGTCTTGTAGTACTTCTGAATACATTTCCAAATCATGGAAATTAGAATGCTCAAAACCAGCAAATACAGCATTGGCAATCGAACCCACACCTGACTGTAGCGGGCCTAAATTTTCAGGCAAACGCCCTGCTGCTACTTCACCTTCAAAGAAATCAATCAGGTGCTGAGCAATCGCTAGGGTTTCAGCATCAGGTTCATCCATTTTAAACTGGGTATCTGGCAGATCATTCAACACAATAGCTGAAATCTTATCGGGGCTGACATTGATCCCAATCGTACCGATACGTTCACCGACCTGAGTCAGTGGAATTGGCCCACGGTTTGGTCGCGCTTTCGGCACATAAATATCATGTACACCTTCTAGCACTGGGTTAATCGTATTATCAATTTCAATAATCACATGATCTGCCATTTCAATGAAATTGGCTGAGTTACCACATGAACCTGTCGGAATAACTTGACCATCTTCTGTAATTGCAGTCGCTGCAATAACGGCCACATTAATGCGCGGTAAATTATGATGACGAATATTATCGGCCATTTCAGACAAGTGTTGGTCAATATACATGACCTCGCCAGCGTTAATGGCTTTACGTAAACCAGGATCTGCCTGATACGGATAACGACGTTCTATCGCATGCGCCGCATTGAGGCGACCATCGATACTATTTCCTAAACTAGCACCCGTTGCCAACGTGATACGAAGAGGATGTGAAACTGCATGATCTGCAAGTGCCAATGGAACCGTCTTTGCCTCACCTGCACCACCAAAACCACTTAAACCAACCACTGAACCATCTTGAATTAACTCAATCGCTTTTTCAGCAGACATTACTTTGTCGCGAAGGGAGAGTAAGCGAATGCGATCTAAACCATTCATAATTAAATCTCAAAAAATAAATATCTCAAAATAAACATCTTTTTTCGCCATCCCAGCGAACTGAGATAGCGTTTGTTATTGCTTATCTAAAAACGTACTTATCTAAAAGCTTACTTATATAAATTGAGGCAAATTAAATCAGTTCAACCGCAATTGCAGTTGCTTCACCGCCACCAATACACAGTGCTGCGACACCTTTTTTACCGCCAGTGCGTTTTAAGGCATGAATCAGCGTCACAATAATACGTGAACCTGATGAACCTAGTGGGTGACCAAGTGAGCAAGCACCACCATGAATGTTCACTTTTGCTTCATCTAAGTTAAATCCATCAATCGCCAGCATTGTAACCATGGCAAATGCTTCATTGACTTCCCACAAGTCAACCTCTTGTGCATCCCAACCTGCTTGTGCAAGCACTTTCTCAATAGCACCGACTGGAGCAATCGTGAACTCTGACGGATGCTGTGAATTTGTGGCATAAGCAACGACTTTTGCTAGTGGTTTTAAACCACGCGCTTGAGCCGTTTCTTCTGATGTAACCACCAAAGCAGATGCACCGTCAGAAATTGAGCTGGCATTGGCGGCTGTGATCGTGCCGTCTTTTTTGAATGCAGGACGCAGTGTAGGGATTTTTTCAGGCTTAGCACTTAAAGGCTGTTCATCTGTGTCAACAACGACGTCACCTTTACGGCTTTTAACGGTAACTGGCACGATTTCATTTTTAAAGAAACCACCTTGAATCGCTGCAACGGCTTTATTGAGTGAGTTGATGGCAAAAGCATCTTGCTGTTCACGGGTATAGCCTTTTTTATCTGCCATATCTTGTGCAAGGATGCCCATCGACAAACCTGTCTCAGCATCTTCTAAGCCTTCTTGGAACATGTGATCAGTGGTTTTACCATGACCCATACGATAGCCTGAACGCGCTTTTTCAAGTAAATATGGCGCATTTGACATCGACTCCATACCACCAGCAACCACAATATTGGCAGAACCAGCTTTAATCGCATCGGCTGCTTGCATCACCGCCTTCATGCCTGAACCACAGATTTTATTAATCGTGGTGGCACCCGTTGTATCTGGTAAGCCTGCTTGACGCATCGCTTGGCGTGCAGGACCTTGTTTAAGACCAGCCGGTAATACACAGCCAAAAATAACTTCGTCAATATCTGTAGGTTCTAAACCTGCACGTGCAACAACAGCCTGAATCGCTGCTGCACCTAAGTCTGGGGCTGTACAAGATGAAAGTGAACCCTGAAAACCACCCATCGCTGTACGTACGCCATCTACAATTACAATCATTTCTTATTTCATCCTGTTTTAAATCTTTTAACCCCAAGGAACCATGACTGGTTCCTCAGATTTTCCATCTTAATGTTTTTCACAGTGGTTTCGATGAAACCTTAAGATTGAGCGGTGAAGTATTCTTCAGATAGCTGCATAATAAGTTCAGAACCAGCTTTAATGCGTTGAGCACGAGCAGCAAGGTCAGGTAGAACTTTATCAACATAGAAATCTGCGAGTACCAGTTTGTTTTGGTAGAAGCTCTCTGGTTTTGCAGCCGCAGCTTTGCTAATACGCGCAAACATATAAACGAAGCTGAGTAAACCAACTGCATGCAGATAATCGACTGCAACCGAACTGCTAAAGTCTGGGGTGGTCTTAGATTGTTCAATAATGAATTGCGTTAATGCTTCAACTTCGTCAGAAACTTGCAATGCTGCAGATTTAACTTTTGAATCTGCCATGGTTGCAGCAAAATCACGAATTTCAGTAATGTATTCGGCAATAAATGCACCATTACATTTCGTGGTTTTACGTCCAATTAAATCAATCGCTTGTACGCCATTTGTGCCTTCGTAAATCTGTGAAATACGTAAGTCACGAATGCATTGCTCCATACCCCATTCACGGATATAGCCATGACCACCAAAGCACATTTGCGCTTCTAAAGTAGCTTGTAGGGCTGTATCTGTTAGGTAGGCTTTTGCAATAGGTGTCAATAAAGCCACGCGGTCATTGGCTTTTTTCACAGCAGCTTCGTCAGTTGAATATTTTGTAATATCCAGTTGCTGACCAACATACACAGCAAATGCACGAGATGCTTCGTTGTTGGCGCGTACATTCAACAACATACGACGTACATCACCATGTACTAAAATAGAGTCTGCTGGTTTTTCAGGAGATTTCACACCTGTCGCAGAACGACCTTGTAGACGATCAGTCGCATACTGTGCAGCATTTTGGTAAGCAAATTCTGCTGCGCCAATCCCTTGGATACCCATCGATAAACGTTCGTAGTTCATCATGACAAACATCGCCGCAAGACCTTCGTTTTCTTTACCAACGATATAACCTTTGGCGCCATCGAAGTTCATGACACACGTTGCAGAACCTTTAATACCCATCTTGTGCTCAATTGAACCCGCTGATACGGCATTACGTTCACCGACTGAGCCATCGGCATTGACATGGAATTTTGGAACGATAAACAATGAAATACCACGTGAACCCGCAGGTGCATTTGGCGTTTTTGCTAACACAAGATGGATGATGTTTTCACACAGATCATGTTCACCACTAGTGATGAAAATTTTCGTGCCTGTAATATTAAATGAACCATCTTCATTCGGCTCTGCTTTGGTTTTAATGATCCCCAAATCAGTCCCTGAATGTGGTTCAGTTAAACACATAGTGCCTGACCATTCACCCGTATAAAATTTTGGAAGATAGGTTTCTTTTTGCTCTTGCGAAGCACGGTCATTAATCGCCATACCTGCACCCACAGTCAGTAGTGGATACAACATAAATGATGGATTGGTACTCCAAATCATTTCGTCAGCAAGTACCGTCAACATTTTCGGCATGTTTTGGCCGCCCCATTCTTCAGAAGCGCCTAAACCAACCCAACCACCTTCAGCGAATTGTTTAAAAGCGTCTTTAAACCCTGTAGGCGTAGTAACAACACCATTACTAAACTGCGCACCACCTTCTTCATCTGCAGTACGGTTCAAGTCTAGAATAACGTTTTTAGAAAACTTAGCCATTTCTTCTAAAATGGCATTTGCAGTCGCCATATCAATATGAGCTAAGTTTTCATTTGACTGCCAGAACTCATCTGCATTGAATACATCATTTAAGATGAAGTCCATGTCCTTTAACGGCGCATTGTATATTGGCATTGTACTTTCCTTTTCTACAGGCTTTGTCAGCGTCTTTGACAAAGTACTTTTTTAAAGTTGCACGCTCCCGCACAAAATCATCAAATCAATTTTGTGTGGATTTTTTAAAGATCTGTTTTTTCAGATAGATATCTAAAATGGATATAGATAATGTGTTTTTACCGACAAGTGGAAAATAACCACCTGATATTTTGAGCAGCATTATTTTATTACAATTAAATAAATTTATTGAATTGAATAAATTTATAATTGGTAATTGATTAAAACCAAACATAATAGTACCTATAATCATGTTTAATTTAGGGTGTATTAATAACATAACAACCAAGACCGTTTTGTTAAATGCTGCTTTTGTTGTAAAAGCGAAAAGACAATAAATTAAAAAAAATAAAAATGGAATTTTATTTCAAAAAAATGACCTCAAGGGTTCAGTTTTATTGACATTAATTTTATGCTATGAATTCTATATGTTTTACGCACTCTACTAATGTGTTTATTTTTAAACCAATTTATGTAATATTTGAGACCATAGTGGAATGTAAGATTCACAAGATTTAGCTTAAGCTAGGCTTGTTCACCCTCAAGATGTTTATGGAACAGTTATCATGAGTTCAGTACGCCAACAAAATTTTATCCTTCGCAAGGAAAAAATTTTAGCCATGGCAGAAGCCCTGCTATTAGATAATAATCAAGACATCACCTTAAGTGAGTTAGCTTGTGAACTAGATATTGCCAAAGGCACGATTTATAAACATTTTAAAAGTAAAAACCAATTATATTTAGAACTGATTATCTTAAATGAAAAACGATTATTAGAAATTTCAAAAAAATATAATCATGATATTAAAACTTATGTTTCACAATATATGCTTTATAATATGTTGAATTCTAATAGAACTATATTATTACATGTCATTGAAGAACGCTTAACCAATAATGAACGTAAATTAAAAGAGTTATTTGAAGAGCTCTATCGTGTTCGTGAAGAACGTATTATTGAAATTAAGGATATGACCAGTGATTATCTAAAATCACTTGAAAGCGCAATGTCGATACGTGATTATTTATCTTATATTTGGACGGTCACTTATGGTGCATCCCTACTCCTCAATTCAACGCATTATCAAAAATCAATCGGTTCACGTGAACGCTTAATCAAGCTATATATTAATCAGGCGCTGATGACGCCAGATAAAATTTCAGCCGTATAGAATTGATTTATAAATAAAAAAGCCGAACAATTGTTCGGCTTTTTTTTCATTAAACAATATCTAGGTTATGCAATCACAGGTGGGAAGCCATCTTCGGTTAAAGCGCTAATCAATTGCTCTGCACTGGCACTAGATTCAACGTCAACTAATTTTGTAGCTACATCAATAGTGACCGTTGCATTTTCGTCTAAGTCTTTAATCGTTGCTGTTACGCTACGGGCACAACCACCGCATGTCATATTATCAATACGAAATTTCATGATATTCATCCTTCTTTTCTAATAACAACACTATAAACCTTGCCACGATTGTAAGGTCAAGCGGATTTAAATCTTTGCTGTATGGCAGCACTCAGCCATGCCCGTTTCGATTTGATTTAAAATCGTACAATCGGCTTGATCATTACCGGCACAGCCATCTACAGATTGTTGCAAGATCTCAACCATGGCCTGTAAGTCTGCGATTTTTTGATTTAAGGTCTGGATATGTTTTAACGCCAATGCTTTAACTTCTACACTTTGCCGACTTTGATTTTTCCAAAGTCCAAGTAAATCTTTCATTTGTTCAGAAGAAAAACCTAAATCACGCGCATGTCTTAAGAAACTCAAGGTTTTAATATCGGCTTCCGAGTAAACTCGATAGCCGGCATCGGTGCGCTGCGCATTATTTAACAGCCCAATCGATTCATAATAGCGGATCATTTTTGCAGAAATGCCCGATGCTTTCGCTGCTTGTCCAATATTCATCTCAAGACTCCTGAAAAACTGGCCCTTTAAATGCTTTTAAACGTAAGGCATTTGACACAACAAACACCGATGAAAGTGCCATTGCACCTGCTGCGAACATCGGTGAAAGCAATATGCCAAAGAATGGATATAACACACCTGCAGCGACAGGAATCAATGCTGCATTGTAAATAAATGCCCAAAATAAATTTTGGCGAATATTATTCATCGTCGCTGTACTCAGTGCGATCGCTGTCGGTACCATTTGTAAATTACCCGACATAAGCACAACGTCTGCAGCCTCTATCGCCACATCTGTCCCTGTACCAATTGCCATGCCCACATCTGCTTGTGCAAGTGCAGGCGCATCATTAATACCATCGCCGACAAAACATACGACACCATGTTCTTTTTGCAATTGTTGTACAGATTGCACTTTTTGATCTGGCATCACTTCAGCGATCACATGATCAATTTTCAACTGTCGTGCTATGGCAGAAGCGGTATGTCGGTTGTCGCCTGTAATCATGGCCACTTTCAGCCCTAAATCATGCAAAGCTTGAATGGCTGTAAAGGTTGTAGCTTTGATCGGGTCGGCTACAGCAACAATGGCAGCAAGCTGTTGATCGATCGATACATAGAGCGGGGTTTTCCCTTCATTGCCCATGCGTTCCGCCAGTGATGAAAAGATTTGTGTATCTAAACCAAGTTTATGCATCAAATGATCTGCACCGATAAAAATGCTTTGTCCTTCAACAACGGCCTGAATCCCAGCACCAGTCACGGAATCAAAATGCTCAACCTCTAAAAGTTGCACTTGCATCTCTTTTGCAGCTTGAACAATGGCATATGCAATCGGATGCTCAGATTTCTGCTCTACAGAGACCAATAACTGAAATACGCGATCTTTATCAAAATCTTCAGTGACTTCAAAATCAGTTAATTTCGGTTTACCTTCCGTCAATGTCCCTGTTTTATCAACTGCAACCACTTGTGTATTTTTGAGTTGTTGTAAGGCTTCACCTTTACGGAACAATACTCCAAGCTCTGCACCTCGCCCTGTACCGACCATAATAGACGTTGGTGTTGCCAAACCCATTGCACATGGACATGCGATGATCAGTACTGCTACAGCATTGACTAAGGCATAGGTTAAACTCGGTTCAGGTCCAACTACATACCAAACTAAAAAGGTGATCAACGCCAACGCCATCACCACCGGTACAAACCATAACGTGACTTTATCCACCAAAGCTTGAATCGGTAATTTTGAACCCTGAGCTTGTTCGACCATATGGATAATTTGTGCCAAAACAGAATCTTGACCTACCGCAGTGGCTTGTATTTTCAATGCCCCATTTTGGTTAATCGTACCACCGACAACTTCATCACCGGCTTTTTTCTCGACAGGAATTGGCTCGCCACTGATCATGGATTCATCAATATAACTGTTCCCAGACACTACAGCACCATCGACTGGGCAACGTTCACCAGGCCGAATTTCAATCAACATACCTGTTTTAACATCACTAATCGGCAAATCTATAAAGGTACCAGATTGCTCTACACGTGCTGTTTTGGGTTGCATGCCGACTAAGTATTGAATAGCTTGCGATGTTTTACCTTTGGCTTTCGCCTCCATAAAACGACCCAAAAGAATCAACGCCACAATTACTGCGGCTGCTTCAAAGTACACATGAACCGTACCTTGCGGTAATAATTGCGGAGCAAATGTTGCAACACAAGAAAAACTATAAGCAGATAAAGTCCCGACTGCGACCAAAGAATTCATATCCGGGGCAAGTCGCGCAAGTGCTGGTATGCCGTGCTGATAAAAGCGTCTTCCGGGTAGGATTAACACCAAAGTGCTTAATATAAACTGAATATACCAACTATTTTGTGTCCCTAAATTATGCGCAATAAAATGATGAAACGCTGGAATCATGTGTGATCCCATCTCCAAGATAAAAACAGGAACAGCGAGTACCAATGCGATGATTAAATCACGTTTGAGTAACCGAGCTTCGTCGGCTTTTTTTTCTGCCATTGTCGGTTGTTGCTGCGTAGCAATGCTAGCACTGTATCCCGCTTTTTTAACTGCCGCGATCAATTCTTGTGTTTTTGAAGCGGGAGCCTGAACAAAAGCTTTTTCACTGGCTAAATTTACAGTTGCTTTATTGACACCATCAACAGCATTTAAGGCTTTTTCAACCCGTGCTACACATGAAGCACAGGTCATACCGTCAATATTTAATTCAATATTGGGCTGTGCAATATGAAAACCTGCTTTTTCTACGGACTTCGCCAATGCAGAATTTTCAACAGATGCCAATGCCATAATCGTGGCTTTTTCAGTTGCCAAATTCACTTTTGCATCAATGACCTCTGGAACTGTCTTTAAGGCTTTTTCAACACGTGCAACACACGATGCGCAAGTCATCCCTTCAATTTCAAGTTCAAGCTGCTTTTGTGCAACGCCAAAACCTGCCTTTTCAACGGCCTGAATTACAGCAGAATAATCCACATTTTTATCACTCTGAACATGTGCTGTTTCAGTGGCTAAATTCACTTGAGCATCAGTGATGCCATCGACTTTTTTTAAGGCTTTTTCCACCCGTGCCACACAAGAAGCACAGGTCATCCCTTCAATAGCAAGTGTGCCGTCAAAAAGTTTGCGTTCTGTCGAATCTGTCATGGCAACATCCCAATCATATGTGCTTGTTTTAGGCTATAGCTTAAACTTTACCACAATGGGAAGGTCAAGTTTTTCTGACTCACAGCAAGGCTTTTCTTTAAGGTATAAAGAATTGCGAAGATTTAAAAACATAATCAATAATATTGAATAATGATTATTTAATTAGTTTATTTTTCTGATATTAAAACTACACCTTTCCTCATTATTCAGTAAGATAGAGATTCGTGACCACCAAACGAATTACTCTCTTTCGCATGTACAAACTGTCGAACATTTGCTTTAACTGCGCATATTTGTGTGCTTTTTTATTTTTAATTTTAAGTTGGAGTCTAGATCATATTGATGTTTGGCTCACTCAAGTGGTTATCCCTGCTGTCACGATATGCATACTCTTAGGCTTCCTGTTTAAATACATCGCTCGAAAGTTAGGACATGAACCACCTAAAAGAAAAATTAAACAACAAAATGCCAAAAACGATGATCAAGACGCGGCTTAAGACACTTATAAATAGCAAAATCATCAATAAAAAAGCCCATTCAAATGAACGGGCTTTTTTTCATGTCAGAATTATTAGTCAGCACTAATATCTTCAAATAAAACGGAAGAAAGGTAACGTTCACCACCATCCGGTAAAATGACCACAATGTTTTTGCCAGCATTCTCAGGACGTGCAGCAAGTTTTGCCGCAGCTGCCATTGCCGCGCCACTAGAGATACCCACTAAAATACCGTCATGAGTAGCCGTTTTACGCGCCCACTCAATTGCTTCAGCACTTTCAATACCGATCACTTCATCAACAAGGTCTAGATCTAAGTTACCCGGAATAAAGTTAGCGCCAATGCCCTGAATTTTATGTGGCCCAGGAGTCAGTGTTTCGCCTTTTTTCGCTTGGGCAATAATCGGAGATTCAGCCGGTTCTACCGCAACAGAATAAAGCGGCTGATTTTTCACTTTTTCAAAATAGCTTGAAATGCCTGAAATCGTACCGCCTGTACCTACACCTGAAACTAAAATATCCACTTTACCACCGGTCGCTTCCCAAATTTCTGGGCCAGTGGTCAATTCATGAATTTTAGGGTTTGCAGGGTTTTCAAACTGTTGTGGTAAATAATACGTTTCAGGATGTTCGGCAACGAGGCGCTGTGCTTCTTCGACCGCACCTTTCATGCCTTTAGCAGGTTCAGTCAATACGAGATTTGCACCAAAAGACTTCAACACCTTACGGCGTTCGATACTCATACTTGCTGGCATGGTTAATGTAATTGCATAACCTTTCGCAGCTGCAACAAATGCCAAAGCAATCCCTGTATTACCACTTGTAGGTTCTACAATATGCATACCCGGTTTTAATAAACCTTTTTCTTCTGCATCTGCAATGAGAGCTGCACCCACACGACATTTCACAGAAAATGCTGGGTTACGGCTTTCAACTTTAGCCAAGACCGTTGCTTCTGACTGAATCGCACGATTAATACGAACTAAAGGTGTATTACCAATCGCTTCAGCGTTATTACTATATACTGCGATACCTAAATTACTCGTTGCTGGAAAAGCTGAATCTGTTGTCATGACTATTTATCCCTTGTGTATTTATTGAATACGATCTTTAGATGATACAATTATTTTCAAAGTGTGCATGATTTTTTAAGCTAATGTCTTATATTTATGTGCATTTTGTGAAAGCTTGCACTAAAATCAAGCAATAAATTTAACTGATTAACTAAATTTAAACTTATAAAAATTAATGATATTTGATTTCATAAAAAACCATAGAAATTGTCTTATTTATTCAATGTATTAAGCCGTGATATCCGTATACTTGAGCTGTTGTTAATCGTATGGACATATCCAATGAATACCGATCTGGAAATCACTACTATGCGTGATTCTGCCGAATTAGTCGTGGGCGTTTTAAAGTCGCTGGCAAATACGGATCGTCTACTAATTTTATGTCATCTAGCACAGCAAGAATTGAATGTGTCTCAGATTGAAGAAATCACTGATATTAAACAGCCAACCCTCTCACAACAACTGATGATGTTACGCAAAAGTGATGTTGTGACCACGCGTCGTGATGGAAAGCAAATTTATTATTCAATTAAAGATGCAAATTTAGTTCAAGTTCTCAATACTCTTTACCAATTGTATTGCAACCAATCTTATAAATAACACTCAGTTATTTTAAAATTTCAAGCCAGACATGCTGTTCTTGCACCACTATAGATGAATTATCGCAATGGACAGCAATTCAATACCTTAATTTACCCTCCAGACTTCTTTTAAATATCAATAATTATTTCGAATATCCTAAGCTTTAAAACAGCTTATCCTTTTCATTAATTCATTTAAAATGATGGCTTCTTAAATATCCCCTTAAATTTCCTGCAATATTGTACGGTCAAAATTTATTGCACAAGACTTCTTAGCATTTTTTATGCATAATATATATGAAATTGTGATTTAGATAAGTTTATGTCAGATTTAAAACCTCATTTCTTACAGAAATTTCCTGCTTGGCAGTGGTTACAGCACTACAGCACTATGAAATTTAAATCTGATGTACTTGCTTCGCTGATCGTGATTGCCATGTTGGTTCCTCAAGGTATGGCCTATTCCATGCTGGCAGGTTTACCCCCAATCATGGGTTTATATGCCAGTATTTTACCGATGATTGTCTACGCACTCATTGGTGGAAGCTCAACCTTATCGATTGGCCCTGTGGCAATCATTTCGATGATGACCTTCGCCACGCTCAATCCACTATTTGAAGTCGGTTCGCCTGTTTATATTGAAGCCGCTACACTTTTGGCCTTAATGGTCGGACTGATTTCTCTACTTTTGGGTGTACTACGTTTTGGTTTTTTAATTCAGTTGATCAGTCATCCTGTCATTAAAAGCTTCATTATTGCTTCGGCACTGCTCATTGCACTTGGTCAGTTTAAGTTTCTCGTCGATGTCCCGCTAAAAGCCAACAACATCCCTGAGTTTGTTTTAAGTTTGTGGGAATATCTGAGTTTGACTCACTTTGCTTCACTCATCTTTGGTGTGCTGGCCATACTGTTTTTAATCTATGTACCAAAAATGTTGGCCACTCAATCAATTCAATCTCGATTCGGCTCTACGGCCTTTCTAAGTAAAGCACTGCCATTGATACTAGTGGTGATCTCAATTGCATCGGTGATGTTATTTGACCTGCAAAATGTCGGCATTAAAACCGTCGGTGAAATTCCTTCAGGATTTCCACCCTTAAGCTTTCCACATTGGAACTGGGAATTGGTACAAACCTTACTGCCCGGTGCAACAATGATTGCCATGATCAGTTTTGTTGAGTCACTGTCTATCGCCCAAGCCA
Organism: Acinetobacter sp. YH12040; assembly: GCF_013420005.1. Lineage (NCBI taxonomy): Bacteria > Pseudomonadati > Pseudomonadota > Gammaproteobacteria > Moraxellales > Moraxellaceae > Acinetobacter > Acinetobacter sp. YH12040. The sequence goes on from NZ_VOZB01000003.1 coordinate 282,817, forward strand.
CTGCCTTACAACAACGCAGCCAACTCAATAGTAACCAAGAGTTGATCGCTTTAGGTTTAGCCAATCTAAGCGCAGGTGTTAGCTCTGCCTTTCCTGTGACGGGTAGCTTATCTCGTACAGTGGTTAATGCAGATGCAGGTGCAAAAACCCCGATGGCAGGTGTGTTGTCGTCATTGCTGATTATCGTTGTCAGTCTCTACTTCACTGGTTTTTTCCAAGACTTACCTTTAGTCATTTTGGCGGCCACGATTATTGTTTCCATTTGGAAATTAGTCGACTTTAAACCTTTTGTGGATACATGGCGTTATTCAAAAGCTGACGGGATTGCGATGTGGGTGACCTTTTTCGGTGTGGTGTGTATCGATATTTCTACAGGTCTCATTATTGGCATCATTTCTACTTTTATTCTGTTGTTATGGCGCATCAGTCGTCCACACATTGCGGTGATCGGTTTAGTCGATGGCACACAGCACTTCCGCAATGTACAGCGCCATCATGTCTATACCGCACCACATATTCTGTCGCTCCGTATAGATGAAAATATCTCGTTTTTAAATGCCAATACGCTTAAAGGTTTCTTGATCAATGAAGTCAGTGAAAATATTGACCTAGAGCATGTTGTTATCAATTGCTCAAGCGTCAGCTCAATTGACCTCAGTGCCTTAGAAATGTTGGAAGATTTAAATGCTGAATTATCAAAATTAGATATTCGACTGCATTTTTCCGAGGTCAAAGGCCCTGTCATGGACAAATTGCAGCACTCAAAATTACTCACGCATTTGAGTGGTCAAATTTTTCTCACCCACTATCAAGCCGTTACAGAGCTTGCGACAGCCAGTTCTGAGTACCAAATTTAAAGGCCTATTAGCTCACTGTTTAATCAATGCGAATTTGATAAACAGTGAGTTTTGAAGGGTTTACATTTTAATACACAAAAATAGATTATAAAAAACAAAGGTTTATTTTTAAATTAAATTATTTTTTAAGCATTCCACATTTTCGTATAAAATACAGGGCTAATTTTCATCATTTTGTCATTGTAATTCTGACAAGGCTCTCCTATGTTTTCAGCATTTACACGCTTGAGTTTAGTAACCCGAATTATTATCGCCATTATTTTAGGTGTATTGGTTGCTGTTGTAGCTCCAGGCGTTGCACCCTATTTAAGTTTGCTTGGTGATTTATTCATTAAGGCATTGAAATCCGTAGCACCGATACTGGTCTTTGTACTTGTGCTGTCATCCATTGCAAATTTCAAAGTGGGTAGCAGTAATGCATACATTAAACCAATTATATTGATGTACGCTTTGGGTATGTTCTTGGCAGCGCTTAGTGCCGTGATTGTCAGTATTGTATTCCCAAGTACATTAATTTTGGATGTTGCTGCGGAAAATCTTGTTCCGCCAGGCAGTCTTGCTGAAATCTTGAAAAACTTATTATTAAGTTTTGTCGCAAACCCTGTTACAGCAATTTCTGAAGCAAATTTCATTGGTATTTTGGCTTGGGCTGTTGCCTTAGGTATTGCATTTCGTCATGCATCAGAGAACACCAAAGTCTTTTTATCTGACGCTGCTGATGCAGTGAATAAAGTGATCCGTTTAGTGATTAACTTTGCACCTATTGGTATCTTCGGTTTGGTTGCTGTTACATTTGCCGACTCAGGTCTAAAAACGCTTGTTAGTTATGCGCACTTACTTGCGGTATTACTCGGTACCATGTTCTTTGTAGCTTTGGTCATTAACCCACTAATGGTGGCATTTATGACTCGCTCAAACCCGTTCCCATTGGTTTTCCAATGTCTACGTGAAAGTGGTATCACTGCATTCTTTACACGTAGTTCCGCTGCAAACATTCCAGTTAACTTAGACCTTGCAAAGCGTCTTGGTGTACCAGAGTCAACTGCAAGCGTAGCGATTCCTTTAGGTGCAACTGTCAATATGGCAGGTGCATCGGTCACAATTACAGTCCTCACACTAGCAGCAGTTCATACTTTGGGCATTTCTGTTGATTTCAGCACAATGTTGATTTTATCAGTCGTTGCTACCGTTTCTGCATGTGGTGCTTCAGGTGTTGCTGGTGGTTCATTGCTGCTTATTCCAGTGGCTTGTGGCCTGTTTGGTATTTCAAGTGATATCGCGATGCAAGTTGTAGCCATTGGTATGGTTATTAGCGTACTCCAAGATTCAACTGAAACCGCTTTAAACTCTTCGACTGACGTATTATTTACAGCTGCAGTAGACCGTGGTTTAAGATAATATCCTGATATTGGATACTTTTTAAGGCGAGGCCATGCCTTTACAGACTTTACCGCTTTGGATACAACTGGGTGCTTTTTTCCTCGCAGTGAATGCAGGAATGATTAATGTACTTGGACTGGTGACCATCTTGCACCAGTCAGTATCTCACATGACCGGTAATGTCAGTATGTTAGCCATGGCCTTCATTGCATGGCAGCCAAATACGATTATTTATTTGATTTTAGTCTTACTCTGTTATGTGATTGGCTCATTTTATAGTGGGCTTATTCTTGGAAATAGTCACTTTAGCTTAACCAGACGTTATGGCGTCCCATTAAGCTTGGTGGCTTTTTTTATTGTCCTGTGTTGGCTACTATTGCCCTATTTTCCACGTTACGCTTTGCTTTGGGCATGTGTGGCTATGGGTGTACAAAATGCAATGGTTAGCCACTATAAAGGTACCATTATTCGTACCACACACCTTTCTGGTGTTTTGACGGACTTAGGTTTGGCTTTGGGTTATAAAGCCCGTGGACTTCCGGTTGAGTCTAAACGTGTGGTCTTACATTTATTAATTTTGGCGGGATTTATCGTTGGTGGCATACTTGCCAGTTGGCTTTATCCTTATTTAAAATTAAACGCATTCCTGATTCCTGCCGCACTCAGTTTAGTCATGAGCGCAGTATATTGGATCATCTATTTTCATTATCGACATATACACGATTAGTTGGAACGTATTATGGTTAAAAATGCATTACAGGCGCAACTGCTTAAAGCAGGTCTGGTCGATAATAAAAAGGCAAAAAAATTGTCTAAACAAGCCGTACATGAAAAACGTACTGGTGAAAGTAAAGATGCTGAAATCAAGGCGAAAATTGAGCAAGATCAGCAGCAGAAAATGGCCAAAGATCATGCTTTAGAGCAAGATCGTAAAGCAGTTTTGCAAGAAAAAGAATTAAAAGCTGCCATCATGCAAATGATTAATCAGCATAAAATTCGTGATACCGATGGCGAATCGACCTATCAATTTATCGATGATGCCAAAATCAAAAAGCTTTATATCAATCAGCAAATTTATAATGCCCTTGTTGCTGGCAGTCTTGTTATTGCACGGGAAAATAGCAACTATGCTTTTTTACCAAAAGAATTAGCCGACCGTATTAATGCGAAAATGGAAGGCTTTATTATTGTGAATAATTCTGAAGCGAATGAGCAAACCACGGATGAAGAAGATCCATATGCAGCTTATGTAATTCCTGATGATTTAATGTGGTAAGCATTTCATATCGCTAATGAAGCTCCCAATTAGGGGGCTTTTTTTAGCTCAACATTTATTTATTTTAGTTCATCAATTAGGTTATACCTTCAAAAAATCATTTTTAGCACAAAATAAGTAACATTATGGACTATACATGTCGTAACTCCGTAAAGTTTACGAGTATAAAATTGCTTATATAATCATCATAATTACAATAGTTTGATCATTAAGCCTTTCATTTACTTCAATAAGAGTAGGATAATTTTGGAAAAATTTCAGTTCATTAAAAATATTCAAGATTGGTCAGATCAATACCCTTGGTTAGAAATGCTGACATCGCTCAGTCTCATTATTATTTTTGCCATCATTGCAAATTTTATCGCCAAGCAAATCGTGGTGCGTGGAATTCGTAAGCTCGTTTCTAAAATGGCCTTTAGCCATAGTCAAATTTTGTCAGAACATAGTGTGATTAAACGCTTTGCTAACATTGTTCCAGCAATTGTGATCTTAAATGGCATAACCACAGTCCCACATTTATCTGTGAAATTTATTTCAATCGTTCAGATGGCTTGTCAGGCTTTTATCTTCTTGACCATTGCTTTGGCAATTTCTGAATTACTGAATATTTTTAATCTGATTTACCAACGTAATCCAAAATCTAGAAACAAACCGATTAAAGGCTATTTGCAGTTGGTCAAATTGATTATTTTTTTGGTCTGTGGCCTGATGATTTTAGGTACTTTCTTGAAAAAAGATGTATTTACATTACTCGCAGGCTTTGGTGCTATGGCGGCCGTGCTCATGTTGGTTTTTCAGAACACCATTTTGTCACTGGTGGCTTCGGTACAAATTTCTTCTTATGACATGGTGCGAATTGGTGACTGGATTGAGATGCCTTCGCTCAATGCGGATGGCGATGTCATTGATATGTCATTACATACCATTACCGTGCAGAACTTTGATAAGACTTTTACCACGATTCCAACCAATAAACTGGTGACTGACACCTTTAAAAACTGGCGTGGTATGGCTCAGTCAGGTGTTCGTCGTATCAAACGCTCACTTTATATTGATCAAAGCTCTATTCATTTCATGACACAGGATGAGCAAAACAAACTCAAAGAATTTTTATTGCTAGATCAATATCTTGATCATAAGCATGAAGAGCTTGCTCAGTTTAATCAGCAACTTTCAAATCAATCGAAATATAATCAGCGCCGTTTAACCAATCTTGGGACCTTTCGTGCCTATATAGAATTCTACTTACAACAGCATTCAGGCATTGCCCAACACCAAACAATTTTGGTGCGTCAGTTACAACCCACGAGTGAAGGCATACCTTTAGAGATTTATGCTTTTAGTAAAACAATTGCATGGAAAGATTATGAAGCGATTCAATCTGATATCTTTGACCATCTGATTGCAATCACACCTGAGTTTGGTCTTAAAATCTATCAAGCCCCTTCTAGTGCCGATTTTAAAGACCTCGTTCAACCAAATGCCGATAAAAGTTAAGAGCTAAACTTTCCTCTCCCCATGTATATTCAAAGAAGAAATTCTGCAAATTAAAAAAGTCACAATGGCTTTTGAATATACATGGGGCTATCGGTTACCCCCCTCTACTTCCGCAATTACTTTAGATCATGCGATACAAGGAATAAAAGCGAATCAGATAAATGCGCTAATCGCTCGATTCCTTAAAAATATAATTCATCCGAAACAACTAAACATAATTAAAAAATCAGAACAAATACTATACAAATGTAGACATTTTTAGATACTATTTGTTAACAGTTGCATAAAAACGCTTCTAAAATAGGAACTTGATCATGGAAGGCCCCAATCAACCTTCTCGGAAATCAGTTAAAAACGAATCACAATTACTCATAGAATCGATGAATCGCACTTCTGCCAAACATACGCTCATACAGGCAGAAGCATGTGACCTAGAGAATCGTGTCCGTATTGAGCGTGCTTTATCCGACCCGATTGCACGTATTCCGGCACAGTTTAAAAATGCTTATTACAAATTTTTGTACTACAACCAGAAAGACTATTTAAAGCAGGTCAACTATTTCGCTCAATTGGCTTTTTTAATCTATTTTTGGGCAGATCGCTATGTCCTGCCAGACGTAGAAATGCTTTCAGGTGTAATTCGTATCATTGCAATTATTGGTGCATTTAGTCTGAATTATATTCTGTTTAAATATATCAAACAGATTAAATTGCTCGATTTAATATTACCACTAGCGACTTGCCTTTCTGCAATCCTCTGGTTTGAGATATTACTTCAGTCGAAAAATGAACTGGTTCATAGCTATCAATATGCTGCCATTATTTTGATTGTATTGGGTAATTTAAGTATTCATGTGCATTTTCGCCCTTCTATCATCACCTCAGCCATGATCACGGCAGCGATCCTTTTTGGCGCATGGCGCATTAATGATTTTGGTGATTTTACAATTTTTTTATTGGTGTACGTTCCTGTGCTGCTGTTCAGTATGTATATCTGCTGGAACTCTACGCTCAACTCTCGTAAAACGTTTCTAAGAGCGCTGCTAGATGACTGGAACTTTCATACCCTGCGCAAAATTGCCCATACGGATGAATTAACCCAGTTAAGCAATCGTCGCCAATTTGTACATGCTGCAAATAAAAAAATCCAAGAAACCCCGATGACGGTCTGTACCAGTCTGTTGATTTTTGATGTCGATCATTTTAAAACGATTAATGATCAATACGGACATGATGTCGGCGATCAAGTGTTATGCCAAATTGCTGAAATTGCAAGGAAAGAAATGCGTTTTTACGATATATTGGCGCGTTTCGGGGGTGAAGAATTTATTGTACTTTTGCCTTATACCGTCCCAGAAGATGCATTAAAAATTGCTGAACGGTTAAGACATAAAATGGAACAACATCAATTTCATATGGATGGTCAATTGGTGAAATTTTCGATCTCCATTGGTGTTTCCAAAATTGACCCTGACCACGCCAAACTTGATCAGTTAATTAAACAGGCCGATATTGCTCTATACGAAGCAAAACGCCAAGGTCGTAATCGGGTTGTACATTTTAATTCTATGAACTTTTGCAGCCAAGCTTTTAAGTAAATAAACAAATCAAAATGGAGAAAAAACAGCGAATCCATTACACTCAGAGCTGAAGAAAGAAAGATTAATTACAGCAAAATTCTCAGGTTATCTGCATGCTTAAATGGTTTGAAAATTTAGTTGACGCTTATCCTGAACAGGACTTGAATAAACCATTGCCGACAAAATTTTTCCCCTTTGTATGGCAAGCTGCGACGGGTGTAAAAAAATACCTATTGTTATTGGTACTCTGTACAGCAGGTGTAGCGAGTTTTGAAGCACTGCTTTATTCCAAAATTGGCGAATTAGTCAATTGGATCAGTAAGTCTCAACCTGAAACCTTTTTACAGCAGCACCAGACGAATCTGACTATTTTAAGCTTTATTTTATTGGCAAATATCTTCTTTTCTTGCCTTCAAACCATTATTAAACATCAGATTTTATATAGCACCTTTCCAATGCGCCTACGTTGGAGATTTCATAACTTATTACTGAAACAAAGTTTAGATTTCTTCCACAACGACTTTGCAGGTCGTTTATCTGCCAAAGTCATGCAAACTTCACTGGCTGTACGTGAGTTTTGGATTATTCTTGGTGACATGTTGGCCTATGTCTTCATTTACCTGATTTCGATCACCGTGATTTTAGGTGCTATATCGCCACTGTTGATTGTTCCATTATTACTTTGGCTGGCTTTATTTACTGGTTCTGCATGCTATTTCATCCCCAAATTAAGCAAAATTTCAAATGAACAAGCCAATGCACGCGCAGTAATGACTGGTCGTGTCACCGATGCCTACACCAATATTCAAACGGTGAAATTGTTTGCCCATGCAGGACGCGAAAGCCAATATGCCAAAGCCTCTATGAAAGAGTTTATGGTGACGGTGTATAAGCAAATGCGTCTTGCAGCAAAATACAATATCGCGACGAATTTGCTGATCATAGTTTTATATGGTGGTGTACTTGGAACAGCTGTTTGGCTTTGGATGGATGGTCAAGCTGAGCTTGGGGTCATTGCAGCAGCGACCGCCATGATTTTAAAACTCAGTAGTATTTCCGAGTTTATGATGTGGCAAACGTCTGCCCTTTTTGAAAATGTCGGGACAATTCAAGATGGTATGAAGACTATGGGCCGCCCGATTCATATTCAAGATAAACCTGATGCAACCGACTTAAAAGTACAGCAAGGCGAAATTAAATTTGAAGATGTCAGTTTTGCTTATAATGATAAAAAGGTCATCAATCAATTTAATTTAACCATTCGACCAGGTGAAAAAATCGGTATAGTCGGGCGTTCAGGTGCCGGAAAATCGACATTAATTCAACTTTTACTCCACTTTTACGATATCAACCATGGTCGTATTTCGATTGATGGCCAAAATATAGAAGATATTACCCAAGATAGCTTGAGAAAAAATATTGCTTTGGTGACCCAAGACACCTCGTTATTGCATCGCACGGTTGAAGAAAATATTAAATATGGCCGTCCGAATGCGACTGATGAAGAAATGTATGATGCAGTACGCAAAGCGAAAGCTGATGAATTCATTCCTCAATTGATCGATTTACGTGGCCAACGTGGCTATGACGCATTTGTTGGTGAACGTGGTGTTAAATTATCTGGCGGTCAGCGTCAACGTATTGCAATTGCTCGAGTATTTTTAAAAGACGCACCAATTTTAATTTTAGATGAAGCCACAAGTGCGCTCGATTCAGAAGTCGAAGCTGCGATTCAATCGAGTTTAGATGATTTGATGCAAGGCAAAACTGTGATTGCCATTGCGCATCGACTCTCAACAATTGCGCAAATGGATCGATTGATTGTCTTGGATCAAGGACGTATTGCTGAGCAAGGCACCCATGAAGAGCTTGTCGCTTTGAATGGTATTTATGCACACTTGTGGCAGCGTCAAACCGGTGGCTTTTTAATAGAACAACATAAAGTAGAATCAAAGGAAGATGAAAATGCTGTATCTGGAAGACCTTAAAGTTGGTGATCACTTTAGCAGTCGTGAATATGAAATGACTGTTGAAGAAATAAAAAAATTTGCCATCGCTTATGATCCTCAGGAATTTCATACAGATGAAGTCAAAGCCCAACAACACCCGATCTTTCAAGGGCTAGCGGCAAGTGGTTGGCATACTGCTGCTGTAACAATGCGCTTATGGACTGAATGTTTCCCTGTGGCTTATGGCTTAATTGGCTCTGAATCAAGTCTGCGTTGGCCGCGCCCAACGCGTCCAGGTGATAAAATTCGTGTAGAAGTTGAAATATCAGCAATTACTCCGTCGAAAAGTAAGACAGACCGCGGCATTGTGACCTATGTCACTCAAGCGCTCAATCAGCATAATGACGTTCTTTATATGTCTACGACCAAAATTGTGGTCTTTTCCAAAGAATTTAAAGCGAATTAATCCTTAATGGCCTACTTTACAATGCTAAGGTAGGCCGCTATAAATAGTTGAGCCTAGTCAGTTTGTCCAACAATTTTTGTGGGATACAACACAGAATCATGCCAATATAAGCTTGAACAGAAGAAAAACCCGCATTGCAACGGAACGCTATGAAAACAATTAATTCCCGTCAGGATCAGGGTATTCCCGGAGTGTATGGATTGCTCCTTTTAGATGTGGTCTCTCGATGGGGCTACACTGCAGAAACATTATTTAGTCCCTTCGGATTAAACAGCGAACAATTGGCTGAACCAGATTTCCGTATTCCAACACCCATCGCCAATCAATTGGTAGAGCACGCACTACGTTTAACTGGTGAGCCAACATTAGGTTTTCATTTAGGCAACCAAATGCGCATCTCGATTCATGGTTTTATTGGCTATGCCATCATGACGGCGAAGGACATAACCGATGCCTTAGTCTTGGCAAACCGTTTTATTCAGCTACGCATGCCCTTTTTACAGCTTTTTTTCTCGACTTTTGGAACCAAAGCTACTGTTCAATTACAAACCGACGTTACGATTGAGCCTTTACGTACTGAGATTTCAATTGCCTTAATTTTTGGCATGATCAGCATGGGCAAAGCAATTACCGGTGTGGATTATTCTGCTGGTGAAATTGATTTTGATTTTCCTCAACCTGAAGGTTTTGAGCGGTTTATTGCAAAATATCCACGCCATCAATTTAGATTTGATCAGCCACATCTCTTACTTAGTTTTGATAAGCAATATTTAACCAATAAATTGGTCCATGCAGACCCGATTGCCAGTCAAATCGCGATTAATCAATGTGAAGCTGAACTCTCCGCTTTGGGCGAACGTCACCGTATTGCCATGCGCGTTCGTGACATTTTAACCAACTCCGAACAGCACTATTTAAGTATCGAAAGTGTTGCTGAACGGCTACACATGTCCGATCGAACTCTTAAACGCCAACTTGCTGCCGAAGGGACTTCATTTTCAACATTGGTTGACGAAGTTCGCTACCGTCATGCTACTTCGCTTCTATCACGGACTGACTTTACCTTAGAGCAAATTGCTGATGAATTGGGCTATAGCGATGTCGCCAATTTTAGCCGTGCATTTAAACGCTGGAGTGGTCGTAGCCCAAGCAATTGGCGTAAAGATCCGTACTTATAAGTCTTTTGTTTTACGTAAAAAGCATGTATAACTCATGCCAAAAATGAATTTAATGGATTTAAGGAGTTATCAATGAATCATCCTTCAGATTTAAAGTACGCAAGTACACATGAATGGGTGCGAATTGAAGGTGACCTTGTTGTAACAGGCATTTCTGATCATGCACAAGACGCATTGGGTGATTTAGTTTATGTTGAAGCACCAGATGTTGGTCAACATATCACTGCTGGCGAACAAGCGGGTGTGGTTGAGTCGGTAAAAACCGCTTCTGATATTCATGCACCGGTTTCTGGTGTAGTCGTTGAAGTCAATCCGGACCTTGAAGATGATCCAGATTTTGTAAATGATGCGCCTTATAGCAAAGGTTGGATTTATAAAATTAAACCAGACAATATGGCTGATGTAGATGCTTTATTGACCAGCGAACAATATGAAGCTGGCCTGTAAATATTTCTAATATCTAAAAAATCAGCCCTCAGGCTGATTTTTTTTATTTCAATATGATAGCTGAATTGGCTTATATACCATTTGTATGAATATGCAGCTTATATTTCTTCCGAAGCTTCGGTACTTTCAGGTTCTTCTTTCTTTTCTTCAACCATACTAAAGGATTGCGCAGCCGCTGAAGTACCATTTGCACGTGAACTTTTCAGTTTAATTTGCAAACGTAATTCATTGGTTGAATCGGCATTTCTTAAGGCCTCTTCATAAGAAATTGCGCCGTCATTATATAAATCAAATAAAGCTTGGTCGAAAGTTTGCATCCCAAGTTCACGAGATTTTGCCATGATCGCTTTTAATTCATGAAACTCACCTTTCAAAATCAAATCTGAAATAAGTGGCGTGTTTAACATGATTTCAACGGCTGCACGGCGTCCTTTACCATCTTTAGTCCGGATTAAACGCTGCGAAACAATCGCTTTCATATTGCTCGATAAATCCATAAGCAATTGATTTCTTCGCTCCTCTGGGAAGAAGTTAATGATCCGATCTAGGGTTTGATTGGCGTTATTTGAATGTAGCGTACCTAAACATAAATGCCCAGTTTCAGCAAAGGCAATCGCATGTTCCATCGTCTCAGTGTCTCGAATTTCACCGATTAAAATCACATCTGGTGCTTGTCGCAGGGTGTTTTTTAAGGCGTTATGCCACGAATGACTATCTACACCAACTTCACGATGCGTAATCATGGATTTTTTATGCTTATGCACATATTCCACTGGGTCTTCAACAGTGATGATATGCCCTGCGCTGTTTTCATTTCGATAATCAATCAGCGCCGCTAAAGAGGTTGATTTCCCTGAACCTGTTCCCCCAACCACTAAAACCAAACCACGTTTTTCCATAATTACATGCTTAAGCGAAGCCGGTAATTTAAGTTTTTCAAAGTTTGGAATTTCTGCGGTAATGGTACGAATAACCATACCCACATGTAACTGTTGCTGAAAAACATTGACACGAAAACGCGAAACGTTTGGCACACTAATCGCAAAGTTACATTCAAGTTCTGTTTCAAACTCTTTGCGTTGCTTCTCATTCATCAAACTATAGGCGAAAAGCTTGGTTTTCTCAGCATCAAGCTCTTGCTGCCCAAAGGGTTTCATCATGCCTTGATGTTTAATACTTGGTGGAAAATCTGCCGTAATAAATAAATCAGATCACCCATATTCAACCACTTTGGTTAACATGTGGAACATAAAACGGCGTGCTTCTTCCAACAATTCAGCAGTGTACATCAACTTCCCCAATATAAAATTTCAAACACCCACGTACAGATTGTCTTTATTTCTAGCGCTGTATTGGGCTTAGATATTATTGTGCATAAAAATTCTGACTCACTCAAACATAAAATACTGAATTATCAGTATATATTTTAAATATATAGGCTATATTTTAATTTTTATATCACAGTAAACAACAAAGGATTTTTCAAAATAAAAGCCTTAGAACAATCAATGTTCTAAGGCTTAGCGGTTAATCAATTCAGGACTGAGTATGCTCTGGATTGTTAAGCACTACGTTTGATTTGCGATGCACGAAGCTCATTCGCAACCTGTTGAATCAAATCAATGGTTTTGTCCCAACCTAAGCATCCATCTGTTACAGATTGACCATAAGTCATGTCACAACTAATTTTTTGATTACCGTCCACCAAATGACTTTCCAACATCACGCCACGCACTTGGGTATGCTCACGCTCTGCTACAATTGTGCGTAATACTTCAGGTTGCTTCATTGGGTCTTTATGGCTATTGCCATGACTACAATCGATCACTAAAGCTGGTAAATCGCCTTTTGCTTTGCTGCGAATTTTGTCTATTTCAGCCAAACTATAATTTGGACCTGTATTTGAGCCACGTAAAATTAAATGTGCTTGCGGGTTACCAACAGATTCTAAAATACACGGTAAGCCAGTTTGACTCATACCTAAAAACTGGTGTGGATGCGAAGCAGATTGAATGGCATCTAGAGCAATTTGGATTGATCCATCTGTTCCGTTTTTGAAACCAATACTGTATGGCATATGACTCGAGATTTCACGATGAATTTGTGATTCGCTGGTACGCGCACCGATTGCACCCCAAGCCAAAAGGTCATCAAAATAACCCGTCGCCATTGGGCTTAAAATTTCAGAGGCAATTGGCAAACCCATTTCAATAATTTGTAAGTACAGCTCACGTGATTTTTCTAAGCCCAACTGCATATTAGATGAACCATCTAAACTTGGGTCATACATATAGCCTTTCCAGCCCACTGTAGTACGTGGTTTCTCAATGTATGCGCGCATCACAAGAAAAATTTGATCTGAAACCTGTGCCTGTAATTGTTTTAATTTTTCAGCATATTCCAACGCAGCAATCGGATCATGGATTGAACATGGACCTGTAATAATCATTAGACGCGGGTCTAGACCTGTCAAAATATTTTGAATAGTTGCACGATGTGCAGCAATTTGTTCTGCAGCATGAACTGATAAAGGTAATTGTTGTTTCAGTTGATGTGGCAAGCTCAAAAGCGTTTCTTTTGGCCGTGTAGATTTCTGAATTTCTGAATTTTGAGTTTTTTGTAAAGCTGTATTTAGCGCATTCATTGGTTCTATTCCTTTGGACTGTACGTATAAACAGTCCGATCTTTTATCTGAGCGTTATGGGACTTTGGGACTTCAAGGCTTTAGACATAGACTGACTAAAGTAAAACCAATAACCGTTGCTAAAATATGAATTATTTACTGTAAACATGAGATTTCTCCAAAAATATTATAAAAATCAAGACATAAAAAAACCTGATCAGGGTTGCCGATCAGGTATAAACTTGGTGGGCAACCTTTTTCATGCCCGAACGCGTTCAGGCAATTATCTAAACTGCCAGAAGTAATAATATGCGTTTGAGATTAAAGGTTGCTTTAACATCTTGATTTCATCAAAAAGTATCTGTCTGAAAATTAAAATACGCTGTATTCATCGGTTTGACAATAGTTTTTTGCTATTTTGTTGTATTAAATAACTCTACTGTCAATTATAGCGACCTATTTTTAAAATTTGATGTATTGATTAATAAATAAACATTTATTAGACTGCACAACATTAGGCTGTTTAAAGCTTTTTTCCATTTATTTTTAATTCGAGTATTTGCCAATGAAGTAAGCCCTGTTTTTTTGATCATCAAATCCATTTTTTGATGTGCAAACACATGGCTAATGACTTCGACTGCATTTTCTCAAATATTGTCTTTTTTATAGAATAAAATTAGTTATTTGTATTGCGCATCTTTGCTATCGCAAGGTGCATCTATGACTCAAACGGCTTGTACAATTTCCAAATTAAGCTTGGAATTTCCATCCAAAACACTTTTTAAAAACCTGAAATTTAACCTCAATCAACAACTTTCGGCATGTATTGGTCGCAATGGTTTAGGAAAGTCCTGCATCCTTAAAATCTTACATGCGCAAAATCTGAAAGATCTCCCCTATGAAGGTGAAATTTCATGGAATGTACCACATGCCTATTTATCACAATTTTCTCGACTAGAAGCTGACACGATTGCTTCTGCACTCGGTGTGGAAGATTTATATGACTCATTTCAACGTATCGAAATAGGCAGCACAAGTTTTGAAGACTTTGAGCTGACTGAAAATCAGTGGCACCGTCCTGCACTATGGCAGCAACAACTTAAGCAAGCTTCACTACCAACAGATTTAAATTTCCCAGTCGCTCAGCTGAGTGAGGGGCAAAAAAACAAATTGGCTTTGTGTGCATTATTTTTGAAAACTGACCATTATTTACTTTTGGATGAACCTAGTAACCATTTAGATGCATCCTCACGCTTATGGCTCATCGATCGTTTAAAAAACCATCCTGCCGGTGCATTTGTTGTCAGTCATGATCGAGAATTGCTGCAACATGTAGAGCATATCTATGCTTTAAATGAGTTTGGACTCAGTCATGTTACTGGCAACTATGAAGACTACGTTCAACAAAATGATCTGCAAAATAAAACCTTACAGCGTAATGCTATGCAGCAGCGTGAGTTAAAACAACTCAAATTACAACAACACGAAACACAGATGAAAGCGCAAAAACGAGAACAACAAGGGCGTGTCCTACGCAAGTCAAGCACCCAAGCCAAAGTGTTACTCGATTTTAAAAAGGAACAAGCCGGTCAAAGCCTCGCTTCAGTTCAAACGCAACAGCAGAAGCAATTGGAAGAAAAGAGATCTCAACTGATTCAGTCACAGCAACAACTTGAGCATGTTAAAGAGCAGCAATTCGTTTTTCAACATCACGCTGAAAAAACAGGAGAAATCTTAAGAGTTAAACATTTTCATAGCAAAACATCTCAGCACCAGCCTTTCGATTTGGCCTTACAGGCAGGTGAAAAAATTCATTTAAAAGGAAAAAATGGTATTGGTAAATCTACATTTCTAAAGTATTTGAGTCAGACCACATCACAGTCTAGCCATGAAACGTTTTTGTCTGTGCATACCCTGTATTTAGATCAAAACTTGAGTAATTTATCACCTGAACTGAGTGTTTTGGACAATTTGGCAAAGTTTAATCCTGAGGTTTCGTCAACGGAATGGCGTAATCAACTCGGTCAACTTAGAATCCGTGGTCAAAAAGCGGAACTGCCATTTCACTGTTTAAGTGGTGGTGAGCGTTTAAAAGTGACCTTATTGGGCTTAAATTATTTAACACCGAATATTGAGCTTTTATTGTTAGATGAACCTGAAAATCACTTAGATATAGAGTCTAGAGCGTTATTGGCTCAAGCCATTCAGCATTATACAGGTGCAGTGATCCTCGTTTCACATGATGCATATTTTGTAGAATCTTGTGGCATTCAGAGTAGCGTGCAATTAGTTGAATAGCTCTCTCTCACTCTTTAGAAAGATCTAAAATAGCAAAAGTAGATGAACGCTACTTTGGCGAATTTACAGCTTTAAAAATCATCCATTCGATACTGTGTTTTAATGCCCGATTTTCTTCATGATTTTTTGTTTTAGGCGCTGCTGAAGTGATGCTGAGCGTTCCTTGAGCTCGGCTCTCCAGTCATTCGGCACTGAGCATTTCGCGAGGCGAACCCAAACGCTGGCAAACTGTTTGATGAAACTGGCTTCATTATAGTGAATACCATATTCCTCACAAAGTGCTTTAATTTTAGGTGCGGCTTCTGCATAGCGGTTTGCAGGCATATCAGGGAATAAATGGTGTTCAATTTGGTGACTCAAATTACCACTGAGTATATGCAACCATTGTGTTCCACTAAAATTACTGGAGCCACGAATTTGACGGAGATACCACTCTGCTCGAGTTTCATTTTCAGTATTGTCCATCTCGAAGTTTTCCGCATCTTCAGTAAAATGGCCATTAAAGATGACAGCGGAAGCCCATAAACTACGAATCACGTTGGCTACCGCATTTCCTGCAAATACAGGAATCGCATTGGGACCTGCAATAAGCGGGAAAAACACATAATCTTTAATCACTTGGCGCTTAATTTTCTGACGTACATCGGCTGCTTCATGCCATACATCTTTCCAAGTTTTGGTTTTATACGCAATAACATCTTCTAAATGTAAACGTTGAATGCCGACATACCACTCAAAGAAAACCATGAGTTGGGCAGCCAGTGGAATATTAAAAAGGAAACGTGGCTCCCACTTTTGCGATTCACTTACACGGATTAAGCCATAGCCGACATCATGGTCCATACCGACAATATTGGTATAGGTATGATGCACATAGTTATGGGTATATTTCCAGTCTTGACCTGTGGCAATGGTATCCCAATCATAATTAGCACCATTTAAACTCGGGTCATTTAACCAATCAAACTGACCATGCATCACATTATGACCGAGTTCCATGTTCTCTACGATTTTAGAAATACCCAATAAACCCGTACCCAGTAACCACACCGGTGGAATCCAGCCTGCAAACATCAACATGCCACGAGATGCAATCTCGCTATAACGGACAAAATTACGAATTTTATAAATATACGCTGCATCTTTTTCACCTACGCTCTGCATGATTTCACGGCGAATTTGCTCAACTTTTTCGCCAAATTCAGCAGTTTGTTCTGGAGATAAATAACGTGACTTACTATTCGGACGAATATATATCGATTGATTCATGTTGATGCCCCTGATTTGTTTTTATGCGGCTTGGGTTAGAGTTGAATACGTACAGGTGAAATGGCCTGAGAGACACATAACTTGATTTGTGTGTTATTCGCATGATCAATTTCGCCAGTGATTAAGTTTTTCACTGACCCCTGTAATTTCGTACACGAACAAGTATTACAAATACCCATCCGACAACCATGCGCAGGTTTTAAACCGGCTTTTTCAGCACTTTCAAGTAAGTTACCTTCTGCTAAAAAATCTTGCTGGGCTAAACTAAAAGTGACAGGTTGAGCAGGTACTGAATCATCAGCAATCATTTGAAAATATTCAGTGTATAAATAATCTGAAAGCTTGAATTCACGATACAGTTGTTCAATGCTTTGCATCATTGGCGCTGCACCACAGGCATAGCAATCTCGCTGCTTAAAATCAGGGATCATGTGATTTAGCACTTCTGGTGAGATATGCAATTTTGTTTTCAGCGTATTAATCGCATGTAAATGTGCATGGTTAGATTGCTTCGCTAGTTGAATCAATTCATCCAAATAAGCATCATCTCGATTGAAATAAATCAGGTCAACCGTACGCCCAAGCTGAATCGCTTGTTTAAACAAAGCCATAATTGAGGTTATGCCACTACCAGAAGCAAGCAGCAAAATTGGTCGATCCGAATTTAGCTTTAGGCCAAACTCACCTTGCGGTTGCGATAATTCAACAACATCACCTGTTTTTAATTGCGTCAGGCAGTTGGACACTTTGCCTTGTTGTTTGACGGCAAACACCACATGACCTGATGTATTGATTTCGACGATGCTATAGCTACGTTGATGACGTACACCATCTTTGACAACTGTAACCAAAACACATTGGCCTGGTCGAAAGTTTGCTGATTTAAAGTTGTGATTCGCTAAAAAACTCAGTTCATAAAACCCGATCCCCACACAACGTGATTTAACCAATTGTGCTTTTACACGTTTGTAGGCCCAAATTGCATCAAATTTCTCTCCGATAAAATCAATAAAATCTTCCCGAATCCACTCAGGCTTGTAACTTGTAGTTGTCATTTTTTGCCTCGGATAATGCATTAATATACATTTGTTTTTAAATTATGCATACCTTATGTTTAGTGCTAATTTCCCACCATGTGAATTCGGGACAAAATCTATCATTTGGCATTTTTTATCATTTTATGTCTAACAATCTGTCACTTTTTGCAAATCCTAATTTGAAGTTTTGATTTGTTATAACGACACAAATAAAAAAAACTAGGCCAAAGCCTAGTTTTTAAAACAGTGCAAATTAACGCATTAATATTTAAATGATTAGTCGTTTAATCAAAAATATTTAAATCAAAGTTTAATCTTCAAAATGTACAACAGAGCGAATTGATTTACCTTCATGCATTAAATCAAAGGCTTCATTGATTTTATCCAGACCCATAGTATGGGTCACGAATGGTTCAAGTTTGATCTCGCCTGACATGGCTTCTTCTACCATACCCGGTAATTGTGAACGACCTTTAACACCACCAAAAGCAGTGCCTTTCCAAGTACGACCTGTAACCAATTGGAATGGACGGGTTGAAATTTCTTGACCTGCACCTGCCACACCAATAATCACAGATTGACCCCAACCACGGTGAGCACATTCCAAAGCAGAGCGCATCACACTGGTATTGCCAATACATTCAAATGAATGGTCAACGCCCCAGCCGGTCATTTCTACAATCACTTCTTGAACTGGACGATCATAATCTTTTGGATTAACAAAATCTGTAGCGCCAAACTCTTCAGCCAGTTTGAATTTGTCAGGATTGGTATCTACCGCAATGATACGACCTGCTTTGGCTTTTTTAGCACCTTGTACCACAGCCAAACCAATTCCACCTAAACCAAAGACTGCAACTGAATCACCTTCCTGAACTTTAGCGGTATTTTTAACTGCACCTAAACCTGTTGTTACGCCGCAACCCAACAAACATACATGTTCGTGGTTCGCTTCAGGGTTAATTTTTGCCAAAGACACTTCTGCAACCACAGTATATTCAGAGAATGTTGAACAGCCCATATAGTGATAAATCGGCTGGCCATTGTAAGAAAAACGTGTTGTGCCATCAGGCATTAAACCTTTCCCTTGTGTTGCTCGTACAGATACACAAAGATTTGTTTTACCCGATTTACAGAATAAACATTCACCACATTCTGCGGTATAAAGCGGAATTACATGATCACCCGGTTGCACTGAAGTCACACCTTCACCGACTTCAACCACAACACCTGCACCTTCATGCCCTAAAATTGCTGGAAATACGCCTTCAGGATCATCACCTGACAATGTAAATGCATCTGTATGACACACACCTGTATGGCTAATTTTGACTAAAACCTCACCTGCTTTAGGTGGTGCCACATCAATTTCAACAATTTCTAAAGGCTGACCCGGTCCAAAAGCAACGGCTGCACGTGATTTCATGTCTAAAAACATCCTGTATGGCTTATATTAACAGATGAGTTACAGTAACCTCTTTTTAAGCCTAGATACAACCTTAAAACATGATGTTATGATGAATTTTTCAAGGAATGATTAACGCTATTCGAATGATACAATTACGTGAAATAAGTTGTACTGTCGGTTTAACTGTTTCCATCAGCCTATTAACTGGATGCAGCTTACCTAGCAATCAGTCAAAAAAAGATGTCCCAATACAATCACATGCAGAAAAATGGATTACGTCTGCTACGGATTTAGAAAAATTAGAACAAAAACAAACGGCTTACTTAGCCTTAGATGATGCGTTCTTAAGCATTGCTTCTCGCCTACATTTGATTCGAAATGCAAAATACACCATCGATTTGCAATATTACATTTGGGAAAATGACGCTATTGGGCATCTGATGTTTCAAGAATTACTGCATGCCGCTGACCGTGGAGTAAAAGTAAGGTTATTAATTGATGATCAAAACGGGACGAAACTCGATCCGACCTTACAAGCCCTTTCAGCACATCCCAACATTTCAATCAAACTATTTAATCCCTATAAATTCAGAAAATTACGTGTCATTGATTATGCATTTCGCTTAAAGCATATTAACCATCGTATGCATAATAAATTAATTGTTGCCGATGGTTTTATAGGCGTAACTGGTGGTCGTAACATCAGTAATGAATATTTTGATGCCAGTGAAAGTTTTCAATTTACAGATTTGGACATCCTTTTCTATGGCGAAGCCATTCAACAAGCCAATCAGGTGTTTTTGAACTTTTGGAATGATGATTTAAGTTATTCTGTCCAGCAATGGATTGGTGCAGGTACAAAAGAAGAATTAAATCAATTAAGACAAACATACCAAGAAAACTCTATAACGTTGACTAAAGATCAGCAGCGCATTAACTATGCACAACAACAACTGGCGGCTCAGCTTAAACTTAGACCGGTGAACTGGGCTGAAGCTCATTTTATTGCGGATAGTCCGAATAAAATACGTGGTGAAGCCAAAGAACAAGAATTGATTTATAACCAATTTTCTACTTTGATGGGACAGCCCAAAGAACGCATGGAATTGGTTTCGGCTTATTTTGTTCCTACGCAACAAGGCACTGACTTTCTGACGGGTCTTGCAGGTAAAAATGTAGAAGTCCGTGTGTTAACCAATTCATTTTTAGCCAATGACGTCGCTGTCGTTCATGCGTTTTATCAGAAATATCGCAAAGACTTACTCGAAAATGGCGTGAAATTATATGAATTTAAACCCCATATAGAACGCTCTAAACGCACATGGTATGAAGTCATGACTGGAAATATCATCCCTGCGAAAGGCAAAAATGCCTCTAGTTTGCATGCAAAATTTTTCGATATTGACGGTATGTTATTTATTGGATCGTTTAACTTTGATCCACGTTCAGCAAATTTAAATTCAGAAGTTGGCCTAGTCGTTAAGTCTGATCGATTACAAAACGATATTTCTGCCGCATTAAACCAATACTTACCGCAAATTGCATATGAATTAAAACTGGATAAAAACGGCGAAATCATTTGGTTAGAGCATCAAAAAAATGGAAAAACCAAAACCTATACTCATGAACCAGAAACAACAAGATTCCAACGATTTAGTATAAAAGCAGTGTCATACCTCCCGATTGAATGGATGATGTAATGACAACGTACTGCTAAATGATTGAATTGCCCTCGTCGAGGCTATTTATTGAAATAATCTGATAAGTTCGATCAAGTCAAAAACGGTCTTAGTCTGTCTCGTTCATATGAGTGCTGGCTTTTGAAAAGAACCAAACCATTGACTTCACCCAGACATTCCACTTGGCCATAATTGGCTGCTTTCAGCGCGGCTAAATGTTCCTCAACTGACATATACAACTCATGATTTTGCTGTGCATGTGGTGCATATAAATGATCACATACAAAATACACGCCTTGTGTGTTTAACAACGTTTTTACAGTCCGATGAAACTCTGCTGCATACGCCTTATGCCTCAATTCATGTAAGGCCTGATGAATAATAATCACATCAAAGGTGCTGTTTTGATTGAAGTGAAGTGATTCTTCCCAAGCAGATTGTTTGAAATCCCCTGTTATAAAATTACATTTTAAGCGTTGCGCTGCACTTAGTTTTCCTTTTGCCAAGTCATGCATAGCTTCGGAAAAATCAAATGCTGTGTAATCTATATTTGGACAATGATTGATTAAAAACTCTGCCAAATAGCCTGGGCCTGAACCGAGTTCAAGCACGTGCGCATTCGGGTTTAAAGCCAAAATAGAGTCGACATACATTTGAAAGATGTCATAACGCCACGGTCGTTTAAGATTCACTTCAGCGGCCCATTGTTTAGCTTCGATTGGATCTTTTAAGTCTATGGGGCTGTGCACATCATTTATGTGAATATTATTTTCGCAATTCATTTATCTTAGACTTAATTTAGATAGATTGAATGCTATTTATACATAAAACATCTCAATAAAAGCAAAGGTTTTACTCACACTTGATGATGCTTTAACATCCACCGCTTATTTTGTTTTATCTCCCCCTAAAGTTTTCTAATGCAATTTTTTGATTTAAGCCGCCAATTTAATTTAAGTGATATTTTAACGCCTTTTACGACACTTCCTGAACTTGGTCATCAAGAATGGTTTTTGTCGAAAGTTCGGGTTGAGCATGACTGCTTATCTGACAATGACATAATTGAAGGCCAAGCTGTACTTAAATCTAATCACAATATTCAAATTGAGTTGGAATGGTTAATTCAAGATACAGGTCATGAATTACAGCTTTTATTTAAAGGCATTGAAACTGCAGCTAGCGAAGAAACTTTGGTGATCGTGAAAGGCGCGCAAATTGTAGATGATGCAAACAAAAAAGTTTCATCCCAGACTCTGAGTTTGTGGATCGATGGCACTTTACTGCCTATGCTGCCTCATATTCGCAAAGAAATTAAAGCGCGTTTAAACCTTTGGGATTATGTTGAATATGATGGCTAAGGAATTGGTGTTTATCCATTATTAAGATGCCACCTTTTAATCATTGAATGTTTGCCTGTTTAAATGAGACATAAATTTCAAGGTATCTCACAATAACGCAAACTTCCCTAAAGCAAGCCTATATCTTTAAATAAGCTTTGATAGGCTTCGGCTTTTTTTTCCAGTGCTAGTGGATAAGCTCTAGATGATGATGGCATACGGTATAAAGTCAAATCTCTGCCTGCAAATTCGGTATGAACAGCATGCCCAATGTGTGGTTTTTCCGTATTTTCTGGCATAGAGAGCATTAAAGTATCAGTCGCTTTGTCTCCTGTCGTCATAATACTATGGCAATTAGGCATCTGCGTAAGAAGCTTCGCAATATCGGTTGGCTGATGAATCTGTAAAAACTTGTCTGACGCATTGCCTTTCAAACGAATCACTTGATAGGCCGTATCAAAAATGCCTATGCCTATTTCATTGAAAAAATCTCGAATGAGCTGTTCTTTAAAAGTCTTGCTATCAAGATTGAGAAAATGATTTTTATCCTGAAAAAAACATAAGCCAAAGATTTTCCACATGTCATTTTGGAAATTTGGATAATAAAAATCCATCTTCCAGCGTGTTTTAGGTGGCGGAAAACTCCCTAGCATCAAGAGTTTCCCATTTGCTGGCAAAAATGGCGCTAAAGGATGCGTTTCGATTTGCGGATTCACGTCTGAAATATCTTTACTCATATAGATGTAACTTCACCAAGTGATTGAATCATATATTATCTATGAAAATTGTTCAGTGATATGTTTCGCTATTTTTTCAGCCCATAACTGATAAATTTCTTTACTCGGGTGAAAGCCGTCTTTGGCCATTTTTAATTTTTTTTCACGATACTCGTGTAAATCGTATTGAATTAATCTCATATTCGCTTGAGTATTAACATAATTTTTTAACAGCGCATTCATCTTTTGCGAATATTGTCCAAACAACCATGACAATGGAAACGGTAAAGCTGGAAACGCATTCATTGGTGGCACACCTGAAATGATCAATAGCTGTGGATGAAACCTTTCCTCGACAGCTTGATATAAACGCTGCTGGAGCTTCAACCATTGGTCTGGCTGTTTTAAAGCTGTGACATCATTGACACCAACAGAGCTGATCACGACATTAAAGTTCTGCGTAGTGACATTGTCCAAAGCATTGATGATTTGCTGGCTGTTATGTCCCGTTGTGGCTTCAAGGCAATAGTGAACTTGATAATCAGGCGATAAAATTTTAAGCAATTGTCCCAATAGCGCATCCGACTGATGCTCGACGCCGACACCTGCTGCTGCTGAATCACCTAGTATTAATACCGATAATGGCCGATTACCCTGACCAATTATTCCACAGCGCTCTCCCACCGGTTCTGCTAAACGTGGGGTATTTTTTTTCACACGGTAACCTTGGATCAGTAATGCAGGTAACAGCAGCAGTGTTGATACTTTGAGTAGCATAATATTTAGCAATGATTGAGAGCTTGTCGACTGCATTATTTTAATTAGTTTAAAAAACAAAGCATTGACTCTATTGTTATTTTTCTACATTTTCTTTTTTTAAAAGCACCATTCTGCGGCATATTGCTAGTTTTTTATATTAATAATGATTATCATTTATCTGATTTCATTCTACCTATTTTATTATTTCAATGAAAAAACTTTCCCCACTTTTTTTAGCTTGCTCTATGAGCGTTGCTGTTTCTTCTGCTTTTGCCCAAACTCAAAATTCACCCGCTTTAACCGATACAACAGAAAAAAAACATTTCCCCTATGCTGCTGCATGTGAAGATGTCAAAGCGCAAAGCCAAATATTATTAAACCTACAGCATCAGTTAAATCAAAATCCAAAACAACGTGCTCAAATACTTGAAGATTTTTGGATGAGTGTCGAGCTTATTGGTACACCAATCATCGAAAACTATGATGAACAACATAGCCGCATAGTTTTCTTATGGAAGGGTGCGCAGCATAATGTTCGTCTTATTGGTGGCCCGAGTAATGACCATGAATGGTTAACACGCCTACCAAATACCGATATTTGGTTTAAAGAATCCATCATTGATCATCGTTATATTGGCAGTTATAGCTTTGCTGTCGACTTACCGAACTTAGAAGGTTATCTGTCAAATTATTGTCCGCATCTGAATCCTAAACTTAAAGAATCAAGAACGCAGCGTCGTGCTGTGATACAAGTACAACGCATTGATCCTTTCAACAAAAACACTTATCTCGCAAGTGATGACACATCAGGCTTGCGTAATGAAAATTTAGTGGCGCTTAAAGATGCCCCGCCTTTTATTGATCCAAAACAATATCCAAATGTGAAACAGCCCCAATTACAAGAGTTTGCTTTAGACAGCAAAATTTTGAATAACTCACGTAAAATCCAAATTTACCAATCTAAAGCTAAGAAAAATCAAAGCTATATCACCGCTATATTTTTTGATGGTCAGCAATATAACGAGTTGCTGAATGTTCCAAAGGCATTAGATATATTAGTTGAGCATGGTCAGTTACCGCCAATTCAAGTCATATTTGTTTATCCACCGAACGATCAGGAACGACCGAAAGAATTAACACCCAATGCAAAATTTTCAGCTTTTTTTAGTGATGAACTGATGCCTTGGATTCAAAAAAATGCACCTGCAAAAGTCGATTCGAAGAAAACGGTACTACTTGGGTCAAGTCTTGGCGGTTTAAGTTCAGCTTATTTAGCCTTAGAAAATCCAAATCAAATTAGTCATGTCGTACCGTTATCTGGATCATTTTGGTGGCAAAATGCGCCGACAGACCTCCCTAATGGCATGAGTAAAATCATTCGTGATAAAACCTCACAACCTAAACAGCATTGGTTTATTACTGCCAATAGTTATGAAAGCTCTCGAAATAATAATGAACTGAGTATTTTAGAGACTTCACCTATTGTTGCAGCCGATTTAAAAAATAAAGGTCATGATGTGCATTACCAATCGTATATCGGCGGACATTCCTACGCGGTATGGCAAGTTGCCTTGCAAGATGCACTCAAACATTTTTTTGCGCAAAAGTAGTTTATAAACGTTTAGATCATAAAAAAGCCCTCAATTGAGGGCTTTTTTTGAAGCTAGTACTGATTTAATTCCAGCGATTTATGCGTTTAAAGGTTCCAAAATCATTGAAACGTACACCAACCTCACGCATGACTTGGTGTGCAGTTTTTGCGGTTAGATGACGAATATAAAACGGCTCTTTGACCACAAAATGGTGGATGGCATGGGTCGAACCAAAGTTAAAGCAAAACAATTGCATTGGGAACAACCACCACGGATTTAACACCTGAGTTTGTTTAATGATATCGCGTGGGTCAATATCGCCATAATAATGCATATTTGAGCTGATAAATTGTAAGCAGAAAGAACGTATAAAGTTCGGAATAATCCAAATCACAGCTAAAAAATTAATCATTGGAATTAATTTCACTAAATTGACTGACCAACTAATACTTTGTCCTAACATTGGAGCAATACCATTCACCACATGATAAATGACAAATACATACCAAATGCCGTAATAAACAAAACTTAAAGGGAAAAATCCAGTCAATTGAGAGAACAATGCCGTTTTACGTTCTTTTTCAGGTTGTTTTTCAATGAATGTCCTAATCATCTTAAACATTTGAAATGGGCGCAAATAAACCGTCATCAATTGATCGCTAATGACCAATATACGACGTAATCCCCAAGGCATGCCATTACTAATGCCCCGTTCTTCCAAATCGTATTCTGAACCTGAATATTTATGGTGATTGAGGTGCAAACGACGACGTGCCCAAGGACTAATAGTATTCGGACGTGCTAACCACACCAAGGCCAACATGAGATGGTGAGCCCACGGCGTCTTTTTAAAGTACATATAATGAATCAGGTCATGTTCTAATTCATGTGTCAGTGAAGCAAACATCGCCACCAAAATCACACAAGCCCATGCCGGTAAAATGCCAACAGCAAACGCCCAAGCTGAACCCAACATTCCTAGTAGCGCAAAAATAAGGATGGCTGCGCCTATAAAGTTTTGATGTTTTAAAATGGGATATTGCTGACGTAAGTCTTCACCAGCTTTCGTTACGACAGTTCTGACTTTGTTAATTCGCTGTTGATCTGTCATATCGGAAGACATAGACATAGTACAAACCTAAAAATTAATGAACAGTTGTACATTAAAGCAAATTAAAAAAAAGGAAATCGCTATTTTGAGAACAAATCATCGTCTGTTCAAATATTCAACATTTTATTTATTTTCAATATCTTATTTATAAATAATCTGAGTAATTACTCCATTTTTTCTTTGCAAAATCGGTTGCTTTTAATGTCTTTTCATCACAGGTTTTATGTATTCCTTTTTAAACTACAGAGGATGGCGAATATCATTTGAGAATAATAAAGCCCCAAAATTGGAGCTTTATTATTGCATAAAGGTTTAACCCAATTTATTCACGATCTTTAACGGCAATACTTTCATCGCAAGACCTAGAGGCAACCATGGCCATTGTGGTACATAGGCTTTAACCGGTGCTTTCTCAATGGCTTTTGCTAAAAGATGTGAACCAGTTTTTTCATCGACTTCAAATGGTAGTTTTTTCGCACCTTCATTGATCTCCGTACGAATATAACCAGGGAAAATAGTCGTCACTTTAATTGGGGTATCAATTAGCTCTGCACGAATACCTTCAGCTAGAGCAGCAACACCTGCTTTACTTGCACCATAAGCCGTTAAATGTTTAGGCATACCACGCATAGCACTCATCGACGAAATCACCACCAAATGCCCTGCATTTTGGCTACGGAAAATTTCAACCGCAGCTTCGCATTGCGCCAAAGCAGAGATAAAGTTAGTTTCAACTGTGGCGCGGTTAATTTCAAAATTACCTTTACCAATACGACGACCTTCACCGACACCTGCGTTGACAATAACACGGTCAA
Source organism: Acinetobacter sp. YH12040 (assembly GCF_013420005.1). NCBI lineage: Bacteria > Pseudomonadati > Pseudomonadota > Gammaproteobacteria > Moraxellales > Moraxellaceae > Acinetobacter > Acinetobacter sp. YH12040. Next base: position 310,091 of record NZ_VOZB01000003.1, read on the forward strand.
TACTGCCAAAATCTGCTTTAAAGGCACGGAACACTTCAAACACTTGATCGTAATTTGTAACATCGAGGGTTTTCGCAATCACTTTGATGCCATATTGGCTTTCCAGTTCATTTTTTAGTGTTTCTAGACGCTCTAAACGACGTGCACAAATGGCTAAGTTATAGCCTTTTTGCGCAAACTCACGTGCCATTCCTGCACCAATCCCTGAGCTTGCACCTGTAATTAAAATTGTTTTAGCCATGATAATTCCTTTGTTTATCTTAGATCCAAGTCAATAAATTTGGATCAACTGCTTTTATAAAATGATGTTCATTTAAACTGAGTAATTGCGGTTCATTTCCAACCAAACGTAGTGTTGTCATACTGGTATTGGCAATGGCCCAATTAAGTGCAAATGTTTTTTCAGGACTGAGTCCTAAAATTTTACCGACTGCAACCGAGATCACACCACCTGAACTAAACACAACGGCATAGCGTGGTTTGGTTTCAGCTAGTTGATTGCATAATTTTTCTAGCGCTGTTTCGACTCGACTTTTAAAATGTGGCCAAGATTCATCATATTCATGATGAAATTCTCCGCCTGTCCAACGTTCAATGGCACCTTCAAAAATTTTAGATAAATAAGCACGCGGGTTTTCATGCTTAGATACATCTTCTTTTAATAAATGCGGCTGGTTAAATCGAGGTTCATATTGAGCAAAAACTTGCTGATGATTAAATTCATTCCACGCGTTATCTGTATCAACTTGTGCTTCTGGAAAGCATTCAGCCAATGCAAGATTGGCTGTTTGTTGATGACGTTGCATTGAGCCCGCAACCACATAAGGACTTTCTTTTAAAATACGGTCGAAATACTGTCCCAGCACCTTAGCCTGTAGCTCACCGTTGGGAGAAAGCTTGTCATAGCTTTCTGCACCAAAAGAAGCCTGACCGTGCCGAATTAAATATATCGTGGTCATTTCCCTAAAATATCCTTCATTTTTTCAATATATTTTTGTGCCACGTCATTGGCTTCAAGTTTTTGCAAACCAATAAGTTTTAATGCACGAATATGTAAAGCATGGATCACAATCCAAAAATCTTTGAATGCTGGATTATTGGTTTGTTTGTGGTAAAAGCGATAATAAATTTGCTGTGCAATTACCGCTAAACGGAAAATGCCGAACACTTCATAAAAGGTCCAATTGTCCGTTTGAAGACCAGTTTTTTCTAAGTAATATTCAACGACTTCTTTACGGCTAAACATTCCTTTCAAGTTGGTCGGCTGACGGCGTGTGGCTTTAAAAATTGCGTTATCGGCACTTTCAACCCAATACGCCAAAGCTGAGCCTAAGTCCATCAATGGATCGCCTAATGTTGCCATTTCCCAATCCAATACACCAATCACTTGGGTAGGATCATTTGGATCTAATATCACGTTATCAAAACGCCAATCGTTATGAATTACACAGGTTTTAGAGTCAGCAGGAATATTGTCTTTGAGCCAATTACGGACATATTTAAAAGAAGGAACATTTAAGGTTTTGGCTTTTTCATAGCGTGCGTCCCAACCTTCCACTTGACGACGACAGTAGCCGTCGCCCTTGCCTATTTTTTCTAAATCTGTGCCTTGGTATGGCACTTGATGCAGCTCAACGAGTTTATCAATCACATTGATGCATAATTCGCGAACTTGGCTTTCATCAAAATTTAATTCTTTGGGTAAGTTTGCACGTGGAATGATACCTTCTACGCGTTTCATTACATAGAAATCACAGCCAATCACTGATTCGTCCTGACATAGTGCCACCATCTCAGGGAGCACTGGATAAAATTCAGATAATGCCTTCTGTACATTATATTCACGTGCCATATCATGTGCAGACTTGGCTTTGGTGCCTTTCGGTGGACGACGTAAAATTAAATCAGCATTGTCGTATTTTAAGCGATAAGTCCAATTTGATGCACCACCTGAATATTGAGTGACTTCTACAGGCCCTTCTATTTCAACGCCATGTTCAATCAACCAATTTCCTACAGCACGGACATCCAGTTCTTCACCCTCACGAACTGAACCGCCTACATCGATCACTGACATGCTTTTCTTCCTAAACTTGAATCTATCATGATGATAAAAATATAATTTTCTATAGTTTTATAGCATGGACAACTCAGGGTTGCCATGCCAAATATGTGACTACAACTTGTTTATTTTTTACGGCGGCTGCTGTAACCGCGCTTTGCCAATTCTAATTTAGCAATCATACCTTTATGCACTTCATCAGGGCCATCAGCTAGACGCAGTGAACGTGCTTGCGCAAAGAAACCTGTGAGCGGTGTATCTCGAGAAACTCCAGCACCACCGTGGATTTGAATCGCCATATCGACAACTTTTTCTAAGACACTCGGCGCAACTACTTTAATTGCAGAAATCTCGGTTAATGCAGCCATATTCCCTAGAGTATCCATTTTATATGCTGCATAAAGGGTCAGTAAACGTGCCTGATCAATCGCAACACGTGCTTCTGCTACGCGTTCTAAATTGCCACCGAGTTTTAAAATTTCTTTACCAAAAGCAGTACGGCTCATACCACGGTCAATCATCAGTTCTAGCGATTTTTCGGCAGCACCAATACAACGCATACAATGATGAATACGGCCTGGGCCTAAACGACCTTGTGCAATTTCAAAACCTTGACCTGCGCCGCCAATAAAGTTTGCAACAGGAACACGAACATTTGTGAAGCTAATTTCACCATGTCCATGTGGCGCATCATAGTCGCCAAACACAGGTAACATACGTTCGATTTTGACTCCAGCAGTTTCAACAGGTACTAAAACCATAGAATGCTGATGGTGACGGTCTTTGCTTTCATCAGGTGTATGCGCCATAAAAATAATGATTTTGGCATTTGGATCACCTAAACCTGAAGACCACCATTTACGGCCATTTAACACAATTTCGTCGCCTTCAACGACAGCTGTAGCTTCCATATTGGTGGCATCACTTGAAGCAACAGCAGGTTCTGTCATACAAAATACTGAACGGATTTTGCCGTCCAGTAATGGTGTTAACCATTGCTGCTTTTGTTGTTCCGTGCCATAACGCCAAATCACTTCCATATTGCCGCTGTCAGGTGCATTGCAATTGAATACCGTAGGTGCAAGTAAGCTACGGCCTGAAAGTTCTGCGATGTGCGCATATTCTTGTACAGATAAGCCTTGCCCAAGTTCAGAACAAGGTAAGAACATATTCCATAAGCCCGCAGCTTTGGCTTTATCTTTTAAGACCTCTAACTGTGCTGGCCATTGCCATTTGGTCCAATCGCCACCTTGGTTCAGCTCATGAACTTCTGCCCAAAACTCAGTTTCTACAGGCTCAATTTCATCTTTAATAAATTTTTTTGTTCTTTCAATATAATCTTGTGCACGTGCAGAAAGTTCAAACATGACAACATCCTTTAAATATTATGTTCTTTACGCTTTACAACACCATAACCTGAAATCTAATATGAACAAAATGATTTAATTCAATAGATGAACATGAATAGTATTCATAAAAATACCGTCATCGATATGGGTGTTTTCCACCGTATGGATATCAATTTATATCCACTGTATATCGCAATTTATGAACAAAAAAGCATTTCAAAAGCTGCAAAAATTTTGTGTATTACTCAGTCTGCAGCGAGTCATGCACTTCAACGGTTAAGACAACATTTACAAGATGACTTATTTGTACGTGCTGGAGCAAAAATGCTTCCTACGCCATTTGCCGAGCAGATTTATCCTGTAATTAAAAATGCGCTTATTGCGATTCAAAGTATTTCTATCCAAAAACAACAATTTACTCCTTCAATGGTACAGAGCTTGAAAATTGCGGTACATGATGAAATTGAACCGATCATTTTTCCCAAGTTAGTTGAACACTTTCAACAGCAACAGTTTCAGATCCAATTTTCCAGTATTAAATTAGATCGTAAAACCATTGTGGCTGATCTAGCTGCACAGCAAATTGATTTTGCGATTGACCTTGAGCAAAACTTTGGTGAAAAGATTAATTTTCAAACCTTAGTTGAAGACCAATTCGTGGTTTGTAGTCAACATCCCAAAATGGATGAACATATTTATCTTTCGGCTCCTCATATTGGGGTTTCTTCCCGACGTGCAGGTGTATTAGTTGAAGATATTTATTTAAATCGTAAAAAACACTCTAGAGAGATTTTTTTACGCTGTCAGCATTACTCTACTGCGCTACAAATTTTGGCACAGCAGCCCAAGGCGATATTGACGATTCCGCAAAATATTTTGACGCATTTACAGGTTGCTCCCGAACTGAATATTTTTGATGTACCTGTAGACTTGCCGAAAATTAAATTAGGGATGTATTGGCATAATGATTTGGAATTAAATTCACGGCATGTTTTTTTGCGAAGCCAAATTTCTAAAATTTTTGCTTAGGCTATTTTATGATGATATATCAGCTTGCTTAGGCTATTTACATGGATTTAGATTGAATTCTGCGTGATGAAGCTTGCTGTATATTTATAGATCAAATGCTGATTATTTAAGGTATTTTTAACTGACCGTCGGTTTATTCGACAGCCATAAATCATGAGTTCTTATAAAATCTAAATTCCTGTTTTTATGCGATATGAGCTCGTTCATATCATTGTGTATGCTTTCAAATCTCTCCGCGAATTGGCTCATGGCGTTAGGTGCAGTACTGTGCCTGATCACTGTCTATGTTCTCTATAAAGTCACCATTTTCTTAAAGGATTTTTTCCAGCCTTTTAAGAAAGGAAAATCTTACCTCTGCCGTGTATCCGATATTAGTGATGGCGATACCCTCACCTGCTATCGGATGAATTTAAGACGTTCTAAAACCAAACTTCGCTTTGCTTATGTGGACGCGCCAGAATCAACACAAGCCTACGGTAAAGAGTCAGCCCGCCTGATCAAATCCATGGTTTATAAGAAATTTGTCCGCGTAAAAATCACTGATGTAGACCGTTATGGCCGCTGCGTTGGGGTTATTTATCGCTATCGTAAATGCATGAATGAAGAAATGGTAAAACGTGGTGCTGCGTGGGTGTACGAAGAATACATCCGTGACCAAAAGCATTTGCACTATATGATGAATTTACAAAGTAAAGCACGTAAACAAAAGAAAGGTTTGTGGAAAGCCAGTCGTCCAATGCGCCCTAAAGAGTATCGTAAATTACATAAATAACAGACCACATTACAGCATGGCTAAGGAATATTTGATGACTTAGCCATGTCTAATATTTGACCTTTTTTTACTTCGCTATACAATAAAGCTGCCCTTTGGGGCATAGAAAATAAATTAGATAATTAAAATTGGAATAATAATGACTGAACTTACTTCAAGCGAATTGAATCCGTTTCAACAAGATCAAAATATTCAGCCTCAAATTCAAAAAGCCGATCATCCACTGTCTCCTGAAGGACGTTTTGGCCGCCTGTCCTATTTAGCGTGGTTATTTATCATTAGTATGATTTATACCTGCCTATTGGGCATCAGCGTCGCGCTAGGTGTTTTTGCATTTTTCAATTCAGCAGAACGTAGTATTGAAGCACTTTTTAATTCATTCTTAGGACTCAGTGCAATCGCACTGATTGTCGTTTCCATCGTTGCAATGTTTGTCGCAATGATCTGCATTACGATTCGTCGTTTACATGATCTAAATAAAAGCGGTTGGCTCTGTTTAATTTTTCTCATCCCTCTCGTCGGTACCATCTTTAGCATTTATGTGATGGCTGCAAAAGGCACTGAAGGTGAAAATAAATATGGTATTAAGCGTCCAACGGAACAAACAGAGAAAGTTATTGGGTCATTGTATCTAATCCTGATGATTGTTTATTTATTGGTCATGATCCCATTGATGTTCAATATGCAAAGTATGATGAGCAATTTAGAACAAGCGCAATTACAAGAACAAGCAATGATGTCTGAAGGTGAACCTGAAGAATTAACAGATGAACAACTTGCGGCTTATTTAGAGCAAGCTGAATCAGAAGGTGAAGAACTTGCTTATGCAGATGGTGAAAGTGTAGAAATTTCAGAAAATGCAGACAGCTCAGCGGAAGATGCAGCAATTGCAGCTGCAGAAGCTTCTGTAGAATAAACACGCATTGTTTAGGGCATAAATGAACAATATGTATTGCAAGATATGCTTTGTAAGAAATGTTATGCAAAAAAACCTGTGTGCGCACAGGTTTTTTTATACCTGTTTTTTATGCTTTGAGTTGTTCACTTGAATTCAAAATAAATAAGGCATAAAGTTGCGATAATTTAGTTACCCTAGTTAACTATCATGAATTCCACATTAGGTTTCCGCTCTTCACTTCTACGCTGTGCGCGTTTGATGAGTGATGAAATCAACACGATTTTATTGCCCTATCAATTGAACTATTCGCTTTGGCAAGTCATGTTTGTCACCCGTGAAAAAACCGCTTGTACATCTATTGAAATGGCGGAATATTTAAATGTATCCAAGCCATCCATCACTAAGCGTGTCAAAATTCTTGCACAGATGGATATTTTGGCACATGTGCAAACTGACGATAAACGTCAAAAGAAAATGATGCTCAGCGAGACTGGACGTGAGTTATTTCAGCAATGTGCAAAAGACATAGATGCCTTTGAGCAGCGCCTGATCGCGCCATTAGCTAGCCAAGATATCCAACGCTCCATTCAAATTTTACACCGTGTCATGCAAGAACTTGAACAAAACACTGTAGGTGATGATCATGCAAGATAACGCACCACTTTGGACTCGAAATTTTATTTTAGTCAGCGCCATTAACTTCCAATTGGTTTTAACCTTTTATCTCTTGGTTGTGGTGATCGTGGGCTATGCGGTGGCTGAATTGGGTGCGACTACAGCCCAAGCAGGTTTAGTTTCAGGCTTGTTCATTGTAGGCACATTGGTCGGGCGTTTATTGGTAGGCAAGTTCCTAGAACGCTTTGGACGTAAAACGACACTGATCGTTGGTTTAATTGGCTTTTTAATTTTTTCTGGTTTTTACTTCATTCAGTCTGGCGTCGGCATGTTGCTCTTCATACGCTTTATGCATGGCTTTATGATGGGTATGGCATCAACAGTGCTGGGTACCTTAATTGCCCAAATCTTACCAGCGACACGTCGCGGTGAAGGCATTGGCTACTACAGCATGAGTAGTACGTTAGGTACGGCTATTGGGCCATTTCTTGCAATTTGGATGATGTTACACATTGGTTATCACGCGATTTTTATTGTTTCTACGATTATCGCATTGAGCTGCCTATTGGTTGCCTTACTGATTCAAGTGCCCGATTTACCCAAAATCAATAAACCCCTCGATACTGTTGAAGCCGTCAAAAAACCAAGTTGGATTGCTCAATTTGTAGAGCCTAAAGCATTACCGATATCATTCATCATGCTTTTCGCTTCAATCTGCTATTCAGGCGTTTTGTCTTTCATTAACTTTTATGCCAAAGAAATCGATTTGGTTGAAACAGCCTCGTTTTTCTTTTTGATGTATGCCATTGCGATTTTAATTTCTCGCCCATTTACTGGCCCTTTGATGGATCGTAAAGGTGAAAATATTGTGATCTACCCTGCTTTTGTGATTATGGGCGTAGCATTGGTACTGCTCAGCATCACTCAGAGTTCATGGATGCTTTTACTTTGTGCCGGCTTACTTGGACTCGGTTATGGCAATATTCAGTCGGTCTGCCAAACAGTTGCCGTGAAAAGTGCACCGCTTGAACGTATGGGCTTTGCCACTTCGACTTTCTTTATCTTTTTGGATGCAGGCTTAGGCTTTGGACCATACTTTATCGGTAAATTGCTCGACCATATTGGTTACTCACAATTGTATTTGTATAGCGCATTTGCTGCCTTTGCATGTATGGGTGCCTACTACATTTTACATGGTCGTTATGCCGTTCGAACCGCTTAAACTGTATTTAAACATCAAATCGTCGGCTGAAACGTCGACGATATTCTAAGGGGCTCAGCCCAGTTTTTTTCTGAAATAACCGTCGAAATGAGCTTGGGTCACTATAGCCAACCTCTCGCATAATCAGATCTAAAGCATGTCCCGTTTCTTCTAAACGCTTTCGTGCAGCTTCAATCCGTATCGATTGTAAGTATTGATTGGGAGGAATATCCAAAGCCGCTTTAAAATGTCGAATCAATGTCCTCGTTGTCACATTAAACTGCGCTGCAAGTTCATCTAAGACAATATTTTCATGATAATGCTGTTCTAACCAATCTTGAACTTTTTGCACCAAACCATCCTGATGCGGTTTAGATATTTTCAATAATGAATAGGACAACTGACTATCACGACGATAATCCAATACAAATGATTTTGCCGTATGGATTGCCGTTTCAAAACCATAAAAACGTTCTATTAGGTGTAGTCCCAAATCAAACCATGCTAAGCCGCCGCCTGCACAATAGATATTTTGATCATGGCTAATCAGCTGATCTGCATTCAGTTTCACCAAAGGATAGCGTTCACGAAACATTTGCTGAAAGCCCCAATGCGTCGTTGCCTGCTTACCATCTAAAAGCCCTGCTTCTGCCAGAAAAAAATTACCCGTACAATTTCCTGCGATCAGTCCGCTCTGCAATTGCCGAGTTTTTAATAACTCGATTAGTGCTGAATTTTGCGCTAAAACATCTAAAATCGCCGCGCCTATCGTTGGAACAATAATGATATCTGCATCTGTTATTTCAGAAAATGCTAAATCTGCATAAAGCTTGATGCCATTGATACATTGCACAGCTTGACCATGTTGTGAGGCAATTTTGACCTGAAATAGCCGCTGCACATTTTGTTTTTGGATCCGGTTCCAACTGACCCCCGCCATTGCAAATAAATCAATGACCCCAGTAATCGCGGAAGCTAAAGCGCCATCAAATGCTAAAATTATGATTTTCTTCATTTAAAGTTCAAATTATCAAAATGTCATTTTTGACTTATTAAGTGTCATTATTGACAATTCTATATCTAAAAATCAACTGCTAGGCTTAAGGCATAAAATTCAACCCGATTTGAGATTGAGCAATGGCGCAGTTAATCAATGACAAAGATTTAAATTTTTTGCTATTTGACGTGTTTAAAGCGCAAGACTTAACGCATTACCCACGTTTTGCTGAGCATGATGCTGAAACCTTCAAAAGCATCCTAGAAACTGCACAAGGTATTGCTCAAGACTTTTTTGCACCCCATAACGCAACAGCCGATCAAAACGAACCTACGTTTGATGGTCAACAGGTTAAAACTATTACAGAAGTCAAAATGGCATGGAAGCAATTTGCAGATGCCGGCCTACTTTGTGCGCAGCATGATTATGATGCAGGCGGTATGCAACTTCCGACTTTAATTAACATGGCTGCAAATGCTTATTTCATGTCAGCAAATCCATCGTCAGTGGCTTATTCATTTCTAACCGCTGCGGCTGCAAATGTAATTCAAGCTTTCGGTACGACTGAACAAAAAGATAGGTTTGTACCGCATATGTTCAGTGGTCGCTTTGCAGGAACGATGGCTATGACTGAACCTGATGTGGGTTCATCTTTAGGTGATTTGACTACAAAAGCTATACCGCAAGCCGATGGTACCTACCTCATCAAAGGCCAAAAGATGTTTATTTCAGGGGGTGACCAAGACATCACTGAAAATATCGTCCATTTGGTGCTTGCTCGGATACAAGACGCACCTCAGGGCGTAAAAGGTATATCTCTGTTTATTGTTCCGAAGTTTAAAACCCTGAGCGATGGTTCACTTGCAGGCGCCAATGACGTTCAACTGGCTGGCTTATTACATAAAATGGGCTACAGAGGTACAACATCGACAGTACTGAGCTTTGGTGAAAAAGACCAATGTACAGGCTATCTGATTGGTGAAGCAGGTGCTGGTCTTAAATATATGTTTAAGATGATGAATGAAGCACGAGTCGGTGTCGGCTTAGGTGCAGCCATGATTGGATACCGTGGCTATTTAGAGTCACTCGAATATGCCAAATACCGTCCACAAGGTCGCTTAGTATCAGATAAAAATCCTGCCTCAAAACCTGTCAATATTATTCAACATACAGATGTTAAACGGATGCTTTTGGCACAAAAATCCTATGTGGAAGGCGCACTCGCATTATGCCTATTTGCTGCACGATTAATTGATGAACATCAAGCCGCTAACAATGAAGACAGCGCGTTGTTATTAGATTTGATTATCCCTGTCGTCAAATCATTCCCTTCCGCCTATGGACCAAAAGCCAATGATTTAGCCATTCAAGTTTTAGGTGGCGCGGGCTATACCCGTGAATATCCACTTGAACAATGCTATCGCGACAATCGCTTAAATCCGATCCATGAAGGTACATTTGGCATTCAATCTTTGGATTTGTTGGGTCGTAAGCTTTGGCAGCACAACAGCAAAGGTTTGATGCTGTTATTACAACGTATGCAAAATACGATTGATCAAGCTCAACATCCAAAAACGGAAGCGCTTGCAGCGATTTTTTCAGCACATTTAAACACGGTGAAGAAAACCACACAAACTTTGGGACAAGTCCTCGCCCAAGGTCATGTCGATCAGGCACTGGGAAACTCTGCGTTGTATCTAGACATGATGGGCAAAGTCATCATTTCATGGCTATGGCTTGAAATGGCCAATCAAGCCCTTGTGAAATTTGAACATTCCGATTTAGCTGAAGATAAACAATTCTTAGCCGGTAAATTACAAGCCGCGCAATATTTTATCCGCTGGGAATTACCTGAAATAGAGCACCAAGCCAAGTTATTGCTAGAACTTGATGATACTTGCCTCAACATGCAAGAAAGTTGGTTCTAGTCACCCGTTTAGCTCAGTCCTCAATGGGCTAATCTGGACAAGGTTTTCACGGATGAAAATCTTGTCCAACCCTATCTATCTCAATAAAACTGCAATAAAAAAAAGGAACTTAGATTTCGTTCCTTATTTATCAAAATTGAGTCCTATACACCGCAATTATTGGAAGACTTTAAAACGAGCGGCATCATCCATATAGCCTTTTTCTTTCGCTTCACCTTCCACTGAACCAAAAACCAATTGAGCACGAAGTTTCCAATGCGCAGGAATGTCCCATTCAGCATGCACTTGTTCATCCACAATTGGGTTGTAATGCTGTAGTGATGCGCCTAAACCTTCGGTGTGCAACGCTGTCCAAGTCGCAAATTGGGCAATGGCAGTTGAATGTTCAGCCCAAATCGGAAAGTTTTCTGCATAAGAAGGAAACTGTGCTTGTAGACCACTGACCACATCCAAATCTTCAAAGAACAAAACTGTACCCAAACCTGCTGCAAAACTTGCCATTTTATCCGTGGTCTTCGCAGCACTTTCTTCATCTTTTGCATAAGATTTTAATTTGTCAGCGACTAAGCCCCAAAATTTTTCGCTTTCACCATTAAATAAAATAACAGCACGAGAAGATTGTGAATTAAATGAAGACGGGCTTTGTTTAATCGCTGTTTGGATCAAATCAGTTAAATATTCTGTGCTTTGGCTTACATTGTCCCCAATAGCATAAATAGTGCGACGTTTGCTTATCAGGTCAATAAACTGATTTGACATATAAAATGGTCCTTTAGAATATAATGTGTAGATGAATCAGATACATTTGGAATAATAAGTATCGCTACTTTCCAAATGTTTTGAATGCTTCATTTGTTGATGGGTCACTATGAAACAGTCACTTGCCGAAGTAAATCTGAAGTTCTGCTGTACATATAAAAAATCCTCCTAAGCGGAGGATTTTTCGACTAAAACCTTATGAAGTTTAGAATTTTGCTTCTAGCACATTCGCTGACACTTTGTTTTTCCAAAGCTCACGTAACGTCGGTAGATAGAATTTTTCACCTAGCTCGACCAACTCAGCATCAATTAAACCATGAACTTCGTGCATGAATAGATAATCCAGTTCAACAGTTTGTAATTTTGACTGTGCTTTTTTATATTCTTTGCGCTTTTGCTGTGCTTTTTTTACCAAGTTATCTGCATAAGCACGGTCTTTATATTGCGCAATAGCATTCAAACGCAGTTCGATTACGCCCCAACCACTGAGTAGTAATTTGAATTTTTCAAAATCAGTAGTAGTAGATTCCCAGCTCATTTCTTCTAGATTTTCATTCTCAGGCAAAACTGGAAGCAAAAGCTCCATAACACTTGGGAAAATCTTTTTAAAATTCAAAACAAATTTAACAGGATGCTCGCCCGGATAATCTTTAAATTGAACGTTCTTTTGGACATCTGTCAAATAGATGGTGAGCATTGGGGGAAATCCTTAAATAAAACACTGTCTTGCAAATATTTATTCAAACAAATGTCAAATAGCAACGAAAACAGAAAAAGAAAGGCATTTTAACAAGTGTGCCAATGAATTCAAAGCCCAATCCTATGAATTACTCGCTTCATACTCCGGCCTTGCTGCATTTTGTTCGTTGCCCTATTTTTAATAAACCGTCCTGTTTATATACATACATTTCAAGATGACTATGATTCAAAAGAATATGTGTTAGCCAGTATTTAGCGATAAAAAAGAATTAAAAATTTATCCAATAAAAGAGAGGCTGAGTATGAGTCAGCCTCTCTTTTTATTTTCAAACACTCTAGATGAATGATCTCAAAACTATTTATTTGGTATTGGGTGAAACCATTTGCTCAGGACGAACCACTTCATCAAATTGCTCTGCAGTGACTAAACCGAGTTCTACCGCAACTTGTTTTAGAGTTTTACCTTCTTTATATGCAGTTTTAGCAACTTTTGCAGCATTTTCATAACCAATCACTGGGTTGAGTGCCGTAACTAACATTAATGAATCATGTAAGAAATGATCGATTTTTTCACGGTTTGGCTCAATGCCTACTGCACAGTGGTCATTGAAGCTATTACATGCATCGCCGAGGAGTTGAATAGATTGCAATAAGTTAAAGGCAATAACCGGCATAAACACGTTTAATTCAAAGTTACCCGATGCCCCAGCAACATTAATGGTTGTGTCATTTCCAAGTACTTGAGCAACCACCATCGTCATAGCTTCACTTTGAGTTGGATTAACCTTACCTGGCATGATGCTTGAACCTGGTTCATTTTCTGGAATGCGTAGCTCACCAAAACCACAGCGTGGGCCACTGGCTAACCAGCGCACGTCATTGGCGATTTTATTTAAACTTACAGCAAGTGTTTTTAACGCCCCCGATGCAAATACAGCAGCATCACGTCCTGCAAGTGCTTCAAATTTGTTGGGTGCAGTGACAAATGGTAGTCCTGTTTGTTTCGCAATTTCTGCTGCTGCTTTTACAGCATATTCAGGATGTGCATTCAGACCTGTGCCGACCGCTGTACCACCTAATGGTAATTCATACAGTCCTTCTAAAGCTTGATTTAAACGCTTCAAACCATGATCGAGCTGTGAAACATAGCCACTAAACTCTTGGCCTAATGTTAAAGGCGTTGCATCCTGTAAATGTGTACGGCCAATTTTAACAATATCTTTAAAATCGTTAGATTTTGCTTCTAAGGTATTACGCAGTTTCGTTACAGCAGGAATTAAAAGCTCATTGATTTGTAGGCTTGCAGCCACATGAATTGCGGTTGGGAATGAATCGTTGGTCGATTGAGCACGATTGACATGATCATTGGGATGGACAGGTTTTTGTGAACCCAATGGATTGCCTAGTTTTTGATTGGCAATATTGGCAATTACCTCATTACAGTTCATGTTACTTTGCGTACCAGAACCAGTTTGCCAAACTACCAGTGGGAATTGTGCATCCCATTGACCTGAGATCACTTCTTCGGCTGCATTGACGATATAACCAGAAAGTTCCTGAGGGATTTGACCCAATGCTGCGTTGGTGATCGCAGCTGATTTTTTCACGAGACCCATTGCACGAATCATTGGACGTGGTAAACGTTCACCACCAATTTTAAAGTTTTGCAAACTACGCTGTGTTTGTGCACCCCACATCGCATCGCTAGGTACTTCAACATCGCCCATTGTGTCATGTTCAATACGTGTTTGCATAAATGACCTCATATCCTTATTTATAAAACTTGAACGTCTGTGCAGAATCAAACTCTGCTGATAAATACAGTTTAGGTAACTTGTTTAGCCTTGTAAATAATAACCATTATCAATTATAAGTGGTTTATTTGATAATCTTTATCGTGATTTTATAAAGAAAATCATGCACGACGATTAAAATTACCCAATACAAGACGAGTTAATTCCCTCTTAATGTTTGTTGATAGAAACGCCATTCATCTTCTAGCATTTTCTTTAAATCTTGTTCAGGCTGCCAATCAAAAGTACTTTTCGCTTTCTGTGTACTTGCCCCAAGCTGGTCATATTCATGGCTTGGGTAAAAACTAGATTCGACCGTCTTAATCTCCGCCTGTGTCACTTCTGAAAGCGTATCTAATAGTTGCTGTATCGAAACCAACTCACCTGAAATATTAAAAGCCTCACAGGCGAATTGCTGCTGCGACAACCATTGCAAACATTGCCACACCGCCTTACAACAGTCGAGTACATGCACGAAACTCCGTTCCACAGTACCATCTTCAGTTTTAGCTTGTTTGCGAAGTTCGATAAAATCTCGTTGTAAAGCCCCAACTTGCATCGCTAGTGGCACGATATTTTTTGGCAATGGCGCTACAAACTCACCTAAAACTGCATGTTCGAATGCACCTGCGACGTTTCCTAAACGCAAAATCGCAATTTTCCACTCATTATCAGTACGTGCCGTATCCCGTATAATTTCTTCCACCATTTGTTGAGATTTCACATAGGGATTTGGATAGGTAAAATTGATTTCTGTGTCTTCTGTTAATTCTGCCGACGACTGTCCATATACCGCTAAACTTGATAAATGGATCAGTGTTCGTACACCTGTTCGCTGCATAGCACGCAGCAAACTCATGATACAACTGACATTATCATTATAATATTCAAGTGGTTTAAGGACGGATTCTTCCAATGACTTAAAGCCTGCCGTATGAATGACAGCATCGACGGTATATTGTTCAAATACTTTATTGAGTGCGGGAGTATTTCGAATATCGAGTTTGACAAAAGGTACATACATGCCTGAAATAAATTCTAGTCGTTCAAGTGTTTGTAAATTTGCATTGGATAAATTATCCACAATAATGACTTCTTGACCTTGAGCCATTAAACTCAAGGCTATATGTGAGCCTATAAAGCCTAAACCACCAGTCACTAAAATCATTGTTTAGATACTCCTTATAGTTATCAAGCTTTTACAAATCTTTGGCATCATCTCGGTGTCGTCACCAACTTATCTACAGATCTAAATTTTGAAACTTCGCCTCAGCATTTTTCATGAGCCGAACAATCTGCAAGAGCATTCTTGTTTTATCTTACTGCTTTAGAATTTTGACTGTGTTGCAGTTATGGATATTAACTGTATTTGATTTACGACAAATGACCTAGCTAGCGATCCATTTAGAAGACATCACAAGTTTTCGTGGCATTTGAGTTGAAGTCTTTTTGAAGAAGATATTTAATAATAGTTACATTGCGAAGCATGTTAGACAGCAACAAAATATTAGAAATGATCTTAATCGAATGAGCAAATTGAATTGAGCAGTCTGACTATTTTTGAGGTCGAGAAGCAGGATGTTGGCAATGTAACTATAGCAGCAGCAAAAGTTTGAAATCGCAAATATCTAGCAAACTTAATTTAGCGGATATAGCCTTTTTAATCATGGCTGAGAATAGGAACTCGTAAACTTTTAAAATCATGCTCACCAAATAAGACCCATATTTTCGCCATAAAGACAGTCCAACAAAATTCAGCAAAACCGCAATGATCAGCGCTCCCTCCATATCCATTGGATAATGCACACCTAAATAGACTCTCGACCACGCCACAAGAAAAGCGAAAGCTAGAAATACATAGCCGACAGCTTTTTGCTTTGAAAAAATATAAGAAAATGCAATCGTACTAAAAAACAGCATGTGATCACTCGGGAATGATCCATTCGGTGAATGTTCTATAATCGTGCGTCCAACATCCAAGACAAAGGGCCTAGGATAGTAAAAGAAACTTGAAATCACTTGGCTGATTAGAAATGCGACAATTGTAAAAACAGTGGCTTTAACGATTTGTTTTTTGGTGTCAAAACTGACTTTAAACCAAGCCAAAAACATCAAAAGAATCACGATATAAAATAGATCATTGGCTATAAATATGGCAAAAGAAATGGTGAAATCTAAAGCATTGTCCGAAGCATTGATTGAATTAAATAAACTTAAGTTAAATTTCTCTATATTCATGAGATGGTTTAAAAAATGAAAAGATCATAGCTCTCTGTAAAATCAAAAATTGCGTTTTATTCATATAAAGATTTTTCAGTATGTAACCGCACAGTTTATTTATGAAAAACTGACGGCTTGAGGCTGAATCCAAATTAAACCCAATGTTATACCAATCGTTCTATTTGAAGAAAAATTTGCAATGGCAGTGCTGCCTAAATAAGCAAAACTTTGCAAATGTTCAGATCATTGAGTAAATCATTGTATACTAGCTTTTTCTTCTGAACTCAGAACAAACTGTCGATCTAGACCGTTTATTCATTTAGTGAATTTCGATGAGTACTCTATTACTAATTACCTCCTCACCCACTTCGATATTGGCTTGGCATGCTTTGGGTCTTGCCCAAGCGCTGAAGCAGAAAGGCGAAAACTTTCGGGTTTTTTTCTATCAAGATGGTGTAAATGTGGCAAATGCCCTGCAATGGGTGCCAGATGATCAACGCAAACTCAGTAGTGAATGGCAAAAACTCAGCATTCGCTTACCTGTTTGTGTAAGTGCAGCGCTCGCACGTGGGATCACAGATCAGGAAAATGCACAGCGTCACAATATTCAGCAACATAATCTAGCTGAGCAATTTGAACTTGTGGGCCTAGGCGAACTTGCCGATGCCGTCCAAGCTGCTGACCGTTTATTGCAATTCTAAGTATTTTGATTGCCGCGCATTTGTAGCATTGAAAAGGAAAATTACGTGAAATCTGTACTGGTTGTTTTAACCCATGCAAATCTTGCAAGCTTACAAGTACATGAAAGTCTTTCTGCGACCATGGTGCTTGCAACCTTCGGTTGTGACGTTAAAGTGTTGCTTAAAGATGCTGCCCTAAGCTTACTTCAAGCAGAACAAGAGTTTAGTCAGTTCAAGCATGCATTTAAACTCGCATCCAACATGGTTGATAGCTTTGAATTTTATGATCTCACCCCGATTTATATTGAACAAAAAAATTCACAGCATCCATTTGTGATCAACAGTGAACAAGAGCTTGAGTTTGTTCAATTTAATACCGAATTAATTCAACAATTTGATCATGTGTTGTATTGGTAAAAGAGGAATGATGATGTCAAATTCTACGCTGTATTTAGTCCAAGCCAGCTATGCCAATACCCTACAGCACATCCAGCAGTTAGCCAGTTTAATCAACCCTGAAGATGTGATCATCTTGATGGGTGAAGCAGTCTTACATATTGCAGATGAACAAATTCAGCAATTTGGCACATGTTATGTACTTGAAAATGATGCTGAGATTTTAGGTAAAACTATGAATTATAGTCATATGAAAGTGATTAACTATGCTGCTTTTGCTGATCTATGCCTTAGATTTAAAAGATGTATTTCACTCAAATAATTTGTGTAAAAGCGATCCATTTCTACAATCTTCTCTTTTGGAATGAATATGAATCTTGAATTAGACCAAGATGGCCATTTGGTGGATTACACTATTTGGAATGAAGCTGTTGCCCAAGAACTGGCTAAAAGTTTAGAGCTTGAGTTAAGCCCTTGGCATTTTGAAGTTTTACAAGCTGTGCGACAGTTTTATCAACAGTTTGGTCACTCACCGGCAACTCGCCCACTCATTAAATTTTTAATGAAAACGGTAAGCGCTGATATTAATAATGCGGTGTTACAAGACAAATTTAACACGGGTTTGGTCGCTCGGCATTTAAGTCGTTTAGCGGGCATCCCTAAACCTGCAAATTGTTTGTGATTTTAAAGCAACCCAAATACCGCTTAGGCTAATTTGGCTAAATAGATGCAAATCAGCATCTTGAAGAAAGCCATAAAACAGCTTAGGCAGGTTTTAATTGATTTAGAGCGATGTAATAGGCTTGGGTAAATATCGGTTTGACCTGTTTGGCTTGGATCGGTTCAGCACAACATGAGCACACCAAAACCGGTTTAAATTTTTGCCCACATGCCTGATGCACATATTCAACAGGTGATCCTAAGCCCTGATCCATATATTGATCAGCCCAATGGGTCATAGCTAAAAGGATTGGATACAAGTCTAAGCCTTTTTGAGTCAGCCGATATTCAAACCGTTCCTGACGCTCGACATAAGCAACTTTGGTTAAAATACCTTCTTCAACCAAACGCTTTAATCGGTCAGATAACACATGACGCGTCACCCCGAGATTTTGTTGAAAGTCATCAAAACGTCGAATGCCCATAAATGCATTACGGATAATCAACATGGTCCAACGATCCCCTAGCACTGAAAGCGCACGAGCGATTGAACACGGTTGTTGACCTATATCATCCCATTTCATTTTATGAACCATCAAAAATAACGACCAACACCCAATTTAATTCATGCCTGTTGATTTTGCAAAATCCTTTTCAATAATCTTTGTTGTACAAATCATAAATCCATCTTCATTTCCAATCATTTATTTCATCGGCTTGATCTGCATATGAACTAAAAATGTATTTTGTCTTTATTGTCCTCAATTATTTCTAGCCATGCACGCGTTGCGGGACTCATGGCAACAGTGGTATTCCAGGCCATACTGAGTTTCCAGTCTAGGTTTGGATTTTCTAATTCAGCCATATGGTATTTTGCCGCATCAAGTTGTTCACAATAAATTTTAGGCAGGAGTGCAATCCCGACATTTGAATCTACCATTTTGGCGATGAAGTCCCACTGGCTACTTTTACACACTACATTGGGCTCAAATCCGACGTAATTTGCCGCCTGTATAATGATGTCATTGAGTGTGAAGGTATCGTCATACAATAAAAAGGATTCTTCTTTTAATTCAATCAACGAAACGTTTTTTCGCTTACGCCACTGTGAGTTTTTTTTAGATAATAAACATAAAGGTGACTCCATCACTGGAATACCACTTAACACCGGTTTCAAGTGACCTAAAATGATCCCGACATCGACCTGTTTTTTTAAAATGGCATTTTCAATACCTGTTGCCCCTACCTCAAAAAAGCTCAATTCAATATTCGGGTATTTTTTATGAAACAGCGCGATTAACTGACTAAACATCACCGATGCCAATGGCGGTAAACCTAGAGTCAATTTACCTTGTTTTAAGGCACGAACTTGGGTGACTGTATCAAGCATCCGTTGTTGTTCATTCAATATCACCAAAGCATGCTGATAAATCTGCTCTCCCATATAGGTGAGCTGTGCTTCCCTTTTTCGACCTGCTT
This sequence comes from Acinetobacter sp. YH12040, assembly GCF_013420005.1. Taxonomy (NCBI): domain Bacteria; kingdom Pseudomonadati; phylum Pseudomonadota; class Gammaproteobacteria; order Moraxellales; family Moraxellaceae; genus Acinetobacter; species Acinetobacter sp. YH12040. Next base: position 329,628 of record NZ_VOZB01000003.1, read on the forward strand.
CTCCTTTATGAAATAAGGGTACGCCGATCTCGTCTTCTAACTGACGAATTAATTTACTAATGGTCGGCTGAGTGACAAAAAGCGCTTCAGCTGCATGACTGAAACTCTGTTTTTGCACGATGGTCACAAAGACTTTTAAGCTTTTAATGTCCATTATTATTCCATTTAAGCATAATTAATAATTAATTATTCATAATTATACAGGGTATGCACTTTTAAAATAGCGTCATCTCCTATTCTGCTGTCGTCTCATGGATACGCTTCCACAATCTACTTCCAAATTTACACAGTTTCTCAAGACCTTAGCCCAGCTAAGTTTATTGATATTGATCTGGTGGATCGGCTCTTGCATTCAATCATGGTTTAACTTGCCGATCTCTGCTGGCGTGATTGGTTTATTGCTGCTATTAGCTGCATTGTTGAGTGGTTTATTTAAAATGCAGTGGGTCAAACAAGGCTCAGATTTTATTTTGGCTGAACTGGTTCTATTCTTTATCCCCTGTGTAGTTGGATTAATTAAATATCAAGATTTATTACTCAGCTCTGGCTGGCAGTTAATTTTAGCCGTGGTACTGGGTACTGTCTGTGTCATGGTGTTTACAGCATTTACGGTTTATTGGGGCTTTAAACTCGAGGCAAAAATTAAAGCGAAACACCAAACTGCGACAGATCATGATGTCAACACAGCAGGAAAAACCTTATGAACGATTTTGGGTTGAACAGCATCTCTGTATTGTTTTTCGTCCTGACCCTTATCGGTTATGTTTTGGCGAAAAAACTACATCGTAAGTTACCGTATATGGTTCTTTCCCCTGCACTATTCGTCCCGTTTGTGCTGATTATACTCATGCTTTGCTTTCATATTTCATATGACACCTATATGCAAGAAAGCCAATGGATTGTATGGATGCTCGGCCCTGCCACTGTGGCCTTTGCTATTCCCATCTATGAATATCGACAAATTATCCGTCAGCATGCACTGAGCATTAGTTTAGGCATCGTGATTGGTATGTTAGCAGGGATTATCAGTGCTTTTTATTTGGCACAGTTGTTTCAGTTTGACCAAGAAACGTCTTTTAGCTTAATGGCACGTTCCATTTCTACCCCCTTTGCCATGGAACTTACCTCAAATATTGGGGGTTCAGTCGAATTGGTGATTCTATTTACCATGATTACTGGGATTGCCGGCGTGGCTATGGCTGACCTAGTTTTGGCTGGGCTTAAATTGCATTCACGCTTTGCACAAGGTGCGGCTCTTGGCAATGCTGCACACGGATTTGGTACAAGTAAAGCATTATCACGTCATAAAGAAGAAGGTGTTGCAGCCTGCTTGAGCATGGTACTTGCTGGGGTCTTTATGGTATTGCTTGGGCCATCGCTTATTCATTTAGTCATTTATCTATTGGGATAAATAAAAAGCCCAGTGCAGTCTCTGGGCTTTTTAAATGATGATTTAAACTGTTTCATCTGTAAAACTATACAGCTAAATAATGTATTGCTATGACAAACGCTAAAAGACTCGACACTTCTGTGATTTCAATCGCGGCACCAATTGTATCTCCTGTCACACCACCTATACGCTGAATAAATTTCCATCGTAAATACAATAAAGTACAAATAAATGTAAGAATACTGACCACTCCAGTCCAGCTAAAAGACAAACATGCACTTAGGCAGAGTATAAAGACTAGGTATGCCGACTTTCGTGGAATAGTTTCTGCTATCGATGAGCCTAAGCCTTTTTCGCGAACATACTGAGTTGTTAAAAACAAAAATAAAGGGGCTAAACGTCCCAAGACTGGAAATACAATTAATGCCAAATACATTTGCTGTTGTAGCAAAACATAAAGTGCCGACCATTTGAGTAAGCAAATCACGACGAGGCTCAAAACACCGATCGGCCCACATGCAGGGTCTTTCATGATTTTTAGTGTACGCTCGGCATCACCAAAGCCACCGACCCACGCATCTGCCGTATCAGCTAAACCATCTAGATGTAATCCACCTGTGAGCCAAATCCAAACTACCAGCAAAATACTGCTGAGTAAGATAATCGGCAGACTATGCAATGTAAAAGCAAGCAAGGCAAGAATGCCACCGATCAACAATCCCACCGCAGGATAAAACAGTAAAGACTGTCCATTTTGCTGTTTCGATGGCATCGCTTTAAGGTGAATCGGAAACGTCGTGAGAAACTGTAGAGCAATCCAAAAAGGTGTCATTCACTTTGCTCCAAAAGACGGATATTTGCGCGATTTTGAACAATGAATGAATTTAATTGTCCCAATTCGGCAGTCATTTTTAATAAATCATCTAAATGACTTTGCTGTGCCATACATTTTAATAATTTAATCACGCCACCATGGGAAACCAATAAAACGCGGTGCCAATGATGCTGTTGAGCCTGCAAGACTAGCTCATCTAGACCGCTTAATATCCGTTGTTGAAATTGCTGAAGACTTTCTGCATTCGGCGGCGTAAATGTGCTGGGACTTTGCCAAAACTGTGCGAGTAACTCTGGGGTGTTTTCATAGATATACTTGGTTGATATTGCTTCCCAGTCGCCAAAATGCATTTCTTGAAACTTCGCATTTTCAAACATTGGACGTTCAAGTTGTTGAGACAGTTCCAAAGCAAATAAACGGCAGCGCTGTAAGTCAGAAGTGATGATGACATCCCAGCTAGCTAAACCGCGTGTATACGTGCCGTCTAATGCATTATCTATAGTCTGCTGCATCTGCTGCCAACCATTTTGCGTCAAAGCATCATCTGTAGAGCCACGTAAGGTATGGCTCAGTTCAGTCTCACCATGACGCAATATATCTAAACGGAAATGTTCCATTTAAACTTTTTCACCAATCACAGCAGCTTGCGCGAAAGTTGCCATATTGTTATGTAAACGACATGCCAAACGAATTAAACCCAAGGCTGCACCGGCACCGCTGCCTTCACCTAAACGTAAATTCAACTTTAAGAGTGGTTCAGCTTCAAGGGCTTGAAGTAAACGTTGGTGCCCATATTCAGCCGATTGATGACCAAAAAGCATCCATTCACGTACAGCAGGATTTAAACGAACAGCGACCAAGGCAGAAACCGTACTAATAAATCCATCCACGACCATTGCTAGCCCCAATTGCGCACAGCGAATGTATGCTCCAACCATCGCGGCAATTTCCAAACCACCTACGGCACATAGGGCTTTAAAGACATCTTGGCCAACATAGTCCTGATGTAAGGCTAAAGCTTGATCAATCACTTGTTTCTTATGTGCCAATTGTTCAGCACGAATACCTGTACCAACACCTGTCAGTTTTTCGGCCGGCTCATTAAATAAAAAACATGCAACAGCAGAAGCAGAACAGGTATTGCCAATGCCCATTTCCCCTGCGACATAAATAGACGCACGTGCAGCGATAGCATCTTCAACACTTTTACGGCCGAGATTCATCGCTTCAATACATTGTGATTCGCTCATCGCAACAGTTTTAGCAAAATTTGCCGTCCCTGCTGCAATACAGTGGCGCTCTACCCCTGCATATTCATACGCATCACCCACAGAACCACAGTCAATCACTTGTAGTTTGGCTTGATACTCACGTGCAATGACACTAATACATGCACCACCTGTCGTGAAGTTTTGTAGCATTTGGCGTGTGACAGCTTGAGGATAGGCCGAAATATTTTCTTCCATCACACCATGATCACCAGCAAAGATGGTAATCCACGGAAAATCGATATTGGGCTGATCTGTGTTTTGTAATGATGCAAGTTGCACCGCTACATTTTCAAGTTCTGAAAGCGAGCCCGTAGGTTTAGTTAGCTTTAACTGGTGATTTACCGCCTGTTGCTTAGCTTCGATACTCGGATTTTGACAGGGTTCTTGCCACCAGTTCATGCTTTATCTCCTTTTAAGATTATTGGAAAACCTGCAACACAAAACACCACATGGTCAGCAATTTGACCAATTTGTTGATGTAAGCGCCCAGATTCATCGACGAATTTTCGACTGATTTGCCCCATGGGAACAACGCCCAGTCCAGTTTCGTTACTGACTAAAATAATGTCTGACTTTAATGTTGGCAGCACCTTAAGTAATTTTTGGCATTGATGCTGTTGAAAGTCTGCTTGTTCATGCAGCAATACATTACTCATCCACAGCGTTAAACAATCGATAAGAATGGTTTGATGCGCTTGGTCTATTTCAACTAAGCGATCGGCTAAATACAAAGGCTCTTCAATCAGCCCCCAATGTTCAGGTCGGTCCGCTTGATGATGCTGAATTCGCTCCTGCATTTCCTCATCATAGGCTTGTGCTGTAGCCACATAGATGACGGCTTGAGCACTTTCTTTGGCTTTTCGTTCTGCAAGTCGGCTTTTGCCTGAACGTGCCCCACCCAAAATGAAATGAATCATGACTGTGCCATCTCTATATTTTGTCTGAACTGATGTTGATAATAAGGACTCAAAGCCCCTTGTAATACTTGAGCCTGATAATGACCAAAAGTCAGTTGCTCGCTTTCAAAATCAAAGCTGTGCTGCTCAATTTGTTGGATTCTTTCAAAAATATCATCGCTATTCCACGCCTGTTTATACAATCCCAATGTGATATGCGGACAATATTCGATTGGTGCAATTTCATTCGAACTTAAATTCAAAGCTTGACGTAGATGGTCGAACTTACGATCTACATCCACAATTTCAATAAACAGTGCGCTTTGAAAGCTATTGATCTGACCTGTACGTAACCGAATATTAGATAGCGATAACTGTCGAAGTTGTTGTTGGTGAAGTGCCAATTCATCTGCTGAGAAATTATCATTCCATCGTTGTTCAGAATGATCGATTAATTGGGTTTTATTTAACTCTTCAAAAAAGCCACAAATAAACACGGTGATATGAAATTGGCGCGTATTCGGCGTGTATAAAATATCTGAAAACTGCGCTCGAAGTGCTGTGAGATATTCCAATAATTTAGGATCCTGTATTTCTAGATACCACAAAGCATAGTGCTGACGACCTTGATGCCAATCGGGATAATCCTGATTGAGCGTCGGTACGACTTGCGTTGAAGGTTTTAGAAACACAGATAAATCACTTTAAATTCAATCTGCTTTATTAAAGCATGAATCAAAACAGACTTTGCCCAATTTTGATTTAGTAATATTCAGTTAGAACTGAAATTCATTCATCTAAGAGCTTTCTTTAATAAAAAAATGCCGAGTCATACTCAGCATTTTGATTCAATATACATTGCGCACAGATAAGCATTATATTTTAGGCAAATTTCGCAGTATCTTTCTGATCTTGCGTTACAGCATGGTTTTTCCAAGATGTAAACTGCTCTGTGGACTGATCAGAAAAATGCTGCAACTGTATCATTACATTGGCCTCAATCTGTTCAATACGTTCCAGTTGTTCAAGCTCGTTGGTCTTTTTCAGTTCTGAAAATTGCAACTGGATAAAGTTGATAGCCTGATCCATCGAACATTGATTTACACTCACGGCATACATCAAACCATAGACAATCCCTTGTTGTAGATGTGTTGTCTCCAGTCCATATTTCACATTGGTCGCCAACGAGCCCAACACTCGTTCATTAATTGCAAGTTTACGTAAAGGATCTCGTGCCACACGCGCACATGGGTCTTTATACGCATGTTCACAAGAGTTTATAAAGCTTTCTGCCAGTCGTGTTAAATCAAAAGCACGATTTGGTAAGCGCAGTGCTAAACCAGCCTTCACCTCGTCAATGAGTTCATGCATAAATTGATCAACACGATGATCTGCAAGTGCCACACCTATGGTTTGATGATTGAACAGTGCAGATTGCCAAGCCAACATGGCATGTACGCCATTCCATAAGCGATTTTTGATTAGCTGAATATCTTCAATATGATCGACCAAAATCATTTGACGCATTTTTTCTAACAAAGGACTGTTATTTTCTACATAGATCGGCATGTCAGATTCTGCGTTAAATAAAATTAAATCCATGCTTTGCAATATATGACTTGGGTGGAAATTTCGACGCATATCCTCAACATATAAAGTGGCTTGACGTTCCTGATCAGGATTTAATTTCGTCGCATCTTCTAAGTCTAATTGAGCATTCACTTCAACTTCATCTAATTGAAATTGTTTGAAGATATTATATTTTATACGGAGCTGACGATATAAGTTTTGGTCACTTAACTTAGATACCATGCGGTTGACCACGGTATCGCAAAAATAGTGTTGTTGCATGATTTTCTCTGCAACAACCGCTCCAGCAAGCTCAGTTAAAGCCTGTTTTAAATGCGACATTAATAATTGTTTTGCTCCGACTTTGTTCAAAATGATCAGCATCGTTAGAGGTTCGATGGCTTTCTCATCATGTGCAATATGTCGTGCATACAGGCCTTGTGCAATGGTTTTGGCCTCTTCTGCAATCGCTTTTTCAGGCAAACAGATGGCAACCAAACTTGACTCTGTGTACATCTCTTGCATCTGCTGAATATTTTCAGCATCAATGACTGCCATGTTTTCAATGCGTTCGTCATAAGACAATTGACCATAGCGAATACAGTAGGTACCAAATGCATTGACCGCAGAGCGATATAGAGGGTTACGAGTCGATGCATAAATTTTTTTCGGGCGTGTATAACCATCCCAATGCGACAAAATTTGTGCTAAATAACCACCACCAATCGCCCCAAAACCATGAATACCAACAGTGAGCTGATTAAGGGTTTGTGGAAAAGCCTCTTGCACATGCGGCATCTCTAAATGCGCAGTGAACGGGTCAAGTTCCGTCAAACAGTCATACATACATTCATAATAATATTTGGCTTTGGACAGCATGTTTTGATTGGGCGATTTAATATCTTTAAACAGTACGGTAATACCGCCAGCGTCAAAGGCCGAAGTCACACCATTTTCCGAGTCTTCAAACATCAAACAATCAGCAGGATTTAAATTCAGCTTTGCGGCAGCACGCATAAATATTTCAGGATGTGGCTTACCATTTTCAACTTCATCGCCACAGACTAAGACATCAAAGAACTTATACACATTGGCATTGATGAGATATTCTTCTGCGATTGCACGGCGACTCGATGTTGCCACGGCCATCCTCAGTCCTGACTTGCGTAAGCGTTCTAATACTTGAACCAAACCTTTTTTGATCGGTACACCAAACTGACGAACATGCTCCAGTTCTAATTCATCTGCGCGTTTGCGAATATCTGCGTATGGAATGTTTTCATCATATTCGGCTTGGGCCAATCGATGCGCGCTTTGTGCACTTAGCCCCAAACAATTCATCAGATATGATTCGGAAAACTCAACACCGGTCAATTCAAGAGATGCCTGTTTCAATGTTTGAAACCGTAAACGTTCAGTATCAAACATTGTTCCATCCATATCAAAAATGGCGCCCAGAACCAAATCATTATTAAATTTAAGCATTTAACCTCCGTTATTTTTTTATGTGAAAAGAATAACGGAGAAAACTATTGATTCAGTACTTTGAGAATTAATGAAACAATTGTGGTTATTTTTTAATCAAAAAGCTTGCTTTTAAAATCTATTTTGTAAGATCAATCACCGATCAAGTAACATCATGTAATCAAAACCCACTGTTGTCAGGATGGTACGGTCTACACAGTGATCTATTGCTGTAAATATACAATTCACTGCAATTTCACTCAGTAACTCGCTTCACGGTTTGAGTTTTGGTTTGAAATAAAAAGAATACGATCAGACCGAGCATCACTAAAAATAAAAAATAATACGGAAATTCTTTGTGCCACTGATATAAACCCGTACTAATCAGTGGCCCGACAACAAAGCTCAAAGCCTGAGTGGCTGTACACCAACTTGCCACCTTAGTCTGTAACGCACTGGGCGCCGTTTGCGCTGCACCCGTTGTAAATGCAGGGATTAAACATGCAACCGATATACCATATAAAAGATATGTAGCTTGAAATATCTGTAATTCAGTGGTGAAAACCGAAATCAGCAAGGCTGCTGCCATGCTAAACAGCCCAACCCACAGTAAGCGATATACGGACCAATTTAAATACTTAGAAATCAGCGTTTGCATAATCACCAAAGCAATACCTACGACGAGAGAACATTCTGCAAAATGCACTGCGCCTTCTGCAGCAGTCATATTAAAGCGGTCTTGAATATAAAACCCGGCCGTTAAATTTACGGTCACGATGGCAAGATAGAGACTGAATCCCAACATTAACCATGGATAGCAGAGCTGAATGCTCAAATCTGTAGATGGTGACTCATGCTTTTCTGTCACTGGCTTTTCAACGCTATGCTGTTCGGTATGTCGGTCAAAGCTGAACACCAAGACCACAGAAATCAACGCTAAAATAATGATTGCTGCCCAAAGCGGCGTCATGATTCCACCAAAGCCCAGCAGCAAGGTGGTTAGAAATGGACCAATGATCACGCCTGCACTATTTAATGCACCGAATTTTGACATTGCTTGTGAACGCTGCTGCTCATTGCTAAAACGGGTCATCACATAAGTTTGCAAGGCAATCTGTGGCATCGCCATAAATACCCCAGTCGCTGCGCGTGACAACATTAATAAACTAAATAGCAGCAACATCCCTATATGAACAGTAAGGCCATACATCAACACGGCTGTAAATATCCCCCATGTCACAGCCATGCCCACAAAACCGATACTCAAGAGTTGATAAATCGAAAACTTAGATTGATTTTTTGAAATGTAAATGGCACCAACAGCCATCAGCAGCGCACCGACGGAAACCATCGCACCGCCTTGTAGTTCAGAAAGTTTTAACTCACGAACCAATGGCGCCAACAGCGGCAATATCATCGAGAAACTTGCACCATTGGCAAGACTGGCAGCAATAAACAGTTTGTTATTTCGATCCATTATTTTTGTTATCCATTTTTAATGGCTACGTTATAAACAATAGAGGTGACTTAAGCCACCTCTATTTTGTAAGTCACGATACCGTGCTTTAAACCTGATTCAGGCTTTAAATCAGTATTTCACCGTATAACTTAAACCGTAGGTGCGACCTTGAGCCGCTAGGCTAGAAATTGGGCCATAGACAGTTTCAACCGACTGGCTGTATACCGATTTATAATCCGTATTCCACACGTTGTAGACACCAAAGCCCACATTACCCGGTCCTACTTTTGCATTGGCAATCACGTCCATCGTTGCAAAGCCTTTAATTGCCGCTGCTGGAGCAGATCCATATTTCACAGCGTCTTTTTGGGCTTTGTCAGTACCGCCAATCGCTAAAGCTTGAACACGTAGGCTCATGTCATTATCAAATTGCCATTCTGAAAATGCTGTTCCTTTTAAAGGTGCCACACGAATGGCATCCAATTCTTGCCAGTCACCTTGGGTATTTTTAAATTGGCCCGTGGTATATGCAACTGTGCCTCCAACCGTCCAATTCGGTTGAACTTCATAACTGGCATTGGCTTCGACACCATAGATACGTTCATCGGTATCAATAACATCAATGGTGTAATTCGGCGCACCGAATTTCAGGCTCTTGTCTGAGTCATTATAAAAAGCCGTCACACCGGCATTTAAACCACCGGCATTTTGTACACGCCAACCGAGCTCATAGTTATTGACTTTAATCGGGTCAATGGTTTGGCTATTAATCACAGAATTTGCTGGCACATCACGCAGCATACGTTGCACATCGGGCAAGTTTGAACCTTGTGAGAAATTGGCAAACACTTGCTGTGCATCTGTTAAGTGATACACCGCGCCAACATTAAACAGCGTTGCATCATGTTTTACTTTGCCGCCATTCAGTGTTTTAGCCACATAGCCTGGGGTTAAATCTGCGGTGATGGCTTCCATATAAGGCACAGATGAATCAACATCGCTTTCTACCCGCTCATGGCGAATGCCGGCTTGTAAACCAAGACGGTCGGTTAATTCATATTGCGCTTGGGCAAATACGCCAAGTTTTTCTGTTTCAACATCTGGGCCAAAGGCATAATAGTTAAACGGCTGATAACTCAGACCATTACTTTGAATAAATGTAGCACTGTCATACATTTGGATATTTTGTTGATCTTTTTCATTTTCATAGTCCACACCATAGGTTAGCCCCAGTTCACGACCATTTAAGTTAAGATCTTTTTGTAGAGCAACACGCGCGCCTAAAACATCGATATCGGTTTCTGACTGATACACCAAGAAGAGTTCAGGTGCCATTTGACGTGCAGATGGGAACCACCGTGCTTTTTCATTTCGATAATAGGTTTCAGCATTTAGACGGTGGCCTAAAATATCTTGATTTTCATATTGTGCGTTGACGCTATAACGTTCAGTTTGTGGTTGTTCGGCAAGTTGTAAGCCTTTTACCGCATTTAAAGACAACGGCAGCTTGCCACCCACGGGCTGTGAGCGCAGCGCATTTAAATTTGGACCATAGTCTGGACCATAGTCACTATCTTGCTCATCATTATAATATTGCGCACCAAAACTCAGCGTTTGACCATCGGCAATTTTCCAACTGACACGACCATTTAGATCTAAAGTGTCGGTATCTTGACGGTCTGTTTGTGCAATTTCAGGCCCAATACGGTTGCCATGACTATCCTGTATTTCGCCACGTTTGGTATAGCTTGCACCTAAAGTTCCGCGTAAATTGCCTTGATTAAAGTTCATGGTTTGTGCAGCTTCATAAGCTAGCGCATCAGACTTAAAATTATTACCAGAAGTGACACCGACTTTCGTTTCAAAACTCAGCGGCTCAGATCCACCTCGTTTGGTGATGATATTGATAATACCGCCTGTTGCACCTGAACCATAAATACTACTTGCACCTGAGACCACTTCAATTCGTTCAATCATCGACGGGCTAATACTCGCCAGTTGTCGAGATCCATCACGATATCCCGTTTGCGGCACACCATCGATCATGTATTGCACCACACGTCCACGCATGGTCATCCCATAGTTAGACGTTGTACCACTCGATGGAGTCAGTGATGGCACCAATAAACCGACAATATCGGCTGTGCTTTTACCTGCATTGGCTTGTTTTTCAATTTCTTCTTTAGGAATGCTGTACACCGTACCCGCAATATCGGCAATGCTTTTCGCAGAACGAGTTGCCGTCACAACAATCGGTGCCATTTTAGTAGCTTCTGCAGTTTGCGTTTCGACCGCAGTATTTTGTGCAGTGTCTGTCGTGACGTCTTGCGCATAAAGCTGAGTGCAAATTGCTAAGCTGAGACAAGTCAGTTGCATCGGTAGAGCTAAACGTTTCATATTCTTTTCCATTTCTTAGAGTTCCGATTGGGTCGGAAGAGTTTGAGTTTTTAAATTTTGCGTTTTTAAAACAATGCGTTGACTAAGCAAGACACTGATTACTGAGCCGATTGCCAATACCAAGTAAAAATGTCCATAGCCTAATGATTTTGCGAGAAAGCCTGAAAATGCGCCGCCAATGAAGTAAACGAGCAATTCAAAGCACACTAATATAGTGAAATCGGTACCCGCCTGTTCTTTAGAACTGGTCTGCATGAAATAGGCATAAAGTGATGTCATGGCGATATAACGAATGGCTAGCATCAGCACGACAAATAGACCTAAAAGCAGATGCCATTGATTCAACCACCCCAATACAACAGCTGCCCCAATGACGGCATATAGCAATGTACGTAACCATCCTGCCCAGACCAACAATTGCGTTGCTTTGATTTTTTTCAGCAATACAGCTGCACTAACGGCTGCAATCAGACCGACACCGGCACCCACCACAGACATCAACACCCCAATCTGAGACAGTGACCATTTTTGATCGATCAACATGGGATTGAGCATCGCCATTGCGGGTGCTTCAACCACGCGATAACAAACAATGAGTAGCAAGGCCCAACGAATCTCTGGTCGTTTAAACGCTTGTCGTAGGCTTGGTTCGGCTTTGGCAAGTTGAGTTTGAGGCTCTTCTTGAATAAAAAACACAGCAAACATGGTTAAAAATGTCAGCAGCGCTAAAGTTGTGAGCGCTGACTGCCAACCCCAATATTGGTAAATCCATAAAGTTGCAGCGCCACCAAGCATGCTACCGACGGCCACCCCAATACTCTGTGCCATACTGCCCAGACGGTAATTGCCTTCGGTAAATTTCTCTACGGTATAACCATCAATCGCAATATCTTGCGTTGCCGCAAACGTTGAAATCCATAAACCAACAATGACAAATAAAGTCAGCCCATAAGAAAACTGCGTAAAGGCTAAAACCAGTACCCCCAGTACCAATGCGATTTGCGTAAACAACAGCCATGTTTTACGTTTACCGAGTTTTTTGACATAGAGCTGATCGATCCAAGGCGCCCAAAAAAACTTGAATGCCCATGGAATATAAAGCAGCGATAACATGCCGATCCAGCGTAAATCTACCCCTTGATGTCGTAAAATGGCAGGCAAAGCCACATTGTAAAAATACAAAGGCAATGCATGTGCTAAGTACAAAATAATCACGACGCTCAAACTCAGGACTGAAATTTGAGATGGTGAAATTGCATGATTTAATTTTCTTGAGTGTTGTTGCATATCCACCTCTGCACTGCCCATTGCAGCGCATCAGACTGTTCTAATGAAACGTAATAAGGCACACGCCACGCTGCATGCAGCGCGGGTGTATTTAAACGTTTGAAGTCATCTGGATCTTGCGCAATACGCACCAGACCCAAACAATATTGAAAAAAGAGATGTTTAAACTTCTTGTACCAAACGGCCTGTATTTGCCGATATTCTTCAGGAAAAGTCGTTCCCTCAGCCGTTTGCATAACCAAAACAAAGGGCTGACTTTTCAGAAAAAAGCGCTCAACTTGAGTCAACCATTGTTCAAACTCTTCCACTGAAACATGCGCTGAAAAGCGCATGTCCAGTATGTGCATGTGGGTGCAGCGATAACTCATGACACCGCCTTAGCTAGTTGCTGATGCTGAAATGCCTTGGAGTCGTTTAAGTAATGACCAAATTTTGAATAAAATGTTTCTCTAAAGCAGTAATACAACATGGCGGTCTTTTCAGGCATTGGGATTAGGCGCTGCGCTTCATAGCACATGTCTTCAACTACGACGGCATAAGGCTTCACACTATGATCAGGCTCTCCCACAATCTTGGCTGATGCAGCATTTTCAAAGATATAAAAACTCAATAAACGCATGACGGGACGTAAATAGCCTTTACCAAAAACGGACTTTTCACCAAATAACAAATGCCAACCTAGATCAAGCTCATCACCGTCGTAGTACAAACCTAATCGATCCCGTTTTCCTTCGTAGATCTCTGTGTAGCCCACATCTTCACCATTTACCCCCACAATCAAAATTCGGTGATGATCATCTGCCAGCATTTTTTCGTAATACACTTTTAGTTCAGTTTCTGACTTATTGAGCTGCCACTGTGGAATAACATGCGGTTCATGCATCCATTTATGAACCAAAGCCATATCTTCTGGATATTGCATTTGTCGTAAGTAGTATTGCGTCTCATTCTCATGGTATTCATAAAAATCAGGTAGTTGTCGTGATAACGTTGTCATGATGTCGTCCTTTAAATTTGTTTAATCTTTTCTGTTCTTAGCTCAAAAATCTGTTTATGACGCAATACGATTAGTTGTCGTTTTCTGTTCGGCGGTATGCTGTTGTTTCGCCCACTGATTTAAAGTGCTTGGACTCACAGGGTTTGCAATAGGATCTAAAAATACAGGTACTGGTCGTTCTGCTTCGTCGTTATAACTGGTGGTAAACAGTCGAACACGGTTCAGACAAATTTTCTCGAAACGTGGACGGAACATACTGAATTTTTCAATACGATCTGCCAATTCAGGATGTGCCTGATGAAATTCGTCAATCACGGTGGAGATGGTTTGCCAAAACTCAAGTTCTGTATGCTGTGGATAATCTTCAAGGAAGACATTACAGATATAGCGGTAATGCACTATGAATAAACCTGTAAAGATAAAGTGACTAAGTTCTTCAGCAGGATGGCGCAGTAAAATTTGCCCTTCAGGTGGTAAATTTTCGAGTTCAGGAAAATCTTCATCAACTAAATTGACATCATCAATAAAGTCCTTCAGCACCATTTTTTTCGGTAAGCCATTTTCATGGATCAACATGGTGTTTTCACCGTGCGGAGAAAAAGCTAAACCATATTTGTATAAGCAAATTAATAGCGGTGTTACACAAACTTCGGCAAATCGTTTCAGCCATTGCAAAGGCGTCAAACCTGAAGCCTGAATCAACACGGATAAAATAGACCGACCATTTATGTCTCGATGCAACAATGCTGCTTGGGAAAGTGCTAATTGATGCTCACCGATACAAGGCTCGACACTTTCACGCCATAAGCAACCAAACAATTCTTTAAATTGGTAAGGTGCACCATCTATCTGATCAAAACATGGCTGTTGTAATGTGAGACTTGCAACTTCGCCTAAAAATGCTACCTGTGTTTTTTGCAGGTCTACATCTTGATGTTGAATGTCCTTCAGCCACGCGGTCACTGCCGGTGCAGCCAAATTTCGTTTTGAAGGCAGACCTCGATATACCGCGGTATTAAAGATACTGACGGGTAACTTCACATAATGCCGCTCAGGATGACTGGTATTGCATAAAGTACGAATGGATTGCATTGGCACATAGTCGTCTTGTCCAATTTCCAATTCGACAATGCGCTGATCAACGATTTCATTGGCATAGGTCGGGATTAACCACTGATGCCATTGCCATGCATGTACAGGAATAAAGAAATACTCAGCAGCATTTAAGGCTTTGTCCGCCAATTGCTGTTGAAAATCGTGTAATTGCGCAGAATTCAATTCATGGCGATATAAGCTTTGCGCATCCCAAGCCTCGGTCGAACGAAACTCAGCTAAATCACGATGAACAGCTAACCACAGAACTTTGACCGTTGGAGAAATCTCTGGTGCGGAGCTTAAATAATCATCATAGCCAAAGCCCATACGGCCTTTACTCATAATAAGCCATGGGTGTCCACGTAACATGCCTTCAATTTGATAGTGTGGCGCTGACAAGACAGCATGACTCAGCAATCGCTGTTCATCAAAAACATGGGCTTCTGCTAACCATGTATTGTTCATTTCTTTAATCAAATATGCCTTGGTAAATGGTTTCACCTCAGCTTGATTTGAAAAAGCACGAATAAATTCATGCAGATTCCATGCGGGCTCTGTTGTCGATTCACTTAACTCTCGAACGCTCCCTTCAACAATACGCCAATGCCCAAGCAGAAACTGAGTCGCTTCAAATTGATACGTTTTATCATCCAGTTTGAGTTGCCAAGTGTTATTTTCCACTTGCTGAATCTGAATAATTTCTTCATATAAAAACTCAGCAATCGCCATTTCAATCAGTCTTTGTCCTGCACGGCGCCACTGCGTTTGATTTATCTTTAATTTTGCAAATGTCATTATAATTTCTCGAGTTTAACCGTATTCTGTTCTTGCTTATTCGGCATGGTCGTATTGCGGTTCATTGCATAGTTGGCAATGGTTTTTTTAACGGATAAAGGTCTTTGGATATTGGTTGGCGCTGATTTCTTCACAATGCCCATACTGTGCATTTCAGTATTTTCACTGGGTGAAAAATGTTGGAAACTTTGTGCTTGATCGCCTAAATCGTATAAGTCAAAACCCAATAATTGATTAGCAATGACCGCTGCACGGTGAGCACCCAGCCCTAAATCTGGTGTTCCTACGCCGTGGCTGTGCATTTCCTGATTTTGAACAAAAATTTCACCGACAGCGTCATGCTGTACGCGGTAGTCCTGACTGATTTTCCAGCGGCCGAATTCATCACATTGAATCAGTGGTTTTAGATATTTGAGATATTGCCACTCTGGACTGTGATATCCCGTTGAAGCCACAACAAAGTCTGCATCCAGATAGAATTGTTCTGATGTGACTTTATGCTGAAACTGCAAACGGATGCCCGCACCATGAGGCTCGGCATCGACCAAACCCACCTGAGCATGTAAATGCGTCTGTTGAATATTTTGACCAATACTCCGGTGATACAGTTTTTGGTAAATATCACGGATGGTTTTTGCACTGATGCCCTTATATAACAAACCTTGTTGTTTCAGTTGTTCGGCTTTATTTTCAGGACTTAGTTGATAAAAGTGCGTAGTATAATCCGGACTAAAATGCTCTAAACCCAGCGGCGCATATTCCATCGGGAAAAAACCATTAGAACGGGTCAGCCAATGCAATTTAAACTGCGCTGTTGTCGTCTGATCCTGCAAATATTGACGATCAAACAGATCCATAAAAACTTCGGCCGAAGACTGGCCTGATCCCAGTACAACCACATTCCCTTTCAAGTGATTTAACGCTGCATTGCAATAATTTGCAGAATGTAAGCAACGCTCTGGATATTGCTGTTGTATGTCTTTTAGACACTGTGGTAAATGCGGAACATTACCCGAACCAATGACCAAATTTCGGCATTGATAACGTCTAAAACGTCCATCTTGCTCAACCATGACTTCAAAGCCTTGCTCTTGGGCATAAATGGCTTTTACGGTTGATTGATATTGAATATGCTCTAGTTGGTCTGCAACCCATTGACAATAATGGTTATATTCACGTCTAGGAATCTGAGCTTGTTCTAAAAAATAGAATTTGTATAAACGCTGCTGCGCCTTTAAGTAATTTAAAAAACTAAAAGGACTGGTTGGATCGACCATGGAAACCAGATCGGCCATAAACGGCACTTGCAGTACTGTATTGGGCAATTGCATACCCGCATGCCAGTCGAACTGTGGTTTCTTTTCAAAAAATTGATACTGCAAATGATTTTGCTTATGTAGCAAACTCGCCAAACTAAGGTTAAATGGCCCTAAGCCTATCCCAATAAAATCAAGCATATTGCACATCCTTCTGTTCCACACATAAAGGATTTGGCAATTGTACATAAACCGATTGCTGATGGACTGGAGCAATCAATTCATCCAGCTCATACAAGCGCGTCAACAGATTACCTTTATACGGTAAGGTTGGCTGATACAGTAATGAATGAATCAATGAACTTTCTGGATAAGCCTGATGCAAGGCCAACAGTTCATTTTGCAATATCGATATCAACACTTGTTCTGTGACATATCCAGTTGCACCAATTGCATTGATAATGCCGAATAAAGTATTACCAAAGAAATAATAGCTAAAGCGCTCATCGACAAAGGCTTTGGAACCCACGGCATGCGCTTTTTCTTGCAACTCTGGAAATGCGCTTAAGACCTCACCTGCAAGTTCTTCGATATAGTAAAAGCCTTGATTGTCACGCAGCCATAGATATTTAGGCATTGCATTTTCAAGCTCAAGTAAGACATTTTGCTGATGTGATTCAAAGGCCATTCCGTATTGATGGTACAAATACATTAATGGTTTTAGACTGATAGCTAAGAATTGTTTAAACCAATTGATCGCAATGGCGCTTTGATTAAGTTCAGGTTGTTGTTTTTCGATTTGTTCGAATAGTGCATTAAAACGGCTTTTCGGCTGTGCAGGATGCTCTTGGCACAATGACGCAATACAACTCACCTGCTGCTTTTCACTGAAAGGCTGATCACGGAAGATGCAAATAGTTTCTTCGACGATTTCATCATCTATGCTCAATGCCATCCACGCAGGATCATTCACCGCTTTGAGCGTTGGGCATTGTTGTAAAATACGTTCACCGAGACTTGAATGCCAAAGTCGATGGGTCATTTCACCACGGTGGCATTCTTTGGCAAGGTTGACTCGGATTGAATTGGTGATCATTACAGATAGTGATGGTTTTAACATCCACGGCGCTGCAAAACTTGCCATAGTCCGTACCGAAGTTGTTGGTGAAAATGCCCAACCTTTCTCGCCAAAATCGATAATTTTTAATTTGGTTTTTAAACTTTTAAACCATGCTTTTGACTGTAAATAACGTGCTTGCCAAGGATGCAAAGGCAATAACTTATAATGCGAATAAGCATTCAGTAGTGCTTGATCTGTTTCTGATAAATGCCATTGCAATTCGCTTTTCAATTGCACTGATACAGCTTGATCTAAAGCTGAACTTTCTTGAATATATTCTGGAGCTACCAACCAATAATGCAGTTGGCTGAGACCTTTGGCTTCTGGCGAATACCTTTCCCAATCTTCATGCACAAAACCGACCCGACTTTTCGGTGCAGGATGCATGCTGTGCCCTAAAATTAAAGCTTGTTCCGATTCAATGAAACTTTGTTCCGCTTGGACCAAAGCCTCAAAATCATGTTCACGTAGTGTCAAAAATTGAATAAGCGCTTCACGACTTTCGATCCAACGCTCTAATAATGATGAAGCATCCAGTGTATGACCTGACTCTTGTACGAGCTGTTCAAGTAATAAACTCGCTATCGCGGTGATACTAAATGACTGTTTCTGTCCTTTATTAAAAACGTATGGGATATCTGCAAGACGATGTCTACCAACAAGGCTGACATAAGATAGTGGTACAAATAACTGTGATTGTATGCAATCTAAGGGGATGTATAACAACGTCAAGCCTTGGCTAAACGTCAATTGTGATGAATTCTGTTGATACTTTTCCAGCAAAATACCTTTACCGGTTTCGTGTGAGTATGCATTGACAAGATGCTGCATCGCCAAGCGATTTGCAAGCTCTTTCATCTGACCATATCCTCTATTTTTAAGCTTTTCCAAGCTTTGTCATGTAATTATGTTTCTTTAACTGTGCAAGTAATGCTTAGTACACTGGCCAGCGTGAAACTATGTTAATGATTGCATTTTTGTGAAGATTTGCTACAGGATTGCAAATTTGGTCTTATCTCTATGTATTTAAAAATTAATTTTTTTGATATGAACTTTTCTGTTTTTATTTATACAATTTTCTGAAATGGAACTAAATGATAATTTTCTCATTTAGCATAGAAAAAATGAATCACCTTGTTTATTTATCGGACATTTTGTCACATTGTGCAACTTAAACTAAAAACCCATGTCTTTTACATGGGTTTTTATATTCTGCTTTCAACCGAGCAATTATTTAATCTAGGTACGAAATGTGCAGTTAAATTTTAATCATTGAAGACTTTACTAACACCATACTGGCCATACATTCTTATTGCCAATAAGCATGTATTTCATAACAAACACCTACTGATTTCTGATCCATATCTTCTATTCAGACTGGTTATACAGCATGAATTATGTACTCCAACGATTTGGTTGAAATCAATCAATTGATTTAACAACCCAATCCAAAAACTTGTGCTTATCAAAAAAGTCAGGTGCAGCATTTGCAAATATACTTTTTTCTTTGTTGTTAAAGATTCCTTTGTAATAAAAAGACCTATCTGCGGTAAATTTTGAGTCATCCCCTTCATGCAATTCTCTAAAGAAGATCGATAACTGCATAAATCGACTTTTAGATGCTAAACTGTGTTTTTCTAATACAAAATTATAGATTTGCTCAATAATCGCTTTCGAATTTGAATAAGGCATTTTGTTGTCTCTTAATTTGATCACACTTTCAAATTACAGCTTTTAAATTAAAATACAACTGTTTTAGTCGGATTTTAAATACCTATTTTTTATAAGTATTTTTATAATTAAACACCTTTAAGTGCTATTAATGAATCAACCTCTAAACATGAAGTTTTACTAAATTCTACTTCTGCAACTTCATGCATTTTCGTTATTCAAAGCTAAAGAAACAACAAAAGTGTAGTCTTAGCTAGAACTTCCAAATTAAAAATAATCAGTTGGAGTGAATTGATGAGTATTAATATGCACAAAATACGTATTAACCAAGATTAAAATGTTAAAAGTTTTAGCTGAACAAGGACTTCACCTAGATGTATATCAAAATTTTAAAGTTTATAAGTATTCTCATTTTTAGCAGTATTTTAACAACAGGATGTAAATCTTCACCGTCTCCTCAGCAAGAATTAGATGTACAGGCAAATTTTTTCCCGTCTATGTTGAGAATTGATGGAAATCTCTTTGCCTTAGCGAATCAAACACCTCCTAATGATTTAACTATGGAATTATTTAAATCAACACTACTCAAAGCAACTATGTTGAGAAAATACGAAGTTGAAGCCAAAAATAATTTTAGTTTAGAAAAAAATAGAAATCCAATTGAGCTGAATTCAATGTGTTTGATGACTAAATTTCTTCTAAATAAATCATATATTCAAAAAGCTAATCTCAATCCTGAATTTTATGAAGATATTTACGGCTGGATTAAAACAAAGAATAGTTCTTGGGAAAACTTACTTAAAGAGACTAAACCCGGAGAGTTCGAATATTCATGTGTGATTTCTCCTTCAAATATCCCCAATTAAGATGTGACATCGAACCAAAAAGCCGCTTAATGCGGCTTTTGTTATTTTATAGATTTTGAAGTGGAAGGTATTCCCTCTAAATTCACTTAAATTTAAGTAGTCAAAAACCGCACTTAAACATCTATCACATCAGCAAAATTTGCACCCAAAACTTTTGCTAAATCCTCGGGTTTTAAACCAATATCCAAACCACGCTTACCACCACTCACATAGATTTTAGCTAAGTTCTGTGCAGAAGCATCGATCACAGTTTTTAAGCGTTTTTTCTGTCCAACTGGACTAATACCACCTACCAAATAACCGGTTAAACGCTCTGCATCCTTTGGGTCTGCCATTTTTAGTTTTTTACAGCCAAATGCTGTGGCCACTTTTTTCAAATTCAGCTGATATTCCACTGGCAATACGGCAACAAAGTAATTTTTATCGTCCGTAACCATCAATGTTTTAAAGACTTCTTCGACAGTTAAACCAAGTTTTTCCGCAGCTTCTAAACCAAAACTTTTTGCTTCTGGGTCATGGTCATATTCATGAATTGTAAAGTCGATTTTATTAGATTTTAAGAGTTTACATGCAGGTGTCATTGCTTTTTCGTCATTCCATTCGGACAACTAGGAAAACTTGATTATAAGCCTATTCTAGAAAGACCGGCGAACACTTTTATATTTTTCATGAACATGACTTGTGCAATAAGTTTGAGTTGAATACATTTAAATAAAGCAAAAATTTCAAAAAAATATGACAACGCTGACTCAAGACCTCATCCAATTATTATCTGTAGTGCCCAAAGATCAGGGCTACTTTTTGGCACAGAGCAAACCTCTGTTTGGTGACCATATTTTTGGTGGGCAATTACTTGCTCAGAGCATAGTCAGTGCATCCTTTACCTGCACACTCCCACTCCACTCTTTACATGCCAACTTTATTTCTGCGGGTCTTGCAAATCATCCCGTATTATTTAAAGTCGAAAATTTACGTGATAGCCATAGTTTTTCTACACGACAAGTGACCGCCATACAGCATGGCAAACCAATATATATGGTGATGTTGTCCTATATGAAAAACGAAACGGGTATGGAGTATCAAATACCCGAACCAGATCTGATCCAACAGTTTCCACCAAGTATGCTCAAAGAGGAGCAATTCTATAAATCGCAAATCCAATCATCTATTTCACCTGAATATCTGGCCACATTTTTACAGCCTTTTCAGCTTATATCTAAACCGATTGAATACGTGCTGACAGATTTTCCACCGTCCGGTCAAGCTTCTGTCTTAAATCAAAATCAATATGCAGAATATTTAAAACTCCATGATGCCTTGGATGCACAATTTGACCAACTTCATATACATCAGGCCATTGCAGCATATTATTCAGACTATAATTTATATTCTGCGGCGCTCAAAACACATGGTTTAAATTATCTGTCTCCTGAAATCATCGCAACCAGCCTTGATCATTCGATGTATTTTCATCATACCTTTCGGGTGGATGATTGGGTTTTCTATGACATGAATACTACCCGAACCTCTCAATCACGTGGGCTTAGTCATGGGCAAATGTGGCAAGATGGAAAATTAATCGCAAGTACTACACAAGAAAACTTAATGCGTTATACAGGTAAATCTTGAGCCCTGTGACAATCTTTAACATTCAAATTCTTGTTAAGTGAAGCATCCAGCGTATAAAATTTATGCAAATCATACCGCTATAACAATAATATGCCTTCGATCTACCAGCTTAAGCCTGCATTTCAAAACCTGCTTCGACCTTTGGTTAAATCACTTCATCATCTTGGTATTACGGCAAATCAAGTGACCCTATTGGCAATGTTCATTTCGCTTGCTGTGGCGTTTTTCATTTATATTTATTTCTCTCACAATGGTATTGGCATTTTACTGCTAATTTTTCCTGCATGGATGCTTATTCGTATGGGTTTCAATGCTATAGATGGCATGCTGGCACGTGAGTTCAACCAACAATCCAAACTCGGTGCTTTTTATAATGAATTATGTGATGTGATTTCTGACTCAGCACTATATTTTAGTTTAATTTGTTTTGCTTTTATTCAAGCCGAACTGCTAATTTTGACCTGTTTTCTCGCCATACTTGCTGAATATACAGGTGTGATGGCGCCATTAGTGGGTCAAGAACGTCGCTACGATGGTCCAATGGGAAAAAGTGACCGTGCTTTTGTATTTAGCATCATCTGTATCGTGATCGTGACTTCTTCTATATTTAACTTCGGTTTAAATACATTGTCTCTTATTTGCAATAGTATTTTGATTATTATCATCTTTTTATTATTTATCACGATTTATAACCGCATTAAAAATAGCATTATCAACCCACAATAAATTTCAGTTTAGATCGTCAGTCGATTTATTATTTTGAGAACAACACAATGTATAACAATACTCAGCATACCTTTACGAGCCATGATGGAACATCCTTGTTTTATCAACATTGGGAAAATAGCAGTTTAAAAAGCAACCGTAAGAAAAAAGCGGTGATCTTATTTCATCGTGGCCATGAACATTCGGGACGAATGGCGCATTTGGTTAATGAATTGAATTTGCCTGATTTTGATTTTTTCGCTTGGGATGCGCGAGGTCACGGCAATACCCCAGGTGAACGTGGTGATGCACCTAGCTTTTCTGCATGCGTTCAGGACATTCAATATTTTATTCAGCATATTGAACAAACTTACCAAATTCGATCAGAAAATATAGCAATTGTAGCTCAAAGCGTTGGTGCTGTTTTAGCCGCGACATGGGTGCATGATTATGCCCCTAAAATCCGTGCTTTATGCCTTGCCTCGCCTGCATTTGACATCAAACTCTATGTGCCTTTTGCAAAACCCGGCTTAACACTTCTCAATAAATTCGCTGGCAACTTTTTTATTAATAGTTATGTCAAAGCCAAAATGTTGACGCACGATACTGCACGTGCGCAGAGTTATGACACTGACCCGCAAATCGCTCGGGCCATATCGGTCCGTATGCTGCTGGGTCTATATGCAGCCTCAGATCGAATCGTTAAAGATTCACAAAATATTTTTGTTCCTACACAGGTTTTATGTTCGGGATCTGACTACGTGGTGCATCAAAAACCGCAATTGGCGTTTTATCAAAAACTCCCTCATCCAATGAAGGAATTTCACGTCTTAGATGGTTTTTATCATGATACCTTGGGTGAAAAACATCGCAAAATCGCCACAGATAAAATCCATCGCTTTATTCAACAATGTTTTAAACAACCCTATTCCGCACCTAAACTTTTAGATGCAGATAAAATTGGCCCGAGCTGTGCTGTAGCAGAAACCTTAAGTTCAACGCTTCCAAAACATTCTTTAAAACATGCATTTTGGAGCTTAACCAAACAAAATCTTAAAATTGGTAGTCTCTTTTCCAAGGGTTTAAAAATTGGTGAAGAGACAGGATATGACTCCGGCAGTACCTTAGATTTTGTCTACAGAGATAAATCAGAAAGCCAAAATGCACTGGGTAAAATCATCGATCGACAATATTTAAATGCGATTGGTTGGCGTGGTATTCGCGTTAGAAAACAAAATATTGAAGCGCTATTAACGAAATATGCTTCTAAGTTAAATGATGCCCAACACGCGGTACGGATTATGGATATTGCAGCAGGCCATGGCCGATATATTTTAGATGCTGTACAAAAACTGCCTGAGCAGCCTGAATCTATTCTGCTCAGAGACTACAGTTCAATCAATGTACAAGCGGGTCAAGCAATGATTGAGCAAAGAGGTTTAAGCCAGATTGCCAAGTTTGTAGAAGCGGATGCATTTGATACCACATCACTAGCCAGTGTTGAACCTAAACCTACTCTAGCCGTGGTCTCAGGTTTATACGAATTATTTAGTGATAATGATTTACTTAGACAGTCCTTATCAGGCTTGAGTCAGGCCATTGAGAAAGATGGTTATCTTATCTACACAGGTCAAATTTGGCATCCGCAACAAGAGTTTATCGCCCGTGCCCTGACCTCACATCGCCAAGGAGATGCGTGGGTCATGCGTTTACGCTCACAAGCCGAGATGGATGCCTTGGTTGAGCAAGCAGGATTCAAGAAAATCGATCAAGTTATTGATGAGTTTGGTATTTTCACCGTTTCCGTTGCACAAAAAATTTAAGCTTGGATGGTCAATCTTATGCATAAACTGGATACGGAAACAGGAACTTGGAAATACGGCCTACTGTGTTTGGCATTTCTGGCACCTTTTTTCTTCTTAAGTTATGGTTTTGCCAATCAATACGCTGCGGGTTTAGCGTCTGTACCTGTTATCGTCTTTGAATGGGAAAAATATATTCCACTTTGGCCATGGAGTATTGTGCCTTATTGGTCGATTGATCTGTTCTATGGATTGTCTTTATTACTTTGTTGGAATAAGTTTGAATTAAAACAACATGTCCTGCGACTATTTTCGGCACAAATCCTTTCAATCAGCTGCTTTTTAATTTTCCCGCTACGTTTTAGCTTTGAACGCCCCGAACTCACAGGTTTTTTCGGCCTATGGTTTGATGTCTTGATGGGCTTTGATAAACCGTTTAATCAAGCACCTTCCCTGCACATTGTGCTACTGGTGATACTTTGGGATTTTTTCCGTCGGCATAGCACAGGTAAGCTAAAATATCTGGTAGATGGTTGGTCCTTTTTGATCGGTCTCTCGGTTCTAACCACTTGGCAGCACCATTTTATAGATATTCCAACAGGTTTATTGGTCGGTGCCTTATGTTTATGGCTATTCCCGATGGCTGGCTCTGCGCCATGGGTTCAAAATAAACAAAGTCGGCTAAGCTTAAAGCACATTAAAATCGGCATCCTTTATCTGTTTGCTGCCTTATTGTGTAGCGCAATCGCACATGCAAAAGGTTGGTGGCTTTGGCTGCTTTATCCTGCAAGCAGTCTGCTTTTAGTTTCGTTTGCGTATTTATTCAATCGACCCCATTTTTTTCAAAAACTCAGTCATGGTGATATGACCATTGCTGCAAAAATATTGTTTGCGCCATACTTTGTATTTGCTTGGATCAATAGCCGAATCTGGACTTATCGCCATCCTGAAGATTCTAAAATCATCAAAATTAATCAGAGTTATATTTATTTAGGTCGCTATCCGTCCAAACAGGTCTTGCAACAATATGATGCTTTACTCGATTGTTGTGCAGAATTACCCATTTATCCAAAGTGCTCCTATGCTCAAAACTTGAGTTTAGACCTGATTCCTTTACAGGCCAATCAGCTGCATAATGCTGTAGATTCTTTAGAACTACTCTTGAAATCTAATAACAATGATGAAGCACAAAACATCTTGGTCTTCTGTGCTTTGGGATATTCACGAAGTAGTGCTGTAGTTGCCGCATTATTATTGAAACAACATCCTGAATATTCAGTCGAAGATGTTTTACGGATTATTCGCCATAACCGTCCGTGGGTCGTGCTTAAAGCACCGCAAATAAAACATTTAAATACTTATCGTTTAAAACTTAAAGGACTTGCACCATGAATTTACAACTTGTGGTGCTGTCAAAGTTGTTGCAATCCACCACTGGATTGCTCATCTCAGCTTATGTGGCAGCCATTTTCACGCTCTGGCTCATCATCCAGTTTGGCAATGTAATGCTATTCGATTTGCTATATGTATTGATTTCTCTAGTTTTGCTCGGAATACAGCATTATTTAAGCTTGAGAATCAAATTTGATTCGGCACTTTTAGCCACTGTCGCTGAATACAGCAAAACTCAAAGCCTAGAACAAACCACCAAAGAGCTGGACTTAAGCTTAATTAACCTAAAATTAATGCCTACAAATAAATGTGGCCGCGCATGGGAACTACGTGAGTTAGGTTGTCTGGCTTTATTTAAATGGCAGATCTTTGTGCTTTGCTTGCAATACATCGCATTCATCTGCATATTTTTACTGTATAAATAATTCACAATAATTTGAATCTATGCCAAATCCATTAGACACTTCAGGGAATGCTCACTCACCAATGAAAGGTAATTTTTTAAGCCGTTCAATTGCTCGCTATATTGCCTTTCTCACTCGTCGTGGGGCGCGGCTGCTCACGGGCGCGCGGAGTCTATGGGTCGGGTGCAAACCGGTTATGAAACAGCGTATTTATTATGCAAATCATAATAGCCATATCGACTTTATTTTGCTTTGGTCATCACTGCCGACAGATCTCAGACGGAAGACGCGTCCTGTAGCGGCTTCGGATTATTGGCTAAAAGATGGCTTTCGACGTTTTCTCATTCAAGATACGTTTACTGGCGTCACTATTCAACGAAATCGAGAGCAAAATCAAGATCCCTTAGAACCGATCAAAGCCGTTTTAGCGCAAGGTGACTCAATTATTTTCTTTCCTGAGGGTACTCGAAATTTAAATGATGACGTTGAATTATTAGAGTTTAAAAGCGGCTTATTTCATCTCAAAAATCAATTTCCTGATGTTGAAATCGTACCGGTATGGATCTCAAATTTAAAACGTGTCATGCCTAAAGGCGCGCTTATACCATTGCCATTATTATCTACCGTTATTTTTGGCAAACCTTTAGAAGCCCATAATGAACAGAGTAAAACTGAGTTTTTAAACTACGCTCAGGATGAATTACTCAAATTAAAAGCATTGGAGTATCAATAATGGAATTCACCAATGCGCAAATGACCTATGTATTGTTTGGTATTTTTGCAGTTATTTTAATTATTGCCTCAACCATTGGTTCAATACTAAAATTTAAAGCGGGTTATGCACCTGCACCAGTTATCGACAATTTAAATGCACGGATCAATGCATGGTGGGTCATGCTGTTGGTACTTGGTGTAGCAATTTCATTAGGCAAAATTGCTTTTGTGATCCTGTTTGCGTTGATTTCACTCTTTGCTTTACGTGAATTTATCAGCTTACTTCCAACCCGTCGCGGTGATTATCTTCCGTTGCTGATCGCTTTTTATTTTGTCATCCCTTACCAGTATTATTTGGTGTATATCGACTGGTACGGGCTATATTCTATTTTTATTCCGCTGTATGTATTTCTTCTTATCCCTATCGCTACACTCAAAGCCGAAGATACCACGCGATTTTTAGAGCGCAGTTCAAAAATTCAATGGGGTCTGATGATCAGCGTATTCTGTATTTCGCATGTGCCTGCGCTATTAAATCTTAAACTTCCCGGATTTGAAGGTGAAAAAATTTGGCTAGCGATCTGGCTGATCATGGTGGTACAAGCCTCCGATGTCTTACAATATGTCTGTGGCAAGCTATTTGGAAAACACAAAGTCGCACCGATACTTTCACCATCTAAGACCGTAGAAGGATTAATCGGAGGCATTGCTTTAGCCACTACATTAGGCGTTGCTATGTCATGGCTTACACCCTTTAGCTATCTACAGGCTACATGTATTGGCTTTATTGTTTGTATATTTGGTTTCTTTGGTGGTCTTGTCATGTCGGCCATTAAACGCGATCGTGGTGTAAAAGATTGGGGACAGCTCATCCAAGGACATGGTGGCATGCTCGACCGAATTGATTCAATCTGCTTTTCTGCACCGATTTTTTTCCATATTTTGCGCTATTGGTGGTCTTAAGAAATGACTAAGTTTTAAACAGAAAATTTGGGATCTTAAATGATGTTACGCACGTAGAATTAATTTCACATTTTAAAAATGATTTTTAAGTCTATGCGACGGTGTCTTACATCTAAAGATTGAATAAAGGTATTAGCCTTCGGCTGGAGATACTCTTACGAAACGTTGTTTCTCATTCGGCAAAATGAGAAGCGAAGCTTCGCAAGGAAACCATCTTGCGGTGTAATGCACCTCACCAACAAAACTCGTTCACTAGCGTCAAATTATTCAAAGAATCGCAGAAACATTTTTGATTACAATAAGTCTTGTCTCAAACAATTTCGGATGACGTTACCGTGTATCGTTCTTTTATTTGAATCAACGTGCGCTTCTGATGTTACTTCGTAACATCAGTTAATAATATGCACAATAAAAAATCCCAAGTAAACAAGCTTGGGATTCTTCTTATCAGGTATTCGATTTAAATGTCTGAAATTGCAAACTTTTTAAAAATACTTGCACGACGTTTAGGATGAATATTGGCTTTAGTTAAATCGCCTTGGTAGTGATCATAGACACGTTTATCCATCATCTTAAACCAAATAGAGGGTACTAAAGCAGGAATTAGCATAGTGGCATAGCCGCTAGGCAACTCTGGCGCTTCATCAAAATGTCTTAAAGCCTGAAATGGACGAGTCGGATATGCATGATGGTCTGAATGTCGTTGTAATTGATACAAAAATAGATTGGTCACAATATTATTGTTATTCCAACTATGTTCAGGCATGGTGCGCGCATAACTTCCATCCGCTTTTTGCTCACGCTTCAGGCCATAATGTTCAATATAATTAATAATTTCAAAAAGACTGATTCCATAAAAGGCCTGTGTAACTAAATACGGTGTCACACCTTTACCAAACATTTTCAGCATCGATGCATGAAAACCTGCACTCATCGCCCAACCATGAAACAGTTCATTGTCCTTCGAAAAGAAACTTAAACCTTTACGTTTTAAGCGTTGTTTCTCAATCTGCACCGCCGATTTAATTCCACCAAATACCGTGCGTGGCCAAAACTCATAAAAGGTTTCACCCATTTTTGAAGATGCAGGATCTTCAGGCGTTGCCGCACGTTTATGGTGCCCATAAGGATGTTCAATTCGGAAATGGCTATAACCTAATGGTGCGAGAGTCGCATGTGCCCAATAATGGTCTTTTTTATGAGGTCGATGGCAAAGTTCATGTGCTGTATTTACACCGACGCCATTGATGGCGCCCATCGAAATCCCAAGTAGAACTTGATCTAATAATGAAACATCTTTACGGGTAACCACATAGCCAGCAAAAGCGTTCGCTGCCATTTGCAGTGGAATAAATAATTTGACGATACGATCATAATAAGGATCATTTACTAAAACTTTAATGTCATCATCTGTCGGGTTATTGGCATCATCACCGATCAGTGCATCCAGTGCAGGAATAATGACATGCAATAGAAGTGGCCCGCCCATGGCAAATAGTTTTTTTGTCGGTTTTGGACCAAAATGATAACCCGCCAAGATCCCCATACCAATGACTGGTAAACCTGGACTCAATAGCCAACCATAACGTTTTTTATCTAAAACACTACCGATTTTGCTTTCTAACTGAGCGAGCTGCTGTTCATTTAATTTTACTGGTGCATTCATGCGCTAGACTTCCCTATTTACTTCTTCTGTGTTTATATTCGTAAAATATGGGCAGCCATAACAGTTTTAAGCGTCCAAAAAAACTATGTGATCGTCTTTGGCATTTAAGGATAAATGTTGACCTTTAAACACATAGTGACCATCTATAAATACAAAATTAATATGAGTAAATATTTGAAATATGGATGCTTTAAGTAAAATTTTTGATGATATTCATCTCCATCGATCTGAATATATTTATTTGAAATCACAGCATCCTTGGGCTTTTCATTTTCAAGATCACAATGCCATGGTTGCGTATGTAGTGATTCAAGGTCAGTGTATTGTACATATAGATCAAGAGCAGGTCTTACTTGAAGCTGGCGATCTTTGCCTTATTCCCTCAGGGCAAAATCATTACTGCAAATCTATACAGTCTGATGTCTTGGTTGAGTCAATAAACATCACACCACTGTTTCAAGAGCAACGAAATAAAACCATTGAATTAAATTCTACTGAGTCTCATGAAGCAGAAGAATTATTTGTACTCGCGATCCGTGGACATGTCGACAGCATTATGGCAAAGCCCTTAGTGAATGCACTCCCCACGCTATTACATACACCACATATCATGAGCAGTACCGCACCGGAATGGTTGCAAATTGGCTTACATTTTCTGGCCGTTGAAGCGCATCAGATCCGTCCAGGCCGCGACAAAATTTTGGATCATTTGGTGAGTATTTTATTTATCGAATGTGTGCGTGATTATATTGCAGCCTTGTCAGATTCAAGCAGTTGGTTGCATGCCTTGAGTCATCCTGAATTATCCAATGCTTTAGCCGCGATTCATGAACAACCACACCATGCTTGGACCGTCGAAAGCTTGGCAGAACAATGTTGCATGTCACGTTCTAAATTTGCCAGTTTATTCACTCAAATGCTCGGTGAAACTCCACTCGCCTATTTGCAGCAACATCGTTTGCGACTGGCAACACAGCACTTACAAACGGGGCAACTGACTATTCAGCAAATTGCCCATCGTATCGGTTACTCATCTGAAACGGCATTTAGCCAAACTTTTAAAAAGTTTTATGATCTCACACCGAGCCAGTATCGACAGCAGCATCAGCTCGCAAAAACTGAGTCACCTTAGAGGTTTATTTAACTGACGTTACGCACATAAAAGTAATTTTGCATTTTTAAAATGATTTTTAATTTTATTCGACGGAGTCTTACATCTAGGGATTGAATAAAGGGATTAGCCTTCGGCTGGAGGTACTCTTACGAAACGTTGTTTCTCATTCGGCAAAATGAGAAGTGAAGCTTCGCAAGGAAACCATCTTACGGTGCAATGCACCTCACCGACAAAACTCGTTCAATAGCGTCAAATTACTCAAAGTATCGCAAAAACTTTTTTGATTAGAAGTAGTCCTGCGTCGAACAGTTGCGGATGACGTTACCGTGTATCATACTTTTATTTAATTTAAAAGCTTTAAAATCGCTTCCACAGGGTTTTCACTGTTGCCTGAAAGCAATTGTTTATGCATGGTGATGTGCTGCATCACTTGAATTTGCGATTTTTCAACATCCATCAAGCTTTCAATTTCTGCTGCTAATTTTTCAGGCGTTGCATCATGTTGGATGAGTTCCTGAATCACCTTTTTGCCCGCAATAATATTTGGCAATGAATAATACGGAATTTTGATCAGCAATTTCACCACATGGTAGGTCAGCCAATTTAACTTATAAAAAGTCACCATTGGACGATGTAAAAGCATCGCTTCTAAGGTTGCCGTTCCTGATGCTAAAGCGACAATATTCGATGCGTTCATCACCTGACGGCCAATTTTAGATTCCGTATCGTTGTTTTCCATCAAACGAACTTTGGTTTGTAATGCTTCAGGGTACTGCTTGAGCAACAATTCAATTTGCTGTTTACGTGCATCATTGATTGCAGGAATCAGGAACACATAGTCTGGATGCTGCTCCGTCAAAATCTGTGCGGCAGACAGCACCAAAGGCCCTAAGCGCTCAATTTCCCCGCGACGGCTGCCCGGAAGTAATGCAATGTGTTTTTGATGCTCATCTAAGCCTAACTCGTGTTTAGCCGCAACGAGTGGATTATCTAAAGGCAACTGACTTGCCAATGGGTGTCCGACAAATGCAGCCGGAACTTGCCATTTTTGGAAAAACGCTTTTTCAAATGGAAATAAGCAAAGGACTAAATCAATACTTGCTTTAATGCCATGTACACGCCCTTGACGCCACGCCCACACTGAAGGGCTAACATATTGTACTGTTTTAATTGGTAGCTGTTTTTGCTTTAAGCTCTTAGATAAACGCAAATTAAAATCCGGCGCATCAATCCCCACAAAAACATCGACAGGATTTTCAGTCCATTTTTCAACCAGACCATCGCGTACAGCAAAGAGTTTTTTAATATCTTTTAAGACCTCAACAATCCCCATTACCGATAAAATATCCATCGGATAATAGCTATTAAAACCTTCTGCAATCATTTGCGGACCGCCGATGCCTTCAAATTCCGCATCAATCCCTTGCTCTCGAAAACTGCGGATAAGCTTGGCGCCTAATGTATCCCCGGATACTTCCCCAACCACGATGCCAATTTTCAGTTTCCGATTTTGCA
Source organism: Acinetobacter sp. YH12040 (assembly GCF_013420005.1). NCBI lineage: Bacteria > Pseudomonadati > Pseudomonadota > Gammaproteobacteria > Moraxellales > Moraxellaceae > Acinetobacter > Acinetobacter sp. YH12040. Next base: position 361,900 of record NZ_VOZB01000003.1, read on the forward strand.
AAAGTCTGTCCTTTTAACTCAATGTTCTTTAGCTATAGATTCTATACGAGTCCTTCGCAAAATTAATAGATTTCCTGAAAAAAGCTGCACGTCTTTAAGTTACCATTTTAGAAATATTTATCACTGCTACTTAGCTGCTGATTAAAATTTTTCCGCCAATGGTTCGGATTTGTGCCGTATTTATTCTTAAACAATTTACGAAATAGCACTGCTGTATTAAAACCTGCGCTTTCCGCAATTTTATCAATCGAATAATCTGTCACTTCGAGCAATTCAGCCGCATATCGCAGTCTTTCATTATTTAACCAAGTGACAATAGGTAGTTCTGACGCATGTTTAAAATGTCTGGTCAGTGTCCTTCTACTCATATTGGAATAATGGCGAAACCTTATCTTTTTAAATTTTGCAGGAGTGGACTTTAAGTTCACAGTCGCATATATCGATAAATAACAAATCAAAAGCTTAGAATTGAAAACCTACATTGCATTTAGGTATTGGATATCCACTTCAGATATTCAAAGCCTTATATTCAAAATATATGATTTCACTGCAGCATAATCTACATTTGAACTATCAACCAGTTGAGAAAACCATAATCAATAACTTAGTTTAGATAAAATTCATTTATTTCAAAATTAAAAACATTCTTTATCTATTTTTTTCACAAGCAAATCACTAATCGAGACAACGACTTATATCAATTAGTCATAAGATATGCACGTTTTTTGATATTTGGCATTCAGCGATGGTCGGTCCTTTAGAGTTCATTCTGGCAGGTGTAATTGTAGGTTTCTGCGTAGGTATTACCGGCGTTGGCGGTGGTTCATTGATGACCCCGATCCTGATCAGCCTGTATAAAATTGAACCCCATATTGCGATCGGCACAGACCTACTATATGCCGCAATTTCAAAATTTTGTGGTTCTTTAGTTCATGCACGTAAAATGAATATTGTATGGACCATTGTTATTTGGCTTGCAGTCGGCAGTATCCCTGCGTCTTTTGCGACCCATTGGGTACTGGAAAACTATCTGAGCCAATCGACACATTACAAAACGGTATTAACCATGTTTTTGGGTTTTATGCTGACGATTACTGGGATCTCAATTATTTTCCGTGGTCATATCGAAAAATTCTTTAATAAATTTCGAAAAACTGATCAGTTGGATGATATGAGTGCGGATCTTGAACGTATCAATTTCCAAGCTAAAAATAAGCGTGCATATATCATCATCATGGGGATTATTTTAGGCGTATTCGTTACCCTATCGTCTGTTGGTGCAGGTGCCTTCGGTATTATGGCTTTGGTGCTTATGTTCCCGAACTTACCGATGATTCGTATTATCGGCTCTGACGTCGTACATGCCGTGCTTCTTACACTGGTTGCAGGCTTGGGTCATATGAGCTCAGGTAATGTCGATTTTCATTTATTGGGTTGGTTATTGGTGGGTTCTATTCCAGCGATTGTTGTCGGAACTTTGATCAGCTCACGTTTACCAGAAAAAGTGATTCGTAAAGTCTTAGGCATTACCTTGTTTGTTTTAGGCATGAATTTCATCATTAATCCAGTAAAATCAAAACCTGTTGAAAAACCAACAACTGCAATGTTGATCGCACCGACGGTGAATAGTCAGCAGGTTTAAATTAACTGCCCGATTCATCACTTTTTTTTCAGAGACTTATTGATCTTTTTTATAACATTTGAATGCTATATTCATGTTATATTCGGCTCACGAAACAACCTTTTGTATAATCAAACCAGTGACGGCAATGAATACTTTACAGTCAAATTCTATTACCCAAAACGACATTGATGACGTGAATGTAAAAAGCATTCAGCCTCTTGTTACTCCTGCAGAACTAAAAAAAGAGCTACCTCTGACTGAAACTGCCTATCAAACAGTCCTTAAGGGCCGTGAAACTGTACGTAATATTTTAGATGGAAATGACAAACGTCTTTTTGTTGTCATTGGTCCATGTTCAATTCACGACACAGTCGCTGCACATGATTATGCTGACCGTTTAAAAGTTTTAAGTGACAAAATCCAAGATACGATTTATGTCGTGATGCGTGTGTATTTTGAAAAACCACGTACCACTGTGGGTTGGAAAGGTCTAATTAATGACCCTGACATGAACGATTCTTTCAACATCGAAAAAGGCTTACGTATTGGTCGTAAACTTTTACTTGAATTGAATGAAAAAGGTTTGCCTTGTGCAACTGAAGCACTCGATCCAAACTCACCACAGTACTACCAAGATCTTATTTCTTGGTCAGCGATTGGTGCGCGTACCACTGAAAGCCAAACACATCGTGAAATGTCTTCTGGCCTTTCTTCACCTGTGGGCTTTAAAAATGGTACAGATGGCGGTTTAACCGTTGCGACCAATGCCATGCAATCTGTTAAACATGGTCATAGCTTCTTGGGCTTAAGCGACCAAGGTCAAGTTTCTGTTATTCGTACCAGTGGTAACCCTTATGCACACGTCGTACTCCGTGGCGGTAACGGTAAACCAAACTACGACGCAGGTTCTGTTGCAGATGCAGAGGCGGCATTAGCCAAAGCAAAAGTTAGTGGCAAAATCATGATTGATACCAGTCATGCAAACTCAAACAAAGACCCGTACCTACAACCCCTTGTTCTCAAAAATATTACTGAACAAATCCTTGACGGAAACAAGTCAATCGTGGGTATTATGGTAGAAAGTCACTTAAAAGGTGGTCGTCAGGATATTCCTGCCAACCTCTGTGACCTCGAATATGGTAAATCAGTGACTGATGGCTGTATCGATTGGGATACGACTGAAAAAGTCTTGTTAGAGATGCATGAAGCACTTAAAGACGTGTTACCGACACGCTAAGTGAATGAAAAACGCCATCTTCAAGATGGCGTTTTACTTTGAAGGATTATTTGTCAGATGAATGAAATCGAAAATGCGTTAAGTCACATTGAAAACTTCCAATATATACATGAACACTTATTAACGTCAGGACAACCATCTCCTTCTGAGCTTCAAACGATCAAAGAATATGGTGTTTCAACGGTTATTAATTTAGCACTGACCGATGCATCCAATCATATCGAGCATGAAGACCGCATTTGCCTAGATCTAGGCCTGAACTACATTCAAGTTCCGATCTCTTGGGATACCCCTTCAGATGATCAATGCCTTTTAGTACTCGATATGATTGACCATTTGATTCAAGGTCAAACGGTTTGGCTACACTGTGCGAAAAACTTCCGTGTCAGCAGTTTGATGTATTTATATCGTCAATACTATATGGATGTTGATATGCCAAAGGCTCAAGAATTTATGCATCAAATTTGGGAACCTAATGAAACATGGACAGGTTTAATCCATGCGGTTGCCTTACAACTCCAAGGCCGTAAAGCAACTCAAGATTTACAACATGCGCTGATCCATCCAGATCATTTTGCGTGAGAAATCAGTACAGTTGCGGTAGAAAGAATTCCTTCTTGGCGACCAGTAAACCCTAATTTTTCGGTGGTGGTCGCTTTGATGCTAATTTGTGTAACTTCAACATCCATAACATTTGCGATACTTTGACGCATTTCTAAATTATGTTTTGCTAGTTTAGGGCGCTCACAAGCCACGGTAATATCAGCATTATTAAGTACATATCCACGATCTAAAATCATTTGGTAGACGTGTTTTAAAAGTACTCGACTATCGGCACCTTTAAATTTTGGATCTGTATCTGGAAAATGCTGACCAATATCTCCAAGTGCCAAAGCTCCTAATAATGCATCACAAAGCGCATGCAATACCACATCACCATCTGAATGTGCTTTGAGTCCATGTGTGTGTGGAATTTGAACACCAGCAAGCGTTACAAAATCACCTTCTTCAAATGCATGCACATCCATGCCCTGACCGATACGAATTTGAGCTATCATGCTTGAGTTCCTTGAGAAAATAATGATTGAAATCTTGTATTCACGCTTTCTATTTCGCTATAGTGTGGGCAAGCGCAACATAGTGAAAGTATAAGCGATCATGCTGTTGAAAACTGAAATAAATATCATCAAAAAATTCGGACTGGTTCTGCTAATAGGTTCTGGCCTAGCGACGTTTACGCATGCAGAAAAGATAGACTGTGATCATGCCAATACTCATGCAAAAAAAAATTACTGTTCTAACGGTTTTGAAGAACAACGTGAAAAGCTAGATGGGCTTTTTTTAACAGCGCAGTTGATTACCGATGCCCCAATACGCTTGCTGATAGATACGCAAAAATTATGGTACAGCCGAGTTCAGCAATGCAAAAACTTGGAGTGTTTTAAACAACAGTTTGAACTTCGCTATGAAGATTTGAATATTTATACCTCAATGAACCAAAGTTTAACGCAGCATTATCTTAAATTTGAAAATGGCCATTTTGCGACATCACCTGTACATTTAAAAGTGCATCAACTGGGCAAAGACAGCATCAAAATCGAAGGCATTGCCTATCGTAATCCGAACAATCGAGTTGAAACACAAACCATTCCATTTTTAGCTTACACAACACCCGAACAAAAAAATCAAATCACCGATAATGAACACGACTGCAAATATCAGTTCAATTACAGTAAGGCCTTACTCTCAGTAAAAACCGAACAAAAAGGCTGTGAACGTTTTGCAGGGATTTATCGTTTATATGATTAAGATCAAATTCGAATGACTTAGAAAAATACAAAAAAGCCTCAACGTTGAGGCTTTTGGGTGTCTAAAATATATCAGTTAAATCGGATGTGTTTGCTGCACTTGCTGGCTGATCATTGCAGCTGTTGCCGCAGATAAAGTCCATCCAAGGTGACCATGCCCTGTATTATAGAAAATATGATCTCGCTTACCTGCATGCACTACTGGCATCATATTGGGCATCATTGGTCGTAAACCCGCCCACGGCACCACATGTTCTGTTGATAGATTAAAATTACGATTCGACCAATCAATTAAAGGCTGAATGCGATCGGCACGAATATCTCGGTTATAGCCATTAAACTCTGCCGTACCTGCAACACGGAGTCGATTTGCACCTAAGCGTGAAGTCACAATTTTGGCACTTTCATCCAACAGACTTACCCAAGGCGCATTGGCCTGACTTTGTTCATCATTTAAATTAATGGTGATTGAATATCCTTTGACTGGATACACATTTACGCGATCACCGAGTTTATGTGCAAGTTCATAACTACCTACGCCACCACAGACCACTACAGCATCTGCCTCAAGTATGCTATCTGCATCAGGATTTTCCATATTTTCATCACTGGCTTTTAATCGAACATTGACACCTTTTGTATGATGCTCAAAGTCAGTCACCTCAAAACCCCACATATATTTCACATCAAAGCGTTCCGTTGCTTTGGCAAGCTGCGTTGTAAATTTATGGATATCTCCAGTGGCATCACCCGGACAATAAAAGCCTCCATAGTATTCACCTGTCAGACTAGGCTCAATGTCACGGATTTCAGCTAATGTCACAGGATGACGCTCTAAACCACCTTCACAGAGCATATTATTAACTTGAGTCGCCACCTCATAATCATGTTGATTATGAAAGAAATGTAAAATGCCGCGTTTTTCTAAATCAAACTGTAAGTTTTCATGCTCAGCAATTTCAAATAAACGCTGACGTGCCATCAATGCGAGACGGACGGTTTCGTGAGTATTTTCACGATAATCTTTAATATGCCCCATAAATTCAAAAAGCCATGAATATTTATGAAGATTAAAACTTGGATTTAATAATAATGGCGCGGTTTTTTGTGACATCCATTTGATGCCTTTCACCACCGTTGCTTTTTGGTTCCAGACTTCAGCATTACATGCTGATAATTGACCACCATTGGCAAACGACGTTTCCATCGCTGGATAAAGATGTTTATCGACCACAGTGACACGATAGCCGAGTAATCCGAGTTCGTAAGCTGTCGTTACCCCAGTAATACCTGCACCAATCACAACAATATGACACATATAGGCTCCTTGGAAATTATATTTCCTATGCTCGCCCCATCTGTTATTGGTACCTGAGAGCTTTGGTTCCTTGCGATGCAATGTGAACCTTCCCCTTCGGTGAGTAGGTCTAGCCTACTTCTCTCCAGATTTTTTATATGATTACAGTCCTTTTGCCTGAGAGTTTCCTGGGGGAACTTGCTCCTTCGGCGAGCACGATCTGTGCTTCTCTCCTGCAATCATCCATTCGTTTTTATTCGGCATTCATCTTGGTATTGCCTTAGTTAGATATGAGCAATATTTGTACCAAATCTCAAGTCCTATTTGGGTCAATATTGTTAAATATTATTTTTATATCGATTTAAGTTGTTAGGTTATAAATTTAAAATCATTTTTTCTAAACCTAAATACTTAATCTTTAAAATAAAGGTTTAAAATATTAAATGAAATTTATAACTAGAAAGATTGAAGTTTTATGTCGGATTCTACGCTTTTCTCTCGCTTTGTATCTGTGATCAAAACACATTCTATTGAAGAATTAACCCAAAGTGATTTACTCCTACTTAAGACTCTGGGAACTATTCAAAGCTTTTATGCACCATTTGAGGCCATAAATCATGATACAAAAGTGGTCATCGTCGGCATCTGCCCAGGCCAACAACAATGGCGTAATGCATTAATCGCAGCGAAGGACGGCTTAGAACAGCAATTATCTGAGGAAAACATTCTTAAACTTGCCAAGAATAGTGGTACTTTTAGTGGCCCTATTCGCAAAAATTTAACTCAACTGCTAGATCATATTGGATTACACAATCAATTAGGCATACAGACCACTGCTGAGCTATTTAGCATTCATCAAGATAAGGTGCAAATGTGCTCGGTTTTACAGCAATGCATTTTGGTCAATGGAAAAAATTATGCTGGCTCAACACCCGCAATGCTAAAAAATGAATTATTAAAACAACATATTGATGATTATTTTATTCCTATGGTCCAACAGCTTCCTAACGCAATTTATATCCCGCTAGGCAAAGGTGTAGATGAGGTTTTAAATTATGTAAGCAGCTTAGGCTATTTAAATGATCAACAGATTCTAGCTGGACTTCCCCATCCATCAGGTGCAAATGCTGAACGGATCAAATATTTTTTAGGTGAAAAACCGCGTAACCAATTATCTCGACAAACCAATCCCGAACAGATAGATAGCGCAAAATCACAGATTTTGCTTAAATTATCTAAACTTCTATGAAATGGGCTCAATATAACGTGAAAATATTGTTTATTTGAATATCCACTACTTATATCAAAGCAGTGCTCAAACAAAACTAGAAAAGTGTGATGTATTTTACTTTTTTGTTTTTCTGCGTGAATATGCGCCAAAATAAATATTGCTTATAAAAATAACGCTAACATGGAAAAACACATGAAAAATTATTTAGTTCTAGGATTTACACTCCTACTACTCACAGGTTGTATTACCGTACCTAAAAATAAACCTGAAACAAGAACCTTGAAGCTAAAAGGTGTGAATACCGTTGAAAACAGCAAAGTGATCCAACGAACCATTACTCGGGGTCAGTTACTATGTGAAGCTGGGCAAAAATGTCCTGAACTTGCAATTGATTGGCAAAAAAACAAAGGTGAGTATGCACTTTCACTGCATTCTTATGATCAACAGCAGCTTGATATGAGTGAAATATCTTTTGTGATTGACGGCAAAGTATTGTCTTATCCTGCAATAGGTCAAACAAATTATCGTCGCTTAGATAATTCAAATGTGATTGATTCTTCTAATACCGTGATGATCCCAGATACTGTGCTTAAACAATTTTGTGACGCAAAAGATATTGCGGTGATTATGAATACCAACCAAGGTGAAATCGCACACTATATGCTAAAAAACCAAAAATCATCAGATGCCTACCGACTATTTTTACGTGCTTACTCTTAAGCCCAAATAGTCTAAAATCAAAATCCCAAAAGTTAGTGTATGTTTTTTGGGGATTTTTTATTCATCTCGCTTTATAAATTGATCAAATGCATCACATGGTCTTTATTTTATTCGTTTAATTAATTGTTTAATTGTCAGTTCACAAATCGGTTGACCTACCTCTAGATGAAGAGGATAGGCTTGATTTTCATCTGTAAGCTTATAGCCACGTCGTTGATAATATTTTATTAATTCTAAACGCCGATCAATCACATACATCACAAATTCTTCAACATTGGGTTCAATCAACATCGCTTGCTGTTCTGCAAATTGCAATAATTTTTTTCCTAAGCCCTGAGCTTGCTCATTTGGATGAATTGCAAAATGACCAATTTCACAGCTCATCCCCTGCATTTGAATACCAATACACCCCTTGATCTGCGCATGTACCGACTCAATCACATATAGATGAAAATCCTTTTTTTGTAAGAGTTGACTGAGTTGAGATACATTTATTCGATTTCCTCGAACAATATGATGTTCCGTGGTCCAACTCTTGGGATGATTTTCCCGATAGGCTGTATTCATTAAGCTTTCAAGCTGCTGAATATCACCAAGTAAAGCATGTCTTATATTCATATTTTTTTGCTATTTATTTTCATAGGCCTAGTTTACCGAAATAAAAAAACCAGACAATTGTCTGGTTTTTTTATGCAATTTTCTCATCAGTGTGACTTGCTAAAGCTATTCACCAACCGCGTTCGGAACAAAGCAGCGCTTTGTTATTTATCCACTGTGACTCGCTAACGCTACTCACCAACCGCGTTCGGAACAAAGCAACGCTTTGTTATTTATCTACTGTGACTCGCTAACGCTACTCACCAACCGCGTTCGGAACAAAGCAGCGCTTTGTTTCCTCACTTGGGTTCAATTGGGGCAAATGGTGCGACTACATCCGCATTTTGTGCGCGGTTACGCATGAAGTGATCCATAAGCACAATTGCCAACATCGCCTCTGCAATTGGTGTCGCACGAACACCGACACAAGGATCATGGCGACCTTTGGTCAACACATCTGTGTCTTCACGATTAATCGTGATGGTTTTACCCGGCGTAGTAATGGAAGCTGTTGGTTTCAAGGCGATCGCAACACGAATATCCTGACCACTCGAAATACCGCCCAAAATGCCGCCTGCATGGTTTGCCAAGAAACCATCCGTAGTTAACTCATCACGGGTTTCATGACCAAACTGCTCGGCAACACCAAAGCCATCACCAATTTCCACACCTTTTACGGCATTGATGGACATCATGGCATGTGCAATATCTGCATCTAAACGATCAAATACAGGCTCGCCCCAACCTACTGGCACTTGCGTCGCAATAATTTCCAGTTTTGCGCCACAGCTCGTTCCTTGTGCACGAAGTGAAGTTACGAGAGCTTCGAAACGTGGGACAGCATCTGCATCACCACAGAAAAATGGGTTATTCGGAACTTCATTCCAGTCCAATTTCTCTGCTTTTTCGGTACCAATTTGCGTTACATGACCACGAATTTCGATGCCGAATTTCTCAAACAAGAATTTTTTAGCAATCGCACCCGCAGCAACACGCATCGCAGTTTCACGAGCACTCGAACGGCCACCACCACGATAATCACGGAAACCATACTTATGTGTATACGTATAGTCTGCATGACCCGGACGGAAGGTTTGCGCAATGTTGCCATAATCTTTTGATTTTTGATCTGTGTTACGGATCAAAAGACCAATCGATGTGCCGGTTGTTTTGCCTTCAAATACGCCTGAAATAATTTCAACTTCATCGGGTTCTTTACGCTGAGTCGCAAACTTAGATGTGCCCGGCTTACGACGATCCAGATCCTTTTGCAAATCGGCTTCAGTCAGTTCAATACCCGGTGGAACCCCATCCACAATGGCCATCAAACCAACGCCATGAGATTCACCACAAGTCGTTACACGGAAGAGCTGCCCTATACTATTACCTGCCATGTCAAACGACTCCTTATGCTTGAACAGATTGAATAAATAAATCTCGGTATTCGCGGCATTGAGCAGCAGTCAATGCAAAGATACCTGTACCGCCTTTTTGGAACTGTAACCAGTAAAAATCAACGGTATTGAAGTTTTGACGCATTGCCCATTCTGAGTTACCCACTTCGATCACAATTAAGCCATCTTCAGTCAGGTAATCTGCAGCTTGTGCCAACATTTTACGGACAAGATCCAAACCATCTTGACCCGCAGCAAGCGCCATTTCAGGTTCATGGTGGAATTCTTCTGGTAAATCTGCCATGTCTTCAGCATCCACATATGGTGGATTCGACACGATCAAATCATATTGATTTTCTGCTGGAATTTTGGCGAATAAATCAGACTCAAGTAAAGCCACTTGATATTGTTTATTGTGGTGTTCACAGTTAATTTGCGCCACTTCAAGTGCATCTTTAGATAAATCTGTTGCATCAACTTCAGCGTCTGGGAATGCATATGCTAAAGCAATCGCGATACAACCCGAACCCGTACACATATCTAAAATGCGCTGAGGAGTTTTTGGATTGGCATTTTCAGGTAGATTATTAACTGCAGAACCCATCTCGCCATTTTCACCTAAGCAATATGGCGCAAAACGGTTTTCAATTAACTCTGCAATTGGAGAACGTGGAATTAGTACACGTTCATCGACATAAAATGGCTTACCAAAGAAATACGACAAGTTAAGTAAATAAGACGTCGGAACTTTTTCATTAATACGACGTTCTAACAATGCTAAAAATTCTGCAACTTCACTTGGCAATAATTTCGCATCTAAGATTTCCGCATCTGCATTCCAATCTAGAGATAACGTTTGTAAAACCAATGCTGAGCTTTCAGCAAAATAGTCTTCTGTACCTTGTCCTAAGTGGGCATCATATTGACGTAAAGCTGTTACCCCAAAGCGGATATAATCACGAATTGTTGATAGGTTTTCAGCTGCTTCCTGTAAATGTTCAGGGCTAATAGTCGGTCGATCCACTTAAGGCGTCTCCAGTTCATAATTTTTTAAACGCCCTATGATACCTTGTTTTGATGCTATTTATAATAAAAATACGGCATTATTCACCGCTTGAAAGCATTTCATAACCGTATATATGAGGTCTGATACATTCGCTGAAATGAAATGTGTACTTTATGCCTTTCAGCATTCTATAAAATCTAATTAGATGAAAATTACGAATAAAAACCAATTCAAGCTCAATTGTTTAGCAATTTGTACTTGATCCTAAGCTTTATTTTCTTAAAATCATCCCCATACAAACAGTTAAATTTTAAATGCGGAGCTCCAATGAGCTATAAGCACAATAACCTCATGGCTATGCGTCAAAGCTATTGGGAAGACACTCAGTCTTTAAACGTGCAAACTGAAAAGGCATTTTTTCAGCAACTGCTGATCGAACATCAAGTTTTCCCTGATGCGAGTCTAGAAAACGCACGTACCCTATTTTTTAGCTTACCGAGCATTATTATTGTCAAAGGTTATGCTGCCGGATTTAAAGACGAATCTGTCCAACATCTTATTCATCAACATATTGAAGAACATAAAGCCGCATTGATGCAAAACGATACGGTAAAAATCAAATATCGTTTATAGTTTTCTTTCCAATGTACCTGTCTACGCGGCATCTTGCTTAAGTTTGCAAGTGCTTACTGCATATTCAGTAAGTTGAACTATTTTAATACGTTAAGAAACGTTAAAATTAGCTACAATGTATTTTTCTGCGAATTGCTGATTAAAGGATTTAATTTACATGTCAGATCAGAACGATAAGCTCAAACACTTGAAAACGTCTTCTATGGATCGACGCTTATCTATCGCAAAGGCATCGCTACTTGCGGGAACTCGTTGGGCAGCATCAAACGCTACTTCTATTTTTTCGAGTGAAGAAGAAAAAGAGAAAAAGCGTAAAAAAGCCATGAAAGATCAGGCTGAATATCTCGTCGCAGAAATTGGTAAATTAAAAGGTTCGATTGTAAAAATTGGCCAAATGATGGCGTTGTATGGTGAACATTTTCTGCCTGAAGAAATCACCCAAGCCCTCAACACCTTGAACAATCAAACAGTTGCATTGGCATGGCCAGCCATTAAAGTCCAATTACAAAATCAACTTGGCTCAAAACTTGATGATCTCGTGATTGATCATGAGCCACTTGGTACAGCTTCTTTGGCACAAGTTCACCGTGCAAAACGTAAATCTGATGGTTTAGAACTGGTTTTAAAAATCCAGTATCCGGGTGTGGCAGATGCAATCGATTCGGATATGAATCTATTCAAAAACATGCTCAAACTGACACGAATGGTTCCTCAAACCCGTGAATTTGATCAGTGGTTTGATGAAGTTCGTGAAATGATGCATCGTGAAGTAAATTATAAAATCGAAGCAGATACCACTCGCCGTTTTGCTGCACGCTTAAAAGAAGACCCGCGCTATATCGTGCCGCAAATCATTGATGGTTATTCAACACCTCAAGTGCTGTGTATGACTTTTGAACGTGGTGTACCGATTAACAGCCCAGTAATGCTGTCACTTCCTCAAGAGCGTCGCAATGCCTTAGGTGAAGCATCACTTGAGATTGCCGTACGTGAAATTTTTGAATGGGGTGAAATGCAAACCGACCCTAACTTCGGAAACTATTTGGTTCGTTTGGGCAATGGTGCGGATGTACCAGATAAAATCGTACTCCTCGACTTTGGTGCGATCCGTCAGTTCGATGAGCATCTATTAGGCGTTGCACGTAATTTGATTACCGCGGGTTATCACCATAGCTCTGAGCAAATGGTCAAAGCGATGACAGGTTATGAGTTCTTTGATGGTATTCCACAAAGTATTAAACCTGATATGGCTAAAGTCTTTCTGTTAGCGACAGAGGCATTTAGTAACACTGAAAATAACCCAGAAATCCCTGCTGGCGTTATGGACGAACAACAACGCTATGACTGGAAAAAAAGCCAATTACATAGCCGTGTGATGCAACAAGCGTCAAAATCGATGGCATCTCGTTACTTCTCTGTTCCACCTAAAGAGTTTATGTTTATTAGCCGTAAATTTATCGGTGCATATACCTTTATGACCGTCATTGAAGCAAAAACCAATGTTCGTCGTATGATTCAAAAATATCAATAATGATGCTATGCACACCTTAAGACTTGGCTGACCCAAATGTCAGCCAAGTCAATTTTAAAATAACAATACTTTTAAGCCTTTTTACTTTTCTATTCTTTATTAATCATTTAGCTATCAAAAATCACTTAAGCGCGCCGTTTATCTTTGACAATCATGCATGTCATTTATGACATGGTTTTTCTATCTTTGGCATGTCAGCATTAAATAAGAACAACGCAAATGGAAAACAACAATGACCAATATGGTAAACAAGGCACAAGGATTTGGACTCTCACTTTTAACTAAAATTGCCGGAAGTGATGTACTCGATCAGTTTAAACTGCGCAAATTTGTTGAAAAATCTTTGTATCAGAGCTCAAAAGCTGGTTTTAAAACCTTGAGCCAAACGCAAAAAGTATTTCAGACCAACAAAGATGTGCATAAGCAACGTTTGCCTAATCAACAAAAATCATTATTTGATTTAAACCTGACTGAAGAACAACAAATGACTGCTGATGCGATGCAGCAGTTTGCCACAGAAGTCTTGTATCCACTTGCTCATCAAGCCGATCAAGAGGAAAGATTTCCTGAAGCGTTATGGCAACATATCCAAGATCTAGGTCTAAATTATTATGCCTTACCTGAAGATTTGGGTGGCGTCGCGGCAGAAAAAAATATCATTAGCAATATCTTAATTGCTGAACAATTGGCTGAAGGTGACTTTAGTTTAACAGCAGGTTTACTGTCGACATTTAGCTGTATCAATGCCATCACCCAATGGGGTTCAGAATCTGTTCAAGCAACCTACTTAGCGGCATTTGCAGATGATTCAGCCCTACGTGCAAGCTTTGCGGTTCAAGAGGCAACAGCGGCATTTAATCCCTATCAACTTAAAACTCACGCGATTGCTGATGGCCAGCAGTATAAAATCAGTGGGGAGAAAACCTTAGTCCTTTTAGGTGAACAGGCAGATGTGCTCTTGGTGAGTGCCATGCTCAATGGGCAGCCTGAAGTTTTTATTGTGCAACGTGACCAGAGCATTAGCGCAAAAAAAACACCTGCTATGGGTTTGAAAGCCACTGAAACGGTAACGTTAAAATTTGATCAGACCCCTGCCCAACGCTTAGGCGATCAAGATTTCAACTACACATCATTTATCGATCTTGGCAATTTAATGTGGTGTGCCATGGCTGTTGGTACCGCAACTGCAGTCAAGAAATATTGCATTCAATATGCAAACGAACGTACAGCTTTTGGGGAGCCAATTTCGCACCGTCAAAGTGTGGCATTTATGATTGCAGATATGGCAATCGAAATTGATGCCATGCATATGCTCATCCTCAATGCAGCAAGTCTAGCCGAAGCTGGCAAGCCCTTTCATCGTGAAGCCTATTTAGCCCGCGTATTATGTGCTGAAAAGTCGATGAAAATTGGGACCGATGGCGTGCAAATATTAGGTGGTCACGGCTTTACCAAAGAACATCCCGTAGAACGTTGGTATAGAGACTTACGTGCCACAGCGATTCTTCAATCTGGCTTACATGCTTAATTCAGCAAAATAAAAACAAGGAAATGTCCATGAACTTACAAAATCCGAAAAAATTTAAATTGCTGATCGACCAAGCCCATGAAGTCGCTTTAAATGTTCTACGTCCTATTTCACGTAAATATGACAAAGCCGAACATGCCTATCCTAAAGAATTAGACATGTTGTCTTCCCTCGTCGACGGTATGAATGATGGCGGTGATGGCATGAATGCAGGTGCTGCCGTCAATAAACGTGGCGACACAGACACGGGAAATAAAAACGGTGTCAATATGTCGACTGCACTCAGTATCATCGAGATGTGCTATGGAGATACAGGCCTGTTGCTCAGTATGCCTCGCCAAGGGCTTGGCAACTCAGCTATTGCAGCAGTAGCTAATGATGAACAACTAGAACGCTTAAAAGGAACTTGGGCCGCTATGGCCATTACAGAACCCAATTGCGGCTCTGATTCAGCAGCAATTCGGACAACAGCGACGAAAGATGGCGATGAATACATCCTCAATGGTGAAAAAATCTTCGTCACCTCGGGCGAACGTGCTGATTCAGTAGTTGTTTGGGCAACACTAGATAAAAAATTAGGTCGAGCAGCGATTAAATCCTTTGTTGTTGAAAAAGGTACACCAGGAATGACTGTAGAACGCCTAGAACATAAATTGGGTATTAAAGCTTCTGATACTGCTGCCATTAGTTTTGTAGATTGTCGTGTCCCTGCTGCAAACTTATTAGGCAATGCTGAAATTGATGTAGCAAAGGGTTTTGCTGGGGTTATGGAAACTTTTGATAATACTCGCCCACTCGTTGCTGCGATGGCTATAGGCTGTGCAAAGGCATCTTTAGAGCGAATTAAAGAAATCTTTAAAGATGAATTAGACGAACAGTATTCAACACCCATCTTACAAAGTTCGAATATTGCTGCACAAATCTACCGTATGGAAGCAGACTGGGAAGCAGCACGTCTCCTCATGCTCAAAGCCGCATGGATGGCCGACAACAAAAAACCTAACTCACGTGAAGCATCCATCGCTAAAGCAAAAGCAGGCCGTGTAGGTAATGAAATCACATTAAAATGTGTAGAGCTCGCAGCTGCAGTTGGTTATAACGAAGATGAATTATTGGAAAAATGGGCACGTGATTCAAAAATCCTTGATATATTTGAAGGAACACAGCAAATTCAACAATTAATCGTTGCACGACGTGAACTGGGTAAAAGTTCAAGCGAATTAAAATAATTACTTTGCTTGAGCAATTTGAAACTTAAAGATGGATTTTTATATAGGATCAGTCTATAAACAATCCATCTTTTTGTTTTTCGATGATTATGTTTCAGATCCGACCACTTCAACTTGAAGACAATGCAAGCATTGCCAATGTCATTCGCACAGTTTCCAAAGAATTTGGATTAGCACCTGAATCAGGATTTGCCGTTGCAGATCCAATTTTAGATGATTTATATCACGTCTATGCGCAAACAAATGCACAATATTGGGTTATTGAAAATCAACACGGTACAATTTTAGGTGGTGGCGGCCTTTCTCCTTTAGCTGGAGATTCAAGCATTTTAGAAATCCAAAAAATGTATTTTATGCCTGAATTACGTGGTCATGGCTTAGCCAAAGATATTTTAGAACTTTGTTTTCAATTCGCCAAAGATCATAATTTTAAAGCGTGTTATTTAGAAACTACACATACACTTGGACAAGCGGTAAAACTCTATGAAAAAGTAGGATTTCAACACTTACAAGCTCCCAAGGGCAATACAGGTCATAGCCAAGCATGTGAAATTTGGATGCTTAAAACGCTTTAATAAACTTAGATTTAATTAATTTCGCTGAAAAGGTTTTAGAGCTTTTTCAAATAGAGATATTTAATGAGTGGATATTCAAGTTTTTTATAATTAAAGATCTCCGCTTTTGAATAACCCACAATCTTAAGTAAGTAAGAATGTAAAGAGAGAAATACTAACTCAATTAACACGATCTGCTTTTCTCTCTTCACTTAGACAATCATGTAATTTGAGTACATTTCCATCAATTTTTACAATTACACTGTATAGAGCAACTTAAGAAAATATTGACCTCTGAGTCTCCAGTTCATACTATCACTTTAGAAATTACACTTAGCCATGATTATTTTAAAGTGAATATAAATGCAGAATGTACTGAATAAAACTCGCCTTTCAACTCGTCTTTCGTCGCTCCTAAGCGCTCACAGCTTAAAGTTTTCAACTGTTATTATATCTGTAACCCTGATTTCTGGATGTTCATCACTCGGTGGTGGCTCTGTAGAAAAACGTGCTGTTAAACTTTCATCAGGGATCCAAAAGGCCTATTCAGTCAATCCTGAAACTGCAAATCGAGTGTCACCCTACATTGTGCAAACTGCTGATCAATACAACTTAGATCCTTTACTACTGGCTGCTGTTATTCGCCAAGAATCAACTTTCCGCCCTTATGTCAGTTCACCTGCAGGTGCAGTCGGTTTAACTCAGGTGATGCCACGTTATTGGCAAGCAACATGCCCTGGGGATTTATATGACGAATTCACCAATATTAATTGTGGGTCATTTATTTTAACTAAATATAAAAATGCCGCTGGCAGCATGCCAAAAGCTTTAGCCTACTATAATGTCGGACCTACCGCTTATAACACCAATCGAAAAATGAAAAAACAAGGCAAACGTTATGCAAAACAAGTGAAACAACATCGAAATAATTTAAAAAGTGCATTATAAGAAGTAAAGTTCAATCCTATTACCCCATGATTGAACTTTTAACATATATCACAAATACTTGAATTTAATAGACTTAAATCACAAATATAGATTATAGAATAATATTATATGATGTATTTTAATGAGCAATAAACAAACAAACAGCATGTATTTTTAATATTTATTTCATCTTATATAATCGTTTTTGTATATTAAATTAATGAAATAATACATTAAATCTATTAATAAAAAAACCCTTACAAAACAATAACCTTAATAGAATTTCATATACAACAATTCTATAAAAAGTTTAAATATTCTACACAATCCTACAACTATTAGCAGCCAAGAATCGTTTAAAGACCATTTTTACTTTATTTATTATTAACAATAATCAACCAGCTGATTTTTTTAGCATTGTTTATTCATTATTTTTAGCTAATATCATATAGGTCAGTAAAACTATATTACTGATTAACATATAATTTATTGGGGTTAATAATGGCCAAATTATCTTTAAACGCTTTAACAGACATTGACGGTTTTATTGCTGTAGCTTTGGTTGACAGCGAAAGTGGCCTTGCTATGGCGACACAAGGCAATAACGACATCGATTTAGAATTAGCTGCTGCTGGTAATACTGAAGTTGTCCGCTCAAAGCGTAAAGTTGCCAAAGCGTTGAATTTAAATGACTCTATTGAAGACATTCTAATTACTCTGGGTAAACAATATCACTTAATCCGCCCACTCGACTCAAATGAAGCATTATTTCTTTACCTCGTCTTAGACCGTAGTAAATCAAACCTTGCTATGGCTCGCCATGAACTTAAACATTTCGAAAAAGAATTAGATTTTTCTTAATTTAAAGTTGGGTTATTTCACAAGAAATAACCCAGTTTTTCTGGACCATTTCGTGAATAGCACATTATATATTTCTGTCTTTGGCTTAAATCTAAATGTTATCAATGACATCAAATCTATTATTTCAAATAAGCTATCTGAAACTTTTACTATTCATTGGACAAACATTGCAGATTCAAAACTCCAAGTCCTATTAATCAATGAAGACTTTATCGACCTGCCGAATATAAATAAAATAAAGCACGAAGATTTAATCATACTTAAACTTAAAAAAAATGAATTGAACGCAAATCAAATCGAACACGATACCCTGTTTTTACCCCTAACAAATACCAATCAATTTGAGCATTGGTTAGAGCATTCAGTTGCGTTAAGGTTCCGAGACATTAATCCTGTAAATGTGTCCAATCCTATTGTTGTTCAAGACATAAAACCTAAATTAAATGCACTCCAGATCTCACAGGCTTTTAAAGATTTAAATAAACATCAACGTCAACTATTGCTTTTAGATCAAAAACCAATCGCACTCATTGATAACTTAAGCAATGAGTTTTGGATAGAACAAAATATACAAATCACACAAAATTCTGAAATCACACTCATTTCAGCAGATACAAATACAGTTGTCACTTTTAAATATGGGTTGGAATCAATAAATTTACAGCATGGATTATGGCAATTTGTTTGGGATTACGTAGATGATACTCCCCCCAATTACACAAGCCACTATAAACTTTTGCATTGGCCACAGCCTATACATTGTGCTGAGCGACAATCACTATTGAAAATATCCGCTTTTTTTATGGAAGGTAGTTCTACTCAATATATTGCTGAACAAATACATTTAAGCCAAAACTTTATTAATCGTTATTTATTTGCATGCCACATAGCTCAAATCATAGAAGAGATACCGGCCATGGCAAGTGTATATCATAGCCAAAAAACAGCTCAAGAATTTTCAAATCCACTGCAGAGTTTTTTCCGTAGTCTTCGAAAAAAATTAGGAATCTAAAATTTCATTATGATTTTACAGCAATACAAGATCGTATTTGCCGGAACGATGGGTGCCGGAAAAACCACTGCTATTCAAAGTATTTCTGATATTCCTGTACTGAGTACAGAAGCGCTTAATACTGATCAAAATGCGCATCAAAAAATGTTGACTACTGTTGGAATCGATTACGGTGAACTTACTCTCGCCGATGGTACTAAACTTGGTTTATATGGTACACCTGGCCAAGAAAGATTTAACTTTATATGGAATACCATTTGTAACGGCGCGATTGGTACAATTATTTTGATTGATCATACACATGACCATCCAATTCAGCAGCTGAATGATTATTTAAATTATTTTTCTGAAAATAATGAAAACATCATCATCGCGATTACACATTTAGACAGTACGCAGTATAAATCCACCAAACTTTATAAAGAATGGCAGGATTCACAACAGATACATCACCCCATTTTTTATATCGATGCTAGAAATAAAAAAGACATTCTTTTTATTCTAGAAGCACTTATTGCAAAAGCCGAAGTTCAACTTTCAATCTAATGAAGATATTATGAATACAGCAATTCGTACAACACGTTCAGCACCACTACAGCTTATTGAACAGGCACATAAACTCATGAAGGAGTTAATTTCTGATGTGTCCGGTGTTGAATATACGATGTTATGTTCAACAGATGGTTTTGAATTAAAATCTATAGAAAAGAAAAATATTGAAAATTCTGGAAAACTTGCAGCTGTAAGCAGTTCGATCTTAGCAATGGTTCAAGCTTTTACTAATGAAATTAATTTAGTCGGCTGTCAAACCATTACATTAGATGCAGAAAATGGTAAAGCATTACTCACAGCTATCTCTCATCCTCTACACCCCATGATATTAGTTGTCTTAACATCAAAAAATGTATTATTAGGGCAATTATTATATTCCTTAAAAAGAGTGAGTAATGAACTAAGCGAATATCAACTGTCAAATACATTCGCCTAGTCCGATTCAATTTATTTCATCGAGTCACGCATTTTATCTTCATCAAAATATTGTGCAAATGATGCAATACGTTTTTCAACAACTGGATTTTTCATCAGGTTCTCAGCTGCACGATTCCCCAATAGTTCAAATGCTTTACCCAAAGCATTTGTTCCTTCATTTTCTGTAACAGCCTTGATTTCAGCATTACAACGTTTAGTAAATAAATCTTGAAATAAATTTGCCATATTTTTATCAATCTTTTGCATCTCAGCGGACGTTACTTTACTATATTTAGAAATTTCTGGATGTGCTGAAAATGCCAAATAAATCCAAGCCGTTAAGTTCTGACTCTCTTCTGCTGAAATTTTATTTACCAAACATTCACTTAGTTTATCCTGATACACACCGGCTGTAGTATTGAAAGAAACAAATGCAAATAAAACTATAGTTAATAATTTTTTTAAAAACATCTTAAATACCCTATATATTATTAAAGTGTATATCACACTCAAAATCTGCCACCCATTTCACTTTAAAATCTACCACTTTTAAAGAGTGGTAGTTGTATCTAGCATTACAGTTTTCCTCATTGAGTCACCATCTATTTCCAGTGTATAAGAGTTATGGATAATTCGATCTAGAATTGCATCAGCAATGGTAGGATCTTGGAATTTTGTGTGCCATAAATCATATGAGAATTGACTTGTAATAAGTAAGCTGCCGCATATTGAATAATTATCAATAAATTCTAGTAAAAGACTTTCTATTTTTGGAGGAATATTACTAAGACCAAAATCATCAATTATAAGTAAATCATATCTAATCAATTTTTTAATAAAAAGCTTTTCATTTGATTGATCTATAGCTTGTTCTAATGCTTCAAAAAACTCAGATGCTCTATAAAAAATAGTCTTATAACCTTTTTTACATGCTTCAGTTGCGAAAGCACATGCAAGCCATGTTTTTCCTACCCCAGTTGGACCTTGTATGCTCATGTTCTTATGTAAATTAATCCAAGTGCACTCTGAAAATCTATTAACAAATTGCTTTGATAAGCCACGACGTTCTATATCAAACTTAATTTCATCAATACAAGCATGAGGATATCTTAGATACGCATTTCGTATTAGTCGTTCAGTGAGCTTTCGTGCCCGAGTTAACAACTCGGTTTTACAAGCATCAATCATAGCTTCTTCAAAATTGATTTCACCTGAATAAACAGCATCAATATTAGAATCTAATGATTGAGTAAAACCATGCAATTTCAACTGTGCAAGTAATGTTGATAAATGAGGATTTAACATTTATTTATCCCCTTTATAATAACTGGAACCACGCAGATTTTTATGTTCTTTTACAACATCTTGTTGATCAAACTCCAAATATGATCTTGATTCAATAATGGACTTTAATCTAGCCAAATTTTCTATTTTTAATTTATAGGCATAACATAAGGCCTGTTCAAGTCGATCAATGAATTGTTTACTATTAACCCAACTTCTGAAATCAAATAAATAATTTAAGTTGTTGTATAAATTTGAGTTTTTACAAATAATCATATTACAGTAATTGAACGTGTTAGTGCCAATTGATTGGGACCAATTTAAAATACTTTCCTTCGATAGATAATCTGTAGTTCTATGATTCTCCGTTTTATGTTCATAAAATGTAGAGATTTTTCCTTCGCCTTGAAGAAGCGTATGTTGAGCGATTAGTTTTTTATCTTGATAGATATATAGCTGATTATCTAAAATTTTTAGCTCAACTTTTTCTCTAATATACTGATGAGGAACAGAGTAAGAATTGTTCAAATATTTCACATGATAATCAGAAGGTACTATTGTTTTCGAATATTCATTCAATACTTTGTATTTGATTAAAGGTAAGGGTCTAAGTAATTTTTTTTCATGCTCAAGAAATATAGCCATCCGACCCTGCGAAAAAGTTTTAGTTTTTTTATGATTATAACAATCCACCATATATTCAAGTCTTTCATTCAAAGCCTTTATACTTGTAAATTTTTCATGACGTATTCTCATTAAAATCTGCTTTTGTACAATATTCAC
The DNA here is from genome assembly GCF_013420005.1 of Acinetobacter sp. YH12040. Classification (NCBI taxonomy): domain Bacteria; kingdom Pseudomonadati; phylum Pseudomonadota; class Gammaproteobacteria; order Moraxellales; family Moraxellaceae; genus Acinetobacter; species Acinetobacter sp. YH12040. The sequence goes on from NZ_VOZB01000003.1 coordinate 384,125, forward strand.
GGCATTTTCACTGACTGCTTTATCTCTTGGTTTCCGTGGTCGAGCTGGCAGAACATTAATTTTATGAAATTCTAAAAATTCTTGAAAATATGGATTAACTTCAACGATTCGATTTCTATGTTTGGTAATTAATGCTTTAGCATTGTCACAAACAATAGTTTGAGGAATACCATCAATTTTATCAAACATTTGAGAGCATCCTCGAATCCAATCTTCGGTTTTTTGTGATTCCGTGGCATAAGCAAAAATTAAACTAGAAAAAGGTAAAGCCCCAACAAAAATATTGGCATTTATTACATCACCATTAAATAAGTCAATATCTACAAGATCCCCACTGTAATCAATTTGTACTATTTCACCCGGATAATATTCTTGCTTCATTGGAATGTCTTTTTGTTTTTGTGCTTGTTTTATTAGTTCACAAAACCGTGTGTATCCAACACCATTTCCATGAGTTTTCAATCTATATTCTTCCCAAAGAATAGCCTTTGTAAGTCCTTTATACGTAGCTAACTCACTACATATCGCTTCGCAGTCAGGTTGTGACTTTTTGATACGTTTTATTGAGCGATTAATTTTTAATTTTTGTTCTAATTCTGAATTGTTTAGTTTAGTAAAATCTTCATAAGTTAATTCTGTCAAAATTAGTAAGGACTTGATTTTTGATACTGTTTCACGAGAGATTTCTACAATTTTAGCTATTTCTCGATTGCTTTTATGACTAAATATATAGCTAATTACTAGCCTAATTTTTTCAATAGATGTGTTCATAATTATACCTCAGAATAAAAAATGAGGCAGAAAGCACCATAAACATTGATAATATAACCAATGTCTTTTAGAATAAATTTGTCTTGGACGTGCAAGTTAAAGACAAATTTATAAAGACTCATGTTGACGCATGGGTCTTTATACTTTCTGCATAAAAAATATAAACTTACTTTTTATTTCATATCTTTTTGCTCCTTAATTCCTAACTTCACAGCGATTTTATGGCTTTCCCCACGTTTCGGTATCTTATTGTTTTTGAAAATCCTATAGACTAAATCTGGAGAAAATTGATTATCTCTCGCCCATTCAGCGATCGAGATCCCTGCTGAAGAAAAATCTTCTTTTACTTCCTGAATAGACTTGATCATACGTGACTAAAACTGACTAAATTTGAGTGAAATTTAGAATAAAAAGTGAGTGCTAGTCAAGCTCTAATTTCAACTAAATTATTGAAATAACTAAATATATTTTTTTGTTATGTCGATATTTATAAGCTGTTATAGTTTGTATTGATTTAAAATTGAATGTATGACATCTAGTTTTAAGTTAAGTTCAAAAAGCTGTTTATGTAACTCTTTCTTATATTTTGATACATGTCTTTCTGCCAAGATCTTTTCAGATATAAGCTCATTAACATAATTCAACTTATATTCATGAATTTTGATATTGCTTTTAATATCAAATACTTGTTTATCTAATTGAATTTGCATTTCTTTATTGTATTGATAATTAATCAAATATTCGATATTACTCGTACCCGTATAGAGATATACATTTTTATTATTTAATGATTTTCTTTTTTCTAAATATTTATGTTGGACTAAAATATTTAACCCACGGTACATCTTAGCTTTAAATATATTTTTATTATATTCACCATCAAATGGCATTTTTTCCCAAAAATGTTTTGCTTGCCAATCTACAATTTTATTTTTTTCAAAAATTGAGAGAAATTCGAGACCTAATGGTAAGTAGGAAGACATCATAAATAATTTTCAAAATGAGGATTATAGTCCGTGGAGTTGTAAGCATCAAAATTTAATAGTCTGTCTTTTAGGCGAAAGAGCTAAATGTCAGAGTTATCTAAATCATTAGGACAAAATATACGCACACTTCGAAAAGAAAAGTCGATTAGTCAGGAATCCCTTGCTCACGTTTGTGAAATTGATCGTAGTTATTTAGGGCGAATAGAACGTGGAGAGGTTAATATTACTGTATGCAAACTTTATGAAATTGCTAAGGCTCTCGAAGTGAATGCGAAGGAGTTACTGCCATAACGCTATAACTATCTGAAATTTTGTTGATTTGAACCAATGATCATTCATGTGGTGTTGTTAGTAAATTTTGCAATACATCCATAAGGTTTTGCGAACGATTTCTTTCTATTAATTTTGCCGACATTCCTAGAGAAATAGGCATTTTTACATCTAAAATTGGATGATCTCCAATGAATAGTATTTCCGACATTTCACAGCCAAATTGAGCTTGAATAACTTCATAAATCTGTTGTTCAGGTTTTATATAACCGAGTTCATAACTAAAAAAATGGCATCAAAATGATTTGCTAGCAGTGTTTTAAGTTTGTCACCGTAAGGCATAGCTAAATTGGAGCACAGTGCGATTTTAAAGCCCTTATTTTTTAAGTTTTGAAGCGTAGAAATCGTATCTTTGTATAATTCAATTGTATTGAGTTCAAACTGAAGATCATCATTTATTTCATCCAAAAGTTGTATTGGTATGACATGACCAAAATGTAGAGCTAACTTTTCAATAGTTACAGCATGGGACATGATGATTCTGGCATCTTGCATGTTTGGCTTTCTTCCATTGTCTCTCAACCATTTCATTAACTTACGATATGGAGATCGATTTTTACCAGTGTTCCAAAAGCATCAGAAATAATGACTTTAGGTTGATAGGACATAGCATTCTAACCGTATGTGCATTGGCAAATATTTAGTTTAGTCTAGACATGAGCTAAGAAACAATCTTATTTTAAAATCAGATAATTGCAGATTTAATTATGGACGTAAAATGTTTGATTTTACAATTTATGTTACTGGAGCTATACGCTTACCAGCAAAATGAAAAAGCAAATGTGCTATGAGTTATTGATATGAATACACCATCATCTAGGCAATCATTGGATCAAAAAAGAATTTTAGCAAAAGCATTTTTCAAAGCATCTGAACAGCTCAATCTTTCTCAAACTCAACTAGCTATGATTTTAGGTATATCTGAACTAGAAATACATAAATTAAGATCAGAAGGTCAACTTGACCCTTTCTCACAACAAGGAGAAAGAGCATTATTAATTATACGCTTATTTAAAGCTTTATATAATTTAAGTGGTGGTGATCAGGAAACGATTCAACTATTTCTTAGCTCTAGAAATCAAGTAACAGGCGGAATTCCCCTTGAACAAATTGAAACCATGAATGGTTTAGTGGCTTGTCTACAATTTGTTGAGCTCATCCAACGCTAACCATGAGCCTAAAAGCAATTTTATTTAAAAACCAGATTATTGAGGATTTAATCATAGACATCCATAAAAAATTCGGTTTCACAATTTATGTTACTGATTTAAATACTACGGATAAGTGTGTCGAAGATCGCTTATTTGAATCAGGTTGTAATGATGCCTTACTATGTTCGATTAATGACAATCTATATTTAGAATTTATGAGAGCAGCGGAAAACCTTCATACTGCTATACTGAGTGCTATAGAAAATATTCAACTTGCTGGGTGTAAGTACGATCAAATACTTGTAGAAAATGAACTTTATACATGCGTAGAAAAAAATTAGAGCTTTAGACTGCAACCTAAATCAAACGGCAAAAACTGTCGCCCCTCTTTATTTCCCCATAGCTTTTCCCCCTTAAATCCAACACAATAGATACAAAGAAATTTGAGAGTCATCTACGTGATTACAGGCGAAATTAAAAGCAAAATTGACCAGATTTGGAACGCATTTTGGAGTGGCGGTATTTCCAATCCTTTAGAAGTCATGGAGCAAATGACTTATTTGCTATTTATTCGCCGACTCGATGAAATTCAGATTACGAAAGAAAAGAAAGCTAACCGCTTAAAAACTGCTGTAGAACATCCAATTTTTACGCCTGAGCAAGATCATCTTCGTTGGTCAAAGTTTATTACTTTAGGCGATGCTGCAACTTTATATAATACCGTTGCCAATGAAGTCTTTCCTTTCATTAAAAACTTAGGTGCAGAAGACGAAACCACCTACAGCCATCATATGAAGGATGCACGTTTTACCATTCCTACGCCTGCACTGTTAACCAAAGTGGTGGATTTGGTTGCCGATGTACCAATGGATGATAAAGACACCAAAGGCGATATTTACGAATACATGCTCGGTAAGATCGCTTCAGCAGGTCAAAACGGTCAGTTCCGTACGCCTCGCCATATCATCAAGATGATTGTGGAGCTGATGCAGCCTAAACCAACAGATACCATTTGTGACCCTGCCTGTGGTACAGCAGGCTTTTTAGTCGCTGCAAGTGAGTATTTAAACGATCATCACAGTACAGAGATTTTTGCCAATCCTGAAGCAGCTAAGCGTTTCAGTGAAGAAACTTTCTTTGGTTATGACTTTGACAGCACCATGCTTCGTATTGGTTCGATGAATATGATGCTGCACGGTGTTGAAAACCCACGAATTGAAAACCGTGATTCTTTAAGTGAAGCACATTCACATATTGCGGAAAAATACAGTCTGATCCTTGCCAATCCTCCATTTGCAGGCAGTTTGGACAATGAAAGCTGTGCCAAGAACATTCAAGCCGTAGTCAAAACCAAAAAGACCGAATTGTTATTTTTAGCCTTGTTTTTACGTTTGTTAAAAACTGGCGGTCGTGCTGCGGTGATTGTGCCTGATGGCGTGTTATTTGGTTCATCGAAAGCGCATAAGGATTTGCGTCAAAAGATTGTAGAAGAACAAAAGCTTGAAGCCATTATTTCGATGCCATCTGGTGTATTTAAGCCTTATGCTGGGGTTTCAACTGCCATTATGATTTTCACCAAAACCATGTCGGGCGGTACGGACAAAGTTTGGTTTTATGATATGCAGGCGGATGGTTATTCGCTTGATGATAAGCGTAACGAGCTAGATGCATCTAAGCATGAAAATAACAACATTCCTGACATTATTGCTCGTTTTAAAAATTTAGAGGGTGAAAAAGACCGTAAAGCGACTGAGCAAAGTTTCTTGGTAGATAAAGCCGATATTGCTGCCAATGGTTATGACTTGTCGATTAACCGTTATAAAGAAGTGGTGTATGAGCAAGTGGAATATGAAGCACCAAATAAAATTTTGGCGGATTTGGAAGTGCTTGAGCAGGATATTTTAAAAGGAATGGCGGCGCTTAAGGAGATGCTAAAGTGAGCTATCCTTTAATTCCGTTAGGTCAATTAGCAAAATTCATTAATGGTGATAGAGGGAAAAACTATCCGTCTAAAGATTCATTTGTGGATGCAGGAATTCCATTTATAAATGCTGGATGTTTATCAGATGAATGGGTATTAGATTCTTCAAAATTTAACTATATATCTGAAGAAGCTTATGATCGTTTAAGTAGTGGCAAGATTCAAAAAAATGACATTTTGTTTTGTTTAAGAGGTTCTGTTGGTAAATTCGCTGTAATCCGTGATGATAATAAAGGAGCTTTAGCATCTTCTTTAGTTATTTTGCGAGGAAATGACAAAGTTGATGTTGAATATTTGAAGCATTATTTGGCAAGTTCTCTGTGTACAAAAGAGTTAGATAACTATCAAAATGGTGCTGCGCAACCCAATTTATCTGCAAACGATTTTAAAAAGTTTTTGGTTCCACTCCCACCACTTTCAGAACAACGCCGAATTGCTGCTATTTTAGATCAAGCGGATGAGTTACGCCAAAAACGTCAGCAAGCGATTGAAAAGTTAGATCAGCTGTTGCAATCAACTTTTTATGATTATTTTGGTGATCCTATTCAAAATACGAAAGGTTTTCCGCTAAAAGATTTTAAATCAATTATTAAATTTACTGGCGGCTCACAACCACCTAAAAGTATATTTTCTGATACTTGCAAAGAGGGCTATGTTCGATTAGTTCAAATCAGGGATTTTAGAACCGATAAGTATCTTACATTTATACCTAAAGATTCAGCTCGTAGGTTTTTCAAGCGTAATGACGTGATGATTGGTCGATATGGTCCACCTGTTTTTCAGATTTTAAGAGGGTTAGAAGGCGCATACAATGTAGCCTTAATGAAAGCTGAACCAAAAGCAGAGTTAGATAATGATTTTTTATTTTATCTTTTAGCTGTTCAATCTATTCAGCAACTAGTCATTGCAAACTCACAACGCTCAGCAGGTCAGACAGGGGTGAATTTAGAATTTTTGAATAACTTAGTAATAGGTGTACCGCCTTTAGAACTTCAAAAAGTATGGGCTAAAATTGCTCTTAAGATCGAAGATCAAAAGCAAAATCTTTATAAACAACTAAATATACAAAATCAGTTATTTAGTTCATTACAAAACCAAGCATTTAACGGCACTTTATAACATTTAATTTTAAAATATGAGGGAATATATACATGAGCAACTTTCAGTTTTTAGAACCTGAATTTAAAAGCTTGGCAGCTACGGCTAAAGAAGCCGAAAAGCTCACGTATATATCCCCACAATTTGCCCTTGCAGCAGCTCGTACATCGCTTGAAAACCTTGTACTGTGGCTGTATCAATACGATAAAAAACTGACCCAACCCTATGATGCTTCACTACACAACCTACTTAATGATCTAAAATTTAAAGACCTGATTCCACCCTATATTTGGGACAAAATGGATAATATCCGCATGGTCGGCAACAGTGCCGTACATGGGAAAAAGTTCAAACAACTCACCACCGAAGAAACCGTCAAGCACATCAGCCATTTATTCCTGATGTATGTTTGGTTTGAACGCAACTATGGTTCACCATCAAAAGATCGTTCACAGTCGATTTTATTTAACCCAAAACTAATACCAAATGCTGACAATACTCAGCAAATCACCGCCAACCAAGAACAACTACAAAAAGAAACAAAAGCTAAAGAAAAACAGTTTGCTGAACAACATAAAGCTTTACGGGAACGTGAACAAAAATTATTTGAACTGTCCGCAAGTTTAGAAGAGCGTGAAAAATTACTTGCAAATATAGATGCTGAACTTGCACAAAAACGTGCAGACGTTGAACAAGCCAAGATTGCCAACAGCAAAATCGAAGACCCTACCGATTATAAAGAAGACGAAACTCGAAAACTTAAAATTGACCTCATGCTTGAAGAAGCAGGCTGGGAAATAGGTACATCGGTTCGAGAGGAAGTTGCTGTAACAGGTATGCCAAGTCCATCGGGTAAAGGTGCAGTGGATTATGTGCTGTATGATGCCAATGGCTTGCCTTTGGCGGTGGTTGAAGCCAAACGCACATCGACCGACCCTGATATTGGACAACAACAAGCCAAACTCTATGCAGACTGTTTAGAGCAACAAACAGGACAACGCCCTGTCATATTCTATACCAATGGCTACAAAACCCGAATTTGGAATGATGTGCAAGGTGGCCCACCACGCTTAGTACATGGTTTTTATACGCAGGCAGAACTCAAGCGTCTGATCGAAAGACGTAAGAACAACCCTGATTTAAGCAGCTTTCCGATCAATACAGCTATTGTCGAGCGTTACTACCAAACTCGTGCCATCAAAGCCATGCTTGCAGCCTATCAACGTAAAGAACGTGCAGGCTTACTAATCATGGCAACAGGTACAGGTAAAACACGTACCGCCATTGCATTGGTTGATGTGTTGATGAAAGCCAATGTGGTGCAAAAAGCCTTATTCCTTGCTGACCGTACTTCATTGGTCAATCAAGCGCACAATGCCTTTAAAGCCAATTTAAAAGATGCCTCATTCGTCAATTTGCTTGAAGATAAAGACCAAGTCGGTCGAGTCTATTTCTCTACCTATCAAACCATGATCGGCTTGATAGACGAAAAAAATGCCGATGGTACACGCCAATTCGGTACAGGCATGTTCGACCTGATTATTGTTGATGAGGCACACCGTAGCGTTTACCAAAAATTTGGTGAGATTTTTAAATACTTCGATAGTTTACTTGTCGGTTTAACCGCAACGCCACGAGATGAAGTTGACCGTGATACCTACGCACTGTTTGGCTTAGAAAGCGGTGTCCCAACCGATTACTATGATCTTGACCAAGCCATTGCTGATGGTTATCTCGTACCACCCAAAGCCTATTCTGTACCGCTTAAATTTATGCGTGAAGGCGTGAAATATGACGAACTTTCCGAAGAAGAAAAACAACATTGGGATAGTCTAAATTGGGGCGATGAAGATGCGCCTGAAGAAGTTTCAGCATCCAAGATTAATAAAGAGCTGTTTAATACAGGCACGATTGATTTAATGCTCAAGCACTTGATGGAAAATGGTATTAAAACCGAAGGCGGTGATCGTCTGGGTAAAACAATTATCTTTGCCGTCAATCAAAAACATGCCCAGTTTATTGCTGATCGCTTCAATGAAAACTATCCGCAATATGATGGCAAGTTTGCCCGTGTCATTACCCATGCCACTAAGTATCCACAAAGCTTAATTGATGACTTTAGCAAGAAAGATTTACCTGAGCCACAGATTGCGATTTCAGTGGATATGCTCGATACAGGCATTGATGTACCTGAAGTGGTCAACTTAGTATTCTTTAAAGCTGTACGTTCTAAAGTGAAGTTTATGCAGATGATTGGGCGTGGCACACGCCTCTGTGAAGATCTATTCGCCCCTGATGAACATAAAAAAGAATTCTTTATTTTCGACTACTGCTCGAATTTTGAATACTTCAATGAAAACCCTGATGGTGCGCCTGTATCGACCACAGAACCACTCGGACAACGCTTGTTTAAAGCACGTTTAAATATCCTGAGTTTACTGAATGCGAAGGACGATGAAACAGATGAATTGAAAGCTGTGCAGCAAGATATGCGTCAGAGTTTGCAGAATGAAGTGAAGTCGATGAACAATGAGAACTTCATTGTGAAGTCTGAACTTGAGCATGTTGAACACTTCAAAAATGATGATGCTTGGAACAACTTAGATGACCTTGCGATAGGAACATTACGAGAACATATCTCTAAACTACCGAATCAACTTGAGCCTGAAACCTTAGAGGCCAAACTGTTTGATATGTTGTGTTATAACCTTGAACTAGCTGTGTTGGAACAGAACAATACAGCGATTCAGAGTTATGCCAATCGAGTGATTGAAATTGCTTCTAAACTGGAAAGCAAAGAAAATATTCCTGTTGTTGCAGAACAGATTGCGCTAATTCAAGACATTCAAACCGTTGAATATTGGAAAGCCATTACCTTGCCCATGCTTGAGGCGATGCGTAAACGTATTCGTGGCTTGGTGAAACTGATTGAAAAATCCACATCGACTATTGTGTATTCCATGCTTGATGATGAAATTGGAGATATGCAAGCGGTTGATATTCCTGTCGTATCAAGTGGTGTCAATCTTGCACAGTACCGTAAGCGTGTAGAAAGTTTCATCAAAGCGAATGAAAATCATATTACTATTGCAAAGTTAAAACGTGGTTTGACTCTTACACCGACTGATTTAAGTGAGTTAGAACGCTTTGTTTTTGAAGCGCAAGAAGTTGAAAGCCGAGATAAATTTGAAGAATGTTTTGGGACTGAAAAATCCTTACCTCTCTTCATTCGTTCTCTGGTCGGATTAGAGCGTCAGGCGGTTCAGGAAGCTTTTTCTAAGTATTTGCAAGGCTCAACGTATAACGAGAAACAAATACGTTTTGTGGAAATGCTAATTGAGCATTTGACTCAAAACGGTGTACTGGATGCGGCACAACTTTATGAACCACCTTTCAATCAAATCCACTATGAAGGAATTGACGGTGTGTTTAGCGAAGCAGATGCTGACAACATATTTGGGGTTGTTGAAGCATTTAATGAAGCGGTGGCGTAATAATTAAGGGTAAAATGATGAAAATTGATAAAGTAATTCTAAAAGGTTTTAGAAATTATAAAGATGCGACAATAAATTTTAATAATAACACTTTAATTATTGGTGAAAATGATGTTGGTAAAACTAATCTCATTTATGCATTACGCCTCATGTTAGACAGAAGTCTTTCTGAATTGGATATAGAGCCATCAGAGTTGGATTTTCATGTACAGGGTGGTGTCCAGTCTGAAAATTTAGAAATCATAATTAAATTCTTTGATATTAAAGAAGAAGCTGCATTATCCATTTTGAAAGAACACGTAAGTGATGATGGAGAATGTGTTTTTAAATACATGGCTTCTAAAGAAAATCTAGATTATAAATTATATCTTGGTCAAAATGAGACAGACTTATCTGAAATTCAAAGTCGTTATTATTTAAAATATATCAATTTAAAGTATATTTCTTCCCAAAGAGATTTAAGCAAATTTATTGCTAAAGAGAAAAAACAATTACTTAGGATCTCCAAAACAAAGATTACTGAAGAACAAGAAAAGCTTGATCGAGAAAACGTACTAGAAATTTCTAAGCAATTGGTTGACCTAGACGATAAAGTTGCACAATTAGAATATGTAAAAACTGCTACTCAAGAAGTTAATTTAGAATTAAAGAAATTAGCTTATGCCCATGATGATTATGATGTAAAACTAAATGCTAGTGGTATAGAAGTGGATGATTTTATTAATAAATTACAATTAGGGGCAATGAGCGGTGGCTCAAATGTTATGTTGGGTGGTGATGGACGTAATAATCAAATTTTAATTGCTTTATGGAAGGCACTGAGCGAATTTGAACACGATTCAAATGATGAAGTAGTGTTTTATGTTGTTGAGGAGCCAGAGGCACATTTACACCCACATCAACAAAGAAAATTAGCTAGTTATTTATCTTCAGAATTACAAAGTCAATGTTTAATAACAACACACTCTCCGCAAATAGCCTCAAGTTTTTCGCCAAGTTCTATTATTAGATTATTTAAGAAAGATTTCTCTACAATTGCGGCCAGTAATGGTTGTACAAAAGAACTAGAAAAAGCATGGGAAGAATTAGGTTATAGGATGAGCATTATCCCTGCAGAAGCATTTTTTTCAAGTGGTGTTTTTTTAGTTGAGGGCCCATCTGAAGAAATTCTATATAAGGAACTGTTGCTTAAAAATAAAGTTGATATTGATTACTACAATTTATCCGTTTTTGCAGTTGGAGGAATTCAATTTAAAGTATTTGCAGCCGTTTTAAGAGCTCTAGAAATACCATTTTCATTAAGAACTGATAATGATATTAGTACTGTAGAAATGAATTGCAAAGTTCATGGTTTTAATAAAAATGACTCTTTAAATCCTTGCTATGTATATAAGAAAATTGAAATTAATTATACAGATGAAAAATGTATAAAATGGCAATATCTAGGAGTTAATAGATGCTATGGAATATTAAATAGAGATTCCGAAAAATGGAAGCATAGTCTTTACCCTTTAAATAGAGTTAATATTTTGGGTGATAAACGGTGGAAAGCCTTTGAAAAGACGATAAATGCACATGGCATATTTATGTCTAATATAGATTTAGAGTGTGATTTAGTAAGTGTTGCTTCTGAAGAAATTAAGAAGGCATTAGGTAAAAAAAATAATAATAGTGCAGTAGATTTTCTCAAAAAAAGCAAAGCCCTAAATATGCAAATATTAATGGCTAAATTAGAAAAGAAAGGCTTTGAAAAAATTTATGAAAGTGATTTTGGTAAGCCGATTAGGTACTTAATAAATTTATTATTAAAACAATCTGACACTGACACTGAATCTCCAGTTCTTATTAATACGAACTCTGAAACTGCCAAAGAAGTGGTCTTGTTATGAAGTTGACGAATGATCAAATAAAAGCAATTCAAGATATTGAAAATAATTCGGTAATCATGGCGTGTCCAGGGAGTGGAAAGACTACCGTTCTTATTAATAAAATGAGTTTATGTTGTGAAAAGTTAAAAAGACATAATGGAATAATAGGATTATCTTTCACCAGAAAATCTAGTGAAGAGTTGAGAAGAAAATTTCAAAAGAAGACGATAAGTTCAAATCTCAATTATCTAGGTACTATAGATGGCTTTCTGATCAATGAAATTATTAGACCTTTTTTGCCAAAGCTATGGGGCAATGAGAACGATGATATTGAGATCGTAAGTATTTTATCGGAAGAAGAATCTATTCCATTTGTACAAGAGTTTGCGAATGGAGAAATATATTTAAAAGATATAGAAAATGATAATGCTTTTAAGGGATTATTTTTAAGTGGAAAAATATGGCAAAGAACAGTAACACCTTTAGCTTTGTTTGTACTTAAAAATTCATCAGTCTGTAGAAGATACATATCATCTCGATATAAATACTTGTTTGTAGATGAATATCAAGATACTTCATCAGGACAACATCTAGTTTTTCTAGAAATTTTAAAACTAGGGTTGAAATTTACAGCGGTAGGAGATATTGATCAGTCAATTTACAGATGGCGTGATGCTATTCCTGAAAATTTAACTTCGCTTGTAAATGAGCACGATTTTAAAGAATATGCTATTGATCAAAACCATAGATGTGACCCATCTATTGATTTATATGCTAGAGCTTTTTTAAAAGGTATAGATCTAGAAGAAATTGATAAAAAAAACATATTTGGATTGCATATAAATAATTCAGGAAAACATAGATACGCTAAGTTAGATGATTTTATACAAAAAATTAAAGATGAGAATAATTTTGATTTTTCAGATTTTGTGATATTAGCAGCTAATAATGCAACGGTTCAGCATTATGCTTTGAATACGCGTCATAGTTATAGAATTTACGAAGATGATCCTCTTGATAGTATGAATCATTATATTGCACAGTTATGTTCTGATTTGATTTTATATAAATTTTGTAAGAATTATTCAAGTTACTCAATATATGAGAACTATAAGTCTAGGTTTATTAATATTAAATTAAATGATTTTAAGGTTGAAGTTAAAAAAATAAGAACTGAAAATGATACTGATGAAATTTGTGAAATAATTAAAGGCTTAATTAATAAAACTAATTATAAAGGTGATTGTGAAAATTTTATTTTGGCAACAAAAAATATTTTTAATGATGAATTCTTGTTGAAAAAATATAAACCACATAATAAAAATGAATTACAAATAATGTCAATTCATAAGTCAAAAGGTTTGGAGTTTAAAGTTGTTATCCACCTTGGTTTGGAACAATGGGTATTGCCACGTAAAACAAAGAAACAAGGTCAATGGACTTTTAGCGATTTAGAAGGGGATAAAAATTTACACTATGTTGCGATCACACGAGCTGAAAATCTATGCTATTTAGTAGATATGCCTATAAGAGTAAAATCAGAAAATAACGTGTTTAAAGAGATGAATGCAAATAAATCTGAATTCCTATGTATTGAAAGATTGAACAAGCATATTGTTGATCTAGGAGTTATGTAGCTATTCTTAGATGTAATTTGGATCTAGAGATTTCTCTAGAACTATTAATCAGGAATCGGTGGACTATTCTTAATTGGAATCGGTGGACTACTCTTAATTGGAATTAGTGGACTACTATTGGTGATATATACAATTAAAGAGATAAATGATTTTATTATATTGATTTATTACACATTTTCATTAGCAAAAGATTTTAAAATGATATAGATGGATGTATGAGCATTTTAGTTTTATTTTCTTTAAATATCTCTCGTTTTCTTATTTTTTGAATTTGCTTCTCTTATTATTTTCTATTTTGATAACTTTCCCTTTTTCTTCGTGCATAAAAAAACACCCCCTGACGTATCAGGGGGTGTTTTCGAATAATGAGCTGGCGATGACTTACTCTCACATGGGTAACCCCACACTACCATCAGCGCTAAGAGGTTTCACTTCTGAGTTCGGGAAGGGATCAGGTGGTTCACTCTTGCTATTGTCGCCAGCACAACTGTTATGGATACTTGCTTAGTCTAATCTCAGAGCAGTGCTCTTCGTGCTAAGTTTTCTACCAAATGAGTTATTAACAGAAGTACTTGAGTTAATTTAAGGTGTTCATTTTATCTAGCTTTTCAACTAAATCAAGTTTGATTGATTATATGTGAATCAATTGATGCTTTACATACAACTGTTTGGGTGTTGTATAGTCAAGCCTCACGAGCAATTAGTATTGGTCAGCTTCATGCGTCACCGCACTTCCACATCCAACCTATCAACGTCGTAGTCTTCAACGGCTCTTTAGTGGACATAAAGTCCAAGGGAAATCTTATCTTGAGGTAGGCTTCCCGCTTAGATGCTTTCAGCGGTTATCCCTTCCGAACATAGCTACCCGGCGATGCGACTGGCGTCACAACCGGTACACCAGAGGTTCGTCCACTCTGGTCCTCTCGTACTAGGAGCAGATCCTCTCAAATTTCCA